>CAWUWF010000215.1:0-11767 GCA_963925935.1 uncultured Arenicella sp. | reverse complement strand
GCTCAGGGTGAAACATTAAATTATCCAGCCGGTAGTCGCCATGAACAATGCTGGTTCGACCATCATCAACAGGCTGGTTTGCTGGCAGCCAATCAATCAATTGTTCCATTGCTGGAATAGTTTTGGTTTCGCTAGCGCGATATTGCTTGGTCCATGTGTTGGTCTGGCGGCCAAAGTAGTCGCCAGGTTTGCCAAAGCTCTCAAGGCCAGCATCATGTATGTTCACACAGTGAAGGGCCGCGAGAACTCGATTCATCTCCTGATAAATCTCTGTGCGTTGACTGGGCGTCATTCCTGGTAACGTTGGGTCCCAAATTACTCGCCCCTCTACAAATTCCATAATGTAGAACATGCTGCCAATGATGCTTTCGTCACTGCACAGGTGGTAAGTTTTGGCGACCGGCACCTCAGTGTCTCGTAAAGCAGTCAATACGCGATATTCGCGGTCTACCGCGTGTGCTCCTTTGAGTAGTTTGCCGGGTGGTTTGCGACGTAAAACGTAGCTTACCGTAGGGGTGTCTAAACGAAATGTGGGGTTGGACTGCCCGCCAGCAAATTTTGAAGAGCTTAGTGGGCCTTTAAAACCTTCAATATGTTGCTCTAGGTAGGCGGCAAGTTTTTCGTTATCTAAATCAAATTGGGACATGAGTAAATCTTAAATATACGTTTGAGGGCGCTAGGAGTCTCTTGAATTTAGTGATTCGTAGCGAGGCTGGTGGAATAATGCATCGAACTCCAAGCGGCGCAGTAGCATCGATTTAAGTCTTCCAAACTCGTAGCATAGCGGTTAAGGCGAAGTCTTGGTAGTGCTGAATAAAAACCCTGCATGCAGCCAACGATTTCGCTGATTAAAAGGGCGGTGTTGCGCCCACTTATGCTTTATCGGGTTAAGTCGATCTGCACAGATCGCCTGAATAGGCTTTCACTGTGTATATATCAGGTTTATTATGACAATCAGTCAGAATAAACAAGCTGAATGATGGGTGTGGTGCTGCTGTGGTTGCGCCGCCACGGTTTAGGCTTGATCAGAGGTTCCTTAACTAAGCTAGTCTAATGCAGACTTAGCGAACTAACTTGTATTATGAAACTAGAACGAATCGATCTAAATCTACTCAAAGTTTTTGAAATTATTTATCAAGAAGGCAATTTGACTCGTGCCAGTGAGATATTGAATATCACCCAGCCGGCGGTCAGTAATTCTTTACGCCGTTTGCGCGAAACCTTGAATGACCCATTATTCGTACACACGCCGTCAGGCATGTTACCGACACCGGTAGCGAAATCGATGATCGATAGAGTGCGAGATGCCTTGCAGTTACTTGATATGGCGGTTAATCAAAATATTAAGTTTGATCCCGAAAGTTCGACCAAGCGTTATCGATTCTCTATGAATGATTTTTCGGACTCGGTGATACTGCCGCGCCTCCAGCAAGAACTGAACCGTAGTGCTCCTGGGGTAGTCATATCCAGTTATTATGTCGCGCGTGAACAAGCTGAAAAGCATCTGGCAACAGGCCAGTTAGATTTTGTGGTTGATACACCGCTGCCTGCGGTGCGTAATCTCAGCCGGCAATTGCTGCCTAAGGATGAATATGTTTGCGCCATGCGTCCCGAGAATCCACTGGCCAAACAAAAGTTAACGATTGAACGATATTTGGATGCCAAGCACATTCATGTGTCTAGCCGTCAAATTGGCCGGGGCCATGCTGACATGGCGCTGGCGAAACTTGGTTATAAGCGCAACGTCAGTATGCGGGTTCAGCACTATTTTGTTGCCGGGCGAGTCACTGCTCAAAACGATTTATTATGGACCGTGCCAAAAGGTTTGGCGGAGCAATTGCCGTTGGTCATTAAACCGCTACCGTACGAGATCCAAAGTCTTGGTTCGTTCTTGTACTGGCATTCCAGTACCGAACAAGACCCTGCTAGTCGATGGATGCGCGACCTAATTACTAGCTTATTCGCGGGGCATTGATTCTATCCCTATGAGGGTAGGCGAAGTATTCTAATCAGCTAAACGTTTTGGTTAACGGTTACGTCTCCAGTCGCTGGGGGTGCGCTGGGTCCAGCGTTTAAATGCTCGGGTGAAATTCGCTGGTTCTTGATACCCCAATAAGCCAGAGATCTCTGCAGCGGTAAGGTAGGTATTACTCAATAAGTGTTCGGCTAGATTCTGCCGAACTTGTTCTAATATTTCTCGAAAGGAAGTGCCCTTGGCAGATAGTTTGCGAATTAAGGTTCTAGGGGATATGAATAATTCAGCTGCCAAGACATCTAAATTTGGAATTTTATCTAACCGTGCTTGATTCGTTAAACGGCGATCGAAATGATTTAATAGGCGGGTTTGGACCACGTGTTCCACATCAGCCTTGCTTGTTTCTAAGGCGAGTTTTAATTCACGGCACTTTGCTAGGTTGCTTCTATACAAGTCAGGGTCTGATAAGGGTGAACTAATTTCACCCCACGACAACGGAATACTGAGATAACTTTCCTTAGCGGCATATTTGCATTGAGTGTTGAAAAGAAGATCTATAGCCTTGTGGTGCGTGGGCTTTGGATAGGCGAAGTGAACTTCGGCATAAGCCCCCAGTGGGTGCGCAATAATTGCCTCAATTAGCCTTTGAATTACGAGCAAATTGGATTCTATCAGCCATCGTCCGACTAATTTTTGCTGTGTTAGGTCAGTCAGAACGTACTCAAGGCGTTGCTCATTCTGACGCAATTGAACCTGTGTTCCGGATGAGCGTATGCTAATGAAATTCGCTACTACATCGATTGCGCTGCGTAAATTTGGCGCACTTAGTGCCGCGAAGCTTAACGGGCCGTGACTGCCTACCCCTAGATGATCGGCGTATTGTATTACCCATGATTCCAAGCCTTGTGCTTGCAAAACCTCAAATATTTGATTGATGACATCGCCGCCCACATAGTCGGCTTTCAGTATTGAGTTTAAGTCTATGTCGCTCGCCTCGATCAGTAATGCGTGCACTTTCTCATCAGCTTGCAGCATTAAACGCAGGTAGGGGCTCGCAACTTGGTAGTTAGCATGCATTTGAATACCTTAGCATTTTTGAATGATTATGTCAGTTAATGATAAGTTGGTTGTCTGTGAATGCTATTCCATCCACAGCTGATCGGAGTAAACTCTAAATTCAACTCATGTTTGAATTTTTGTTTAAACGCTAGGCTAGATTAAAATTCAAACTGCACGCAAAAGGTTATTACTATGACAAGCTACCAATTAGAGCACCCAGAGAAAGGTCTGATTCAATATACTGATAAGAAGCGACATTGGTGGTTATTATCACTATTTTGGCCATTGGTGCCGGTGTTTGCGGTGCTGGCGTATTTTCAGACGAACAATCCGTGGATGCTTTTGGTGCCGCTTGGTGTTGGTTATGGTTTGATTCCGGCGCTAGATTATTTGCTCGGCACGGATCGGACTAACCCCCCTGAAGAGATCGTGCCGCAGTTAGATGACGATAATTATTATCGTAATTTGACTATCCTCATTATTCCGCTGCATTTCTTTGCCTTGGCTGTTTCGATTTGGTTGATTGGTACCCAAGACCTAGCCATTGGCTTCTATATTGGGTTCGCGGTTGTTGCGGGAATTTACAGTGGTTTATGTATCAATACTGCGCATGAGATGGGACATAAAAACACCAAACTTGCACGCAGACTGTCACGACTTACGCTAGCGGTGACTGCCTACGGTCATTTTTGCGTAGAGCATAACCTTGGCCACCATCGTGATGTATCAACCCCAGAGGACCCTGCCAGTTCTCGCATGGGTGAGTCGATTTATAGTTTTATGTTGCGCGAAATACCGGGCGCAGCAAAACGCGGCTGGGCTGCAGAAACAGACCGCTTGCGTAAACGTGGGTTTAGGTTCTGGAGTATTCAAAATCATATTTTACAATCCTACTCACTATCACTGCTCATTCATGTGCTGGCGATGGCACTATATGGTTGGATTGTTCTTCCCTTTTTATTGATACACAACTTTGTTGCCTGGTCGCAATTGACCAGCGCTAACTATATTGAGCACTACGGCTTGCTGCGCGCTAAAAAGGACAATGGTAAGTACGAGCGTTGCCAGCCGCATCATTCATGGAATGCTAATCACATCTTTAGTAACTTGATGCTATTTCAACTGGAACGCCATTCGGATCATCATGCGAATCCATCGCGACCTTACCAAAGCTTACGCAGTTTCGACGATCTGCCAGAATTGCCTTCCGGTTACTTTGGGATGTATTTCGTCGCCTATATCCCTTGGTGGTGGTATTCAGTTATGGATAAGCGGTTGCTGGCAATTCCGCACATTAATGGAGACTTCGATAAAATTAATATCGACCCCAAAAAGGCGGATCGTTTGCGTGCAAAGTATGCGGGTTATGTGAGTGAGCTAAATTCCAAGCCAGTACCTGCTTAGTTTGTGACGTATTTATATTGATCGTTATGAGGCCGCTGATCAAGGTTGAGCGGCCCTCTTAACTAGGCACTAACGGCTTCAAATCCACCTGCGGTACATGCAGACAGGATTTTTTCACAGACCTTATTGATTTGATTTTGGTCGGTGCCGCGCACCACAAAAATCACTCTGTAGTTGCTTTTTATAGAGTCGGGTTCTTGCGGGTAGCTGCCAATATCAACGTCAGGGTGTTGCTGTTGGATATCTTCTAGTACTGCGGCTATCTCGCCCTCGCTAACATTGGCGTGTACAGATGAATTTAGTATGGCGCTGCCTATTTTAAGCGTATCGACAATCGAATCTAACATCAGGCGCATGATTCTTGGCACGCCGGCCATAACAAAAACGTTGTCCATTCGGTAGCCCGGAACAATTGAATGCGCACTTTTAATTACTTCGGCACCCTCTGGCGCACAGGCCATTCGTTGCGCGGCTGGGGTAAATTCTACCTCCTTGCTATTCAGATAACTCTGGATGATGTCGAATACGTCTTGTTGAACCACGTTGGCTACCCCAAAGGCTTTTGCGATGGAGTCTGAGGTGATGTCGTCGTGCGTAGGGCCAACGCCGCCGGTGGTGAATACATAGTCGTATTTGGCTCTTAAGGCATTCAATGCCTCTACGATTTCAAACTCGATATCGGGCACGATGCGGGTTTCACGTACTCGTATCCCACGCTTTTCAAGCTTTATCGCGATGTGCGGTAGGTTCTCGTCTTGAATGCTGCCAGACAGCAATTCATCACCAATTAGTAGAACTGCGGCGCTTAAAGTATTTTTCATAATTAGCTTACTGTTTTCTTAGAAACCAGATCGCAGGCTCCCAAAGTATTGTCAAATCGTATCGTAATCAGCATCAATATCAAATGTGTTGCGAGATATTGTCTAGGATAGAGACGCAAGATTATGTCTATAGATTACACGGTTGCTGGTTTCGATTGGGAGAAACCGTTGTAAATAAGTTGTTTTAGGCTCGGGTATGGCTAGTAAACATGACTGACCTACGTTTTATAAGCCGCTTAACCTTCGGAGTTGCCCTTCCAGATAGGGCTTAGTCTCAATTTTAATCTAAGAAAACATTATTGAAGTTTTGCGTGCAAGCTTGTGCAACATCACTTGTGTTCATCTGTTTGATTTCAGCAAGTTCTTTTAATATCAGTGGTAGGTATTGCGGGCTATTACGTTGTCCCGCATGTTGCGATACGGTCATGTCTGGGGCGTCGGTTTCCAACACCAGAGAGTCGATCGGCAATGCCTTGGCCAATTGCCTTAATTTTCGTGAGCGTTGGTAGGTCAGCATGCCGCCAAAACCTAGTAAATATCCCAATTCAATATATTTTTCCGCCTGTTGAATGCTCCCATTGAAGGCATGTATGATGCCGCCCTTAAGCTTGTGTTGACTGAGTAATTTAATACATTCGTCATGCGCCTTACGGTTGTGAATAATTACCGGCAGAGCATGTCGTTTTGCTATAATCAGCTGCTTCGTGAAATACGCTACTTGTTTTTCGCGATTCAATTCTCGTTGGAAGAAGTCCAAACCGATTTCACCAACCGCTATGGGGCTATGTTGGCTGATCAAAGCGTCTAACTCTGTAAGATGTTGTGGTTGGTGTTGGTCAATAAATATGGGGTGCAAGCCCAAGGCAAGTAACAGTTTTGCAGAGCCGTCAGTTTGTGGTTTTAACAGCCCTTTAGCATCATTCAATCGAGGCGAGCAGATTTTGATGGTTTGCTGCCAACTGCTAGCACTAACCGCGGGTACCACGATTGTTCTCACCCCAAGTGCCGCAGCGTGGCACAGAACTTGGTCACGGTCTTCATCAAACACCGCAAAATCAATATGGCAATGAGTGTCGATAAGTGTGTCAACGAGAATATTCATCTATTGATTCATTATTAATCAGAAGTTGTCTAAGGCCAGAAAATCTAGTTTAACTTATTTTGTATTCGCTAACGTTCATGAAACAGGAACCCAACACAAACGCTGGTTCGACAGCCACTACCCCAACGTCTGACGATGTTGCTGACTCAAATTCGCATGCGCGTCGATTTGGTGGAATTTCGCGTGTTTACGGTGACGTAGGTTTAACCAGAATTTCAGCTGCCCACGTTTGTGTGATTGGCATAGGCGGAGTAGGTTCGTGGGTGGTGGAGAGCCTTGCACGCAGTGGGCTTGGTGCTATAAGCATGATAGACATGGATGTGGTTTCTGAATCGAACATCAACCGCCAGCTATTGGCAACATCGGATAGCGTGGGTCGCGATAAAGTGTTGGTTATGCAAGATAGAGTCTTGCAGATAAATCCGACCTGTAAGGTAGGCGCCATAGATGATTTTATTAGTCGAGACAATTTACCAGAACTGATTAAACCGGACTTCGACTATGTGATCGATTGTATTGATGATTTTCGGGTAAAGGCGGCGCTGATCCATCATTGTAAAAAAAATAAAATCAAAATACTGACCGTGGGCGGGGCGGGTGGCCAGATTGATCCAAGTAAAGTTAAACAGTGTGACTTGAGTCGAACCAAGCAGGATGTGCTGCTAGCCAGAACTCGGAAATTACTTCGCCAGGATTATGGTTTTTCACGTAATCTGAAGAGGAGCTTTGGGATAGCCTGTGTTTATTCCGACGAGCAATTGGTCTACCCAGACGGGGAAGGTGGCTTGAGCAGTGAAAAACCTCAGTCTCAAAATAGCGCTGAAGCTAGTCTAGAGGCTGACCAAAACTTACCGTCCAATGCGCTAAACTGCGCTGGCGGAATGGGTTCGATTTCGCACCTGACGGGCACATTTGCATTTCATGCCTGCGCTTTTGTGCTCAATCAAATAGTTCAGATGCAAACTTCAACTTGATAGTAGCTAGGCAAAGCCTAGTTCAAATTTATGATTAAAATTAAGGCGCAAGCAGTATGCAATTAGACTCAATAGCCAGAGAGGCAGGCACCTCGATAGTGCTGAGTACTCTCAATGCGCGCTATATCCATAGTGCATTCGGCCTGCGTTATTTACATGCCAATCTGGCTGAAATGCAAGATCAATGCGTTATCGAAGAGTTTACCTTAGAGTCTCGCCCGGAAGACGTTGTCGAGCGCCTTTTAATCCACCAGCCTAAGATAATTGGTTTTGGTGTGTATATTTGGAATGTTGTGCAGACCGAACAGGTAATCGCCTTATTGCGCGCAGTGGCTCCTGACATAGTGGTTGTTCTAGGTGGCCCTGAAGTAAGTCATGAAATAGAGGATCAATCAATTGTGAAACTTGCTGACCACATTATTACTGGTTGGGGGGAGGTCAGTTTTACGCAATTGGCCAGAGCTCTATTAGCGGGGGAAGAGGCAATAGATGGCATAAGTTCTGAAAAAGTGATTAACGGCGAGCAGGCAAAACTAGATCTAATTAAAATGCCTTATACACTTTATGATGAGGACGATATTAACAATAGGGTGTTGTATGTTGAAGCATCTCGCGGCTGCCCATTTAAGTGTGAGTTTTGTTTGTCTGCGCTTGATAAAACGGCATGGCCATTCGATTTAGACCACTTTTTGGAACAGATGGATGGCCTCTATCTGCGCGGCGCACGGCACTTTAAATTCGTAGATCGTACCTTTAATTTGAAGGTCAAAAATAGCCTGCGGATATTGCAGTTTTTCCTAGACAGAATGAACGATGATTTGTTCTTGCACTTCGAAGTCATCCCCGATCATTTACCAGATGCGCTTAAGGACATGATTGCAAAATTTCCTAAAGGAAGCTTGCAATTTGAAATTGGAATTCAAACATTTAACCCACAAGTACAGGCGCGCATTAGTCGCCGCCAAGATAACGAAAAAGCCAAGCAGAACATTAGTTGGATTTGCCAACACAGTAATGCCTACGTACACGCCGATCTGATTTTTGGTCTACCTGGAGAATCACTTGAAAGTTTCGCTGATAGTTTTGATCAATTACACGCGCTCTCGCCGCACGAAATTCAAGTAGGGATTCTAAAGCGCTTAAAGGGCTCGCCAATTGTGCGGCATACCTTGGCACACAAGTTGGTATTTAATCCCAATCCGCCGTTCAGTATTGTTTCAAGCGACTGTATTAGCTATCACGATGTGCAAAATATTAATCGTTTTGCACGATACTGGGATCTAATTGGCAACTCCGGGCGCTTTAGTGAGACCCTTAAACTGATATTGCGCGAACAACCGTTTGCTAACTTCTCGGTTATATCCAGTGGCGTTTTTACGCGCACCGGCCAAACCCATAAAATTTCTCTATTACGTCTCTACGACCTAGTATTTAATATTGCCTCTGAAGATTTAGATATTGACCGCGTTAGCCTGCGCAGTGCAATTGAAACTGACCACTCTAAGTCTGGGCTTAAGTCTTTTCCTAAATGTCTAACCAGCGCTGACACTAAGCTTAAGGCTAGTGCGGCCAAAATTAGCGAGAAGAATCGTCATAACTCGCGCCAAGCACGACATTGATTTCATTGGCATAATCAGCATTTACAGGATTAATGGCCAAAATCAGTTTCAAATTCATTCAGGCATTTGGCATAATCTCCAATTGTTTAGTACTTTTCCATCAATAACCAATACATCATTATGCCTATTAAAGAAAATTCCGTGGTCACCATGCATTACGAACTTAAAGACGCCGCTGGCGAAGTTTTAGATTCATCTAAAGGGCAAGATCCATTAGTCTATCTGCATGGTGCGAGTAACATAATCATCGGCCTTGAAGAACAGCTCGAAGGAAAAAGTATCGGCGATACTATCAACGCAGTGGTTGAACCTGAAAAAGGTTATGGCATGCCAGTTGAAGCTCTCGTGCAACAAGTTCCAACGTCTGCCTTTGGAGAAGAACTTGATAAAGTGCAAGTAGGTATGCGTTTTCAAGCTGAAACTGAGCAAGGCCCAGTACCCGTGGTAGTCACAGCAATGGAGAACGATATAGTCACCGTCGATGGCAATCATCCGTTGGCTGGTAAACAGCTGCACTTTGAATGTTCGATCAGCGAAATTCGAAAAGCGTCTGCTGAAGAGATTGAACACGGGCATGTGCATGGCGCCGGTGGACACCAACACTAAAATTTGTGTTTTTATGAGTCGCTTTTTGCTCCAGAACATCGTTAGTTCAATGCTCGATCGTTACGTGAAAATCCACGCTCCATGTCTGTGCGTTGAACTGCCTGCTCTGGAACAAAAAGTAACTAAAAAAAACTCCAGATCTATATGCAAAAGCGAGTTGGTTTTTTTTCGATACACCCATTGATAGAGTGAAAATTCCTTATGACCCGACCTGAACTAAGCGACGCTACCTTGCATGAGCAACTGACTGATAGTAGTAAGTCTACTATGCGCCGCTATCAGGATTTGGCGTTGGGGTCTTCCAGTATTTGGTATTTGATTAAGTTTGAGCTGATCATGCTGTTTACCTCGTGGGTTCCCGGTGCGCTGGGTTTGTTGTTGCGTAAGATTTTTTATCCTCGAGTGCTTGGGTCCGTCGGGGCTAATGTTGTGTTTGGCCAGGGCGTGGCAATTCGTCATGGCTTAAAGGTCAGTATTGGTGAGGGCGTTATTATTGATGATGGCGCGGTGTTGGATGCTAAAGGAAGTTCCAATAATGGAATCGTGATTGGCGACAATACAATTGTAAGTCGAAATGTTGTGTTGTCTTGTAAAAATGGCGATATCACTATCGGCAGTGGTTGTACTATTGGTATCAATACGCTGGTTCATGCGATGCAAGGTAGTGATGTCGTTATGGGAGATCAGGTTTTGATCGGCGCTATGAGTTACTTTATCGGCAGCGGCCCTTACGGTACGGATAGTTTGGAATTGCCGTTCAAGAAACAAGGAATGTTGCCGCAGGGCGGAATTAAAATTGCCGACAACGTTTGGTTTGGTAGCAACGTGCAGGTTCTTGATGGCGTTACCATCGGCACAGGAAGTATTATTGGTGCCAGTACTGTGGTGAACAAGCCGGTCGAGGATTATGCGGTTGTCGCGGGTGTGCCAATGAAAATGCTCAAATCTCGCAAGAACGAGTAGTTAATCAAGATTAACGTTTAGCCTGGTTTGCGGCGGTGTCAAAAGGCAGCTCAAAATTTGCTTACCGCGCTTTACAATGCTGCAAGGTAGCACTTATCAAAGCCATTTAATTCTTGTTAATTTGCGACGCCCTGATTGACACACCGTATATCCTGTTAGTTTTACAATTAATCTGCTGAGCAGCTTAAATAAACGAATCCGAATGAGCTTTTTGGATTCGTTCTTAGAGTATAAATTACACTTATGAAACAACTCCTTAAAATCGGCCTGTCAATCGGCGTGTCATTTGCAATCTTAGCTTTACTGTTAAAAATGGTGACATCAGGACTCGATGACCAACAAAGACCGAGCGTTCTTTCAGCGATGCAAAATACGTCGATTGAGCTGGTTTTTACTGTTTTAGTTCTATATTTAATAACGCTATTTATTCGTGCATACCGATACCGTTTGTTATTAGCCATGAGTGGCGAACAGACAGTGCCGAGTTTCAGGCAGATGTCTTTAGTGACAGGCATTCGCAATATGATGGTCGATATGTTGCCAGCTCGAATAGGCGAATTGGGTTACGTGGGTCTTCTGAACCGCGGTTACGGGGTTAAGTTGCAACATTGTGTTAGCTCTCTGACCATCAGCGTGGCTTTTGATTTTGTGGCCTTGTTGTTTGTTGTTCTGTTGATCATGGCCAAACAACTTAGCGGCGGAAGCATAGAGGGTTGGGCTCTGGGTGCTCTGCTTATGGCATTTGTGATTTCTGCTATTGCGATCGTAGGACTGTTTGTGATCACCCCGATTTTTGCAAGATGGCTTAGTGCGAAATATTTACCTGATCTGGATCAAGGCAGCCGCGCGGCTAAGCTAATAAAGTTGATTGAAGACTTTGGCAATAGTATTACTGCGGTTCGTGAGGCTGGTAAGACTGGCCAAGTGTTAGCGCTTTCAATTGTCATTCGGCTGTTGAAGTATTTTGGGTTTTATCTATTATTCAGGGCAGTGTCAGTACCGAATTTCCCTGATTTGGCATCCTTACCGGTAGAGCAAGTGGTGAGCGGTTTAATCGGAGGTGAGGTTGGCGCAAGTTTGCCGATTCCAAGCTTTATGAGTTTCGGCGCCTATGAAGCTGGCGGCGCCTTGATCTTGCAATTGCTTGGTGTAGCCAATGGCGCAGCGGTAGTCGTCACATTATTATGCATACATATTTGGAGTCAATTTATGGAATATGTTATCGGTGGTACCCTATTAGCACT
>CAWUWF010000214.1:0-37862 GCA_963925935.1 uncultured Arenicella sp. | reverse complement strand
CGACCCAAGCGGCATCGCGCTAATGTCAGAAATTAGGCCTATTCGTTTAACCAGATGACGTCGGGATACGTTTTATTTATGCCACCTCCGTTCTGTATTGGAACCTCAGTAGTACGTTGTTGTTCATATTAGCTAAAGCCTAGAACCACTCAGAGTAACGTCAGACCTAGACCAGACATTGTCAAATTTAGCTCTAACCTTGGCAGCCTCATCCGCCTTACCTTGTGCCTCTAGGCTTTGAATCAAACCATACATTGACCAACCATTGCGTGGGTATCGCTGCAAGTCCTCTTTGTAGACTGCCTCAGCAGCGCCATTAGCTCCGCGTTTGAATAACGCCTCGCCTAACGATTGGCGGGTTGGGTAGTACCAGAAAGGCGGCTCGGTATAAGGTAGGCTGTCTTGCGCCATCACGGCTTTTTCAAAGGCTGCAACGGCTGACCCATGATCAGCACCTGCCATTGCAATCTCTCCAGACAATAGTTGATTAGCAATGCTTAGCACGATACTGGCGGGGTAATCGTTGCCGTCTAACAATAGAATTTTATCGGTTTGCAATAGCGGCTGTAGCGCCTTTCTCTCCGCAATAGCCAACTCAACTTTACCTTGACGAGCCAAAGCGACTCCACGCGCATAACGCCATATAGCATTTGAAAACTCTAAGGACGCTGCCGGTTGCGGTTCTGCCAAAACCTCGTCCCACTTAGCGAATTGGGTTAGCGCCAACAATGGAATGGTATGGAAAAACTCAATAGTCGGAAACTGCTCAATCTGTTCTAAACGGATATTAGCGGCGACTTTACGAGCCGCCTCAATCGACACCGCGCTACGGCCCTCCATTGACGAGGCAGCCCAAAGAAAATGTATATTGTGTGGATAATACAATGCAGGGTAAAAGCCTTGAGCATTACAGGCTGCAATATAGTTTTCATCCACTTTAGCCGCTCGAACATTCGCTTCAGAAGCATCATGGTAGCGCCCTATTCTCCAATAGATATGTGAAGGCATATGTACGAGATGGCCAGACCCGGGCACTAAATCCGCCAAGGTGTCGGCGGCAGTTTCGGCTCGCCCTGGATTACTCGAGGCTTCAACAGCATGAATATAAAGGTGCAAAGCTAATGGGTGTTTCGGGCTTCTCTCCATGATTTTTTCTAAAGAGTTGATCACCAAAACCGTGTTTTGCTTGGGGCTACCGTCGCCCGACCAATAATCCCAAGGCATGGTGTTCATTAAGGCTTCGGCAAAGATCGCTGCGGCATCGTCGTCGTCTGGATATTTTTCTGCTAGGGCCTTCATTTTCAGCGCATAGGCTAAATCGAGTGGCCCACGGGCACTGTCAATGTCGCCGTTGTAGCGCGCAGCAAGAGCGTCGATGTAATCTCTCTCAACCGCACTCACCGACTCTTTCAATGCGATGGCCTTTTGAATGGCGGCATACGCAGCAATCCGCTCGGGCGGCATCATAATCGCCTTGCCCTTGGCGGTTACATTTATGTTTGGTCCAATGGCTAATGCCTCGCCCCAGTAACACATCGCGCAACCGGGGTCTAAAACTTGAGCGGCTTTAAAAGCCCGCACCGATTCAGCATGATTAAAACCAAAGGCCAATACCATCCCCTGGTCAAAGTATCTCTGTACATAGGGGTCTGACGTTGTGATCGGATGAGTGAATTCACTCATCCCCTCGAAAAGCGGAGCGCCTGCTCGTTTCACGACCTTGTGTAGATTAGTGGCTGCAATTTCTTCTGCAGTACCACTCGCCGTTGTATTAGCCGTCGTACAGGAAGAAATAAACATTAGGCCACACAACACAACGAAGATTATTCTTAACATGGAGCACCTTAATTAGAGATTTAAAAATGCACCTTACGCTCAGAGGTAAAAGCAGTCAATCCGCTGACTTCATCTGCGGACCATATTCGATAATCTCTTGCACATAATCGGCGCCTACATCTTCTAACATCCAGCGCGCAATTTGCGCCGCGTAACATGGGGTTGGCTAGAAGATCAAAGCCTCAGTCATTTAGACCCAGCGCCTATCGATCGCGTATTTGATTAAACCCCCGGCAGTTTTAACGTCCAGCTTGGTCATCAAACTCTTGCGATAGGTTCTAATTGTCTCAATGCTTAGATAAAGCGCATCAGCAATTTCCTGATTAGTCTGCTCCAGCGCAATCCGTCGAATCACTTCTCTCTCGCGCGCGGTCAGGCCGATATATTTCCCGTCCATTCGTTTATTTGTATAGCTATAGCCATCTTCAACCACCTTGGCAGCTTGCGGACTGAGGTACTGTCTACCGGTCTTGCATTCGCTAATTGCAGTTTCAAAGTCCTCAAGAGCAGAGTCTTTCAATATATAACCACTGCAACCTTCTATTAACATACTGTTGATGTACTCAATTGAGTTAAGAGAAGAGTGTGCGATTAACAGCTGCTTAGGGTTTTTTCGATGTATAGCACGGGTGGTATCAATACCATCCATCTCTGGAAGGCTAATATCAATTAGAACGACATCAGCGGTATTTTCATCCAACCATTTAATAACATGCTTGCCATTTTGTGCGTAAGCAACAATATCTAAGCAAGAGCCCGAAAATAGTTCTTGCAGTCCTTTTGCGACCAATTCGAGTTCATCTGCGACTAATATTTTTACCGATGCATCCATATAAAAGAGTGTAAACATTGGTTATTGTTTGTCAAACGATGTTTGATATTTCTCCAGTGACTTAATAGGCAAACGATCAGAAATCATCATTTAACCCGCGAATAACTGTACAAAATGTCTCGCTCTCTTCGCATGCGAACCCAATTTCATCACTATCGAGTTGCTCTGGATTGGCCCTAAACGGGAAATTATCACTCGGCTCCTCTACCATATCGTCATCATTGTCACCTGTTTACAGAAACTGTGTTGCGCCAACTCAGAGTCACATCGTCCAATTGATCTTTCACACCCCCCAGAATATAGTTACCATTAATCCAGCAATCTTAACTCAACATCAAAAGCATTCTTAGCATCCCATTGCGACTGCTGATAAACTAGAGAAAACAAATACTGATTTCAATTTCCACCGACTTTTCCTGAAAACTAGAACCCATGAACAACAAACTTCGTTACTTAATTGCTTTTATTATTAGTGCCCTGGCCGCATCAATTATTGCGTCGATGTTCTCAACTCAGTTTGTGGTTGCAGGCTTAAGAGAATTAGGATTGGAGATACCAACCACTATGCGTCTGACAATGACCTTCGGTGATTTGGCTTCTCTTAAGTTTTTAGGGATGATCATTAGCCTGTGCTTTTTAATCGGTTTTATTATAGCCGCAGTTGCAAAGCGCTATCTCGGCGGTAGTCGTCTGAGCTGGTATACCGTAGCCGGCGGTCTAAGCTACACAGCAACATTGTTATTAATCGAGCAATTTTTACAGCTGATGCCGATCGCAGGAGCCAGAACCATAGAAGGTATGTTCACTCAAGGCTTGGCAGGCGCGATGGGAGGGTTTATTTTTGCACAACTTACCAAGCCCAAGCGAGACCAATCCAAGCAAGAGGTCGATGAAAATGTTTAATTCAAAAATAGCCTGCCTGGCTTTGTCGGCCTTACTTTTGTTCGGCATCGCCAAAACACACGCTGAGTCACCTAGCTACCAAATTGATACTTTGCTTAGCGGCATTGATTCTCCATGGTCATTAGCCTTTTTACCAAACGGGGACATGCTTATAACCGAACTCGGAGGCAAACTGCGCCGCGTACACGATGGGCAATTAAACGAACACGCGATTGAAGGTGTGCCTGACGTCTATTTTGAAGGTCAGGGTGGCTTAATGGACGTTATCATAGACCACGATTTTGCGCGTAACCAGCGACTCTATTTGTCCTTTTCGTACGGTGATTCAAGGGGCAACGCTACGCGCCTAGTGAGCGCTAAGTTAGAGGGTAACCGTTTACTAGATTTACAGGTACTGTTTACTGCTTCGCCTCTGAAACGCACGCCGCACCACTATTCTGGGCGAATAGTTCAGTTGCAAGATAGTTCACTTTTGTTAACCGTCGGTGACGGCTTCAATTATCGTGAGCAAGCGCAAAGACTTGATAACCATCTTGGCAAAATTATTCGCATACTGCCAAACGGTGAAGTGCCTGAAGATAACCCATGGGTGAACGACCCCGAAGCACAGCCTGAAATATGGTCAATGGGTCATCGCAACATGCAAGCCATAGTTGCGGCCCCTGATGGCACCATATTTAGCAATGAACATGGCCCACAGGGTGGCGACGAAGTGAATATCATTCAGCCCGGCCTTAACTATGGCTGGCCAGTCATTACCCGCGGCATAGATTATAACTTTGCCAGCATTACGCCCTTTACGCAGTACCCTGGCATGCAGCAGCCACTGGTAGACTGGACACCGTCAATCGCCCCAGCGGGCATGACCTATTATACTGGCAATCAATTCCCAGAATGGCAAGGCGATTTGTTTGCTGTCTCGCTCGCACAAAAATCGGTGCGGCATATAGACTTAGACCAAAATAGGGTTGTTTCAGAACAACGAATTTTCCCCGAACTCGATCAGCGAATGAGGGATATTCGAACTGGCCCTGATGGTGCTCTCTACATTTTGACAGATGGAAAAGAAGGCAAGTTGTTACGCATCTCTGCAAAGCAATAATCGCCAAATACCTCAACAACAATCCCCAAATACCTCAACAAAAATTCAGTAAACCTCATGTCTAATCCAATTGTAGTTCGCGCCCCTATGTTAGGTTCAGTTGTTGCTGTACTTGTCGAAGAAGGAAGCTTGGTCAGTGCTGGCGACACTCTATTAGTTATCGAAGTGATGAAGGTGCATTCCAACATCAAAGCCTCTGTAAGCGGCCAGGTTAGCAAAATATTGATAGCAGCCACGGACAATGTCGAGAAAGGTGCGCCCTTGGTGGAGCTATTGGAGCAAGAAAACCCATCGCTTGGGAATTCTACTAAAATACAAAAACCGGCCTTAGCAAACAATTCATCCACCGATCTAAACACGCCCAGCAAAGCACTTGCAAGTGTTGATCAGCGCAAACGCAAGACGCTCGATACAGCCCGAGCGCAGGCCCGCGACAAGCGTGTTGCTAAAGGCTATCGTACCGCACGCGAAAACTTAAACGACCTATGCGATACAGACAGCTTTATTGAATACGGTCAGTTTGCGGTAGCGGCGCAACGCCAGCGCAAAGATTATGAAGAGCTTCAATCTACCACCGCAGCCGATGGTATTCTCACCGGGCTTGCCACAATAAACGCTGATTTATATGGGCCAAACAGAAGTAAAGCAGCCGTTATCATTAACGACTATTCAGTTTTAGCTGGAACCCAAGGTTATTTTCACCATGCTAAGTTGGACCGCATTCTAGCAGTTGCTGAGCGACAGGGCGTTCCAGTAATCATGTATAGCGAAGGCGGTGGTGGTCGACCTGGCGATACAGACATCACCACCGTAAATTCCGGCTTACAATGCGAATCATTCGGTAGCTGGGCAGCACTGGCGGGCAAGTCGCCCAGAATTGCGGTAGCTAACGGCTATAATTTTGCAGGGAACGCAGCCCTTTTTGGAGCTGCAGATATAACCATCGCTACTCAAAAATCTTGGATCGGCATGGCCGGCCCGGCAATGATTGCTGGCGGTGGTTTAGGCAATGTCAAACCAACAGAGATTGGCCCAATTGATGTACAGACCGAAAACGGCGTGGTTGATATCGTTGCTGACGATGAAGCGCACGCGACAGAAATTGCCAAGCAAGTATTGGGTATGTTCCAGGGTAGCAAACAAGATTGGCTTAGCTGCGACCAAGACGCCATGCGTGAACATCTTCCTGATAACCGATTATTCACGTATCAGATTCGAGATATTATCAATAGCTTGGCTGATCGCAACTCGTTTATAGAGCTCAAATCAAATTACGGCGGCGCCATCGTTACCGGGTTCATTCGCTTAGAGGGGAGACCCGTCGGATTGATTGCCAGCGACTGTAATATTTTGGGCGGTGCCATAGATGTCGACGCCGGCGAGAAGGCCGCTGATTTTCTAAACCTATGCAGTGAGTTTGGAATACCCCTATTGTCGCTATGTGATACGCCTGGCTTTATGGTCGGCCCCGCGCATGAAAAACTAGGTGCGGTACGAAGATTGGCCAAATTATTCACTGCGGGCGCGCAATTGAAAGTGCCTCTGGTAGCGATTGTGATACGCAAATGCTACGGCCTAGGTGCGCAAGCCTTACTCGGTGGTAGCACTAGTCGACCCGATTACACCGCCGCCTGGCCAAGCGGCGAATTTGGGCCCATGGGCTTAGAGGGCGGAGTCAAGCTTGGCTTTAGCCGAGAACTAGATGCCGCGCAAGATGAAGAAACCAAGCAAGCACTGTATGACAAACTTCTCGCGCAAGCCTACCAACGCGGCCAAGCAAGCGAAGTGGCAAGCGTTTTAGAAATTGATGCTGTCATCGACCCTAAGGATACACGTGCCACGGTAATCAGGGCATTGGCCGACGCAAGAGCAGCTTGATACTCTATGAAGATTCAATCGCTGCTTAAGTTCTTCTTACGGTCATTACTTTTTGCCGTTAGTAGTATTCAGTCTGCGATGGCCAGCGATCTGTCTATCGATCAACGTATAGACCAACTGCTTAAACCAATCGCCGATTTGTTTATCAGTATAATTTTCTTTTCGATTCCTATAGCGGGCACTGCTGTACCCCTTATCGTTGTTTGGTTACTAGTAGCTGCAACTGCCTTCACTGTCTATTTTAAATTCATAAGTCTGCGTGGTTTTAGACATTCATTTAGAGTCCTAAGAGGTGACTTTTCGGACCCCAGCGACCCAGGTGAAGTAACTCACTTCCAAGCATTGACGACCGCCTTGTCTGGCACTGTAGGCCTTGGCAATATCGCCGGAGTAGCGATTGCGGTCTCGATTGGTGGCCCAGGCGCGACTTTCTGGATGATGATCGCAGGTTTACTTGGCATGTCGACCAAATTTTTAGAGTGCTCGCTGGGGGTTAAATACAGAAAGATCACGCCCGAGGGTAAGGTGCTGGGTGGCCCGATGTATTATTTGAGTTCTGGCCTAGCCGAACTCGGTCATCATCGCTTAGGTCGATTTCTGGCCATGTTCTTTGCAATTTGCTGCTGTATAGCCTCTTTGTGTGGCAGCAATATGCTGCAATCAAATCAAGCTTATTCTCAATTTGCTTACGTGATGGGCGGAGACGCCAGTTTTTGGGCAGACAAGGGCTGGTTATTTGGATTGATTCTGGCGGTTGTAATCGGTGTAATAATCATTGGCGGGATTAAAACCATCGCCCAGGTCACGTCACGGGTTGTTCCTTTGATGGCGGGCCTTTACCTCAGCGCGGCGCTGTTTATTTTGATCGCAAATTTTGAAAAAATACCAAATGCCTTTGCTCTGATCTTTGCCGGAGCGTTTAATCCTACCGGGGTCACAGGCGGTATCATTGGGGTAATGGTTCAGGGCTTTAAACGCGCCACCTTCTCTAATGAATCTGGCGTGGGCGCCGCCGCTATTGCACACGCGACAGCATCTACGCGAGAACCCATCCGCGAAGGATTTGTCGCCTTAATTGAGCCCTTCGTCGACACAGTGGTAATTTGCACCATTACCGCTTTGGTCATTGTTATCACTGGCGCCTATGTGGGCGTCGAAGGTATTGACGGTGTAGCTATGACGTCTCGTGCTTTTGAAAGTGTGATCTGGTGGTTTCCGTATCTGCTCAGTTTCGCAGTATTAATGTTTGCTATCTCAACCATGGTTTCTTGGGCCTATTACGGTTCAGTCGCCTGGAGTTATCTGGTCGGCAACAGCCCCATTATGGATTTACTGTATAAGCTTATATTCTGCTCTTTCACGGTTATTGGTGCGTCTATCAGCCTTAACTCCGTCATCGATATATCTGATTCGATGTTTTTCTCTATGGCCATCGCAAATATTATCGGCTTGTACATGCTAGCACCGAGTATCAAGATCGATCTTGCCAGTTACATGACGAAATACGTCAACCCAGCAACACGGGCGTTAAATACAAACAAGGGATCGCCAGGCTAGTCATCCATCGCAATATTGTTATGATTTATCGCTAGGGTGGTATTGCTGCCCTCTGACTTGAGTTTTTAATCGCTTCGTCCTAATCATTTAGCCAGATTGCTTAAGTGTGTCTCAAGTGCTGAGATCGCCAGCAGGTTCCAGTCGACGCCAGGCACAGACTTCGATACCTGATGGTTTTTAAGGCCAACATAACCATGCACAATGGCCCAAATCTCCAGTGCCAACTTCTGTTTTTGCGATAGAGTCGCGTCTGCGGCCAACAAACTTCCCGCCCCTTCGATAAGCAATGAGAATGCCCGTTGAGCAACCTCAACGGCCGCAATAGACGGCTGATAGCCTTCATCAGCCTCTCCAAAAATTAGACGATAATGGGCAGGATAAGTGTCTGCAACAAGTAAATATGCTTGCGCAGATGCGATGATTTTGAGCACCGGACTAGCATCAATAGTTGACACGTCCATCGCCAACGCGACCCGTTCAAACGCGTCGATATACAAGGTATCCAAAATGCCCTGTTTACCATCAAAATGGCTATATATACCGATCGTTGAAAGACCCGCTCGATTGGCAATAGCGCGTACGCTGAGAGCTGGCAAGCCACCTTGCAAAAATAACTCTGACGCAGACCTTAGAATCCGAACTCGGGTATCTTTAGATTTTCGACTTTTTTTATTGACAACCATAACACTGTTATTTTATTCTATAACAGTGTTATATAACAACCTATTTAAGAAACTTTAAAATTACTTGGAGATTTTGATGAGCATTCAACTTGAAACCGATTATTTAATTATTGGCAGCGGCGCTGTCGGCATGGCGTTTGCCGATGTGCTATTGAGCGAAACAGACGCCAACATCATGATTATCGACAAGCATCACAAGCCAGGTGGCCACTGGAATGACGCCTATTCATTCGTAACCCTGCATCAGCCGTCTACCTTCTATGGGGTAAGTTCACTTGAACTAAGCTCGGGCGCGATCGCCAAGGTAGGTCCGAACGAAGGTTTGCAAGAGCTCGCTAGCGGGTCCGAAGTAATGGGTTATTTTGATCAAGTCATGCGCAATACATTCTTGCCTTCTGGGCGAGTACAGTACTTTTCCATGTGTGAATACACTGGTGATGGCAACTTCCATTCCATCCTTTCAGATAAGCAGTACCAAGTAACAGTCAATAAAAAAGTGGTCGACGGTACCTACTTCAACACGTCCGTGCCCTCTACCCACAAATTGGCGTTTGAAGTTGCGCCAGGAATCGAGATAGTGCCACTCAATGATCTGCCCTTGCTAAAAACCCCACGCGAAGGCTACGTTGTGGTCGGGGGCGGCAAGACCGGTATTGATGCTTGCATATGGCTACTAGAAAACCATATTGATCCAGATGACATTCGCTGGATCATGCCGCGTGACGCCTGGTTGTTTGATCGCAAAAATGCCCAAAGCTCGGCTGAATTCTTCGAACATTCGGTAGGCACACAGGCTCGCCAACTAGAAGCCTTAGCAAACGCTGATTCAATTGAGGATTTATTCGAGCGTTTAGAAGATATTGGTGCCCTATTACGAATTGATCAATCGGTAAAACCGAAAATGTTTCACGGTGCAACCATTAGCAAAAAGGAGATTGAACAACTGCGACGGATTAAAAACGTAGTTCGCATGGGGCGTGTTACGAGTATTGAAAAAAATCAGATCATTCTTGAAAACGGCACAATCCCAACCAACGAAAAGATTATCCACATCGATTGTTCAGCCAGCGCGGTTCCCCCACGCCCACCGGTCACAGTGTTTGACGGCAACACCATAACCGTGCAAACGGTGCGTACCGTACAGCCCGTATTTAGCGCTGCATTTATCGCCCACATCGAGGTCACTTATCCGGATGACACGCCTGAACAAATTGCTAAGAAAAATTTGCTTTGTACTTTAGTCACGCTACCTAACCATGACACCGACTGGTTGCGTGCCACTGCTGGGCAAATGCTCAATCAATACAATTGGTCACAAGAGCCGGGCTTGCGTGAATGGATTGCATCTAATAGGCTAGACGCCTTTACTTCTCTGATTGCTTCGGTCGATCAGTCAGACCAGCAAAAAATGCAGATTTTGGCTAAGTTTAAAGAATTTGGAATGCCCGCAATGGCGAAGGCTCAGCAGTTTATTGCTGAGTTGGATGCGCAAGCCAAGCAAGCTTAAACTTCTCCTGAACTAGCCAAGTCAAAAACGAGACAACAACCCTTAGGTATCACAATGATCGAATTTCAAGTCCGCAAAGATAACTTTGCGAAAACGCAATTAGTTGAATTCAACGCCACGCCTATCAACGATGGCGAAGTCCGACTGACCGTAAATAACTTCTCTTTCACTGCCAATAACATCACCTACGCGATGATGGGCGAGCGATTGAGCTATTGGCAGTTCTTTCCAGCCAGTGGCGATAATTCTCACGCCTGGGGAGTAATCCCAGTGTGGGGCTTTGCGACTGTGGTTGAATCTAAATCAAGCGAGATACCAGTTGGCGAACGCTTATTTGGTTATTTCCCGCCCGCCAGCGAGGTGACAATCACGCCAATTAAAGTCGGCCAAACCACTTTATTTGACGGTGCTGCACACCGTGCAGAGCTACCGCCAGGCTATAACGTTTATCGTCGTGTGACAGCCGAACCCGGTTATGAGTCCAGCATGGATCAAGATCGCATGTTGCTCTACCCTTTGTACGTCACTTCATTCTGCTTGCATGACATGCTACAGGACAACGCTTGGTACGACGCCGAACAGGTGATCATTGTTAGTGCATCGAGCAAAACCAGCATCGGTTTAGCCTACGCACTGGACGAAGACCAAAGTGCACCGAAAATAGTCGGCATTACGTCACAGCGCAATGTTGAACTAGTTAAAAAGCTTGGCCTGTACGACACAGTATTGAGTTACCAACAGCTCGACCAAATTGACACAACTAAAAAAACGGCCATTGTCGACATGTCCGCCAATGCCCAAGTGCTGGGCAAACTACATACTCTGCTTGGCGACAATATGCATTTTTGCTCCAATGTGGGTCTAACCCATTGGGACGAAGCCGGTGCGGCTGAAGGCATTATTAGTGAGCGCAGCGAGATGTTTTTTGCGCCTAGTCATATCCAAAAGCGGATGCAGGACTGGGGCGCAGAAGGTTTTCAGACTCGTTCTTCCCAGTTTATCAATCGAACAGCGCTAAAGAGCCGAACTTGGCTACAGATGAAGACAATCGATGGTATTCAGGGCCTATCAGATATCTACCCTGATGTTTGCGATGGCCGTATTGCGCCGGAACAAGGCTTAATTGTCGAGCTCTAAATTTTAGGCTTGGTATCAAGACTAAGTACATTAATAAAAAAGGCTGGCGATTTGATTAAATGGTTTACGCGTTATATCAGGGACTGTCGCGTCTTGTGCTGGATGACCAGTAACGATCAACATATACGGTTTTTCGTTACTGGGCCGACCCAGTATTTCATTCAGGAATTTCATTGGACTGGGAGTATGAGTCAAAGTCGCCAAACCCGACGTATGTAGCGCGGTTAGCAACATACCCGTAGCAATACCGACCGACTCAGGCATATAGTAATTTTTATGCTTTGTGCCGTCAGCGTCAACCGTATTACGTTCAAGGAAAACAGCAATTAAATAGGGCGCGGTTTCAAGAAAAGGTTTTTGCGCATTAGTCTCAAATACTTTTAGATCGTCTAACCATGCTTGTGGCGCTTTTCCTTCATAAAATTCTCGTTCTTCGGTTTCTGCCGCGATACGAACTATTTTTTTAACATCAGGATTAGCAATTATGACAAAGTGCCATGGCTGCTTATGCGCACCACTTGGGGCTGTTCCAGCTGCGCGCACTGCATTTTCAATTATCGCCCGGTCCACTGGCTGCTCAGAAAAATCACGAACGGTTCTGCGTCGTTTGATATTGTGGTAAAACTGTTCAGATTCCTGCAACATTTGTTGATCAGAAAGAGGCTTAAAATTCAGTGGAATTTGCATGGATTACAGGGCAATTACTGCCGATGATCTGTCGTTGAAATTTGCGGTACTGCTACATAAATTAAACAATAAGCGCGGTAGATATGCAATTAATTAGGCTCTTTGCTGCTAAGGATCGCCCAATCTTTACCGATTTGTTATTCAGAAAAACAAGCTAATGCCTTAGTCATCGAAATATCTTAGGCTAAAAACGACGTCCATTTGTATCCGCAATTAACGGGAATCTAACGTATTTAGGTATATAATACTGACTGTTTTTCTTGCCCGGTTTCGACATTACTAAGGTCCGTTTCATTACGCAGTAAAAGCATTTGCTAGTTCGACTAGCGCCCTTTTTATCGTTTTAAAAAATTATTCATACACTTATCTCATGACCAACTTAATAATGCTTGCTGTAGTCACTTTCTGCATTGGCTCTATGACCTACGCATATTCAGTACGTGGTAATGCACGCTGGGCTAGTTTTGGCGAGTATATCCGCAAGGGCTGGCCGATATTTACGCCATTTAACTGCATTCTGTATTTATTTACTAAGCCGCGAGCACGTCCTGCAATTATGGACATCAAGGAATTTCCGGAGCTCGCCGAGATACATGAAAACTGGGAGATGATTCGCGAAGAAGCCATGGCTTTAATGGCCGACGGCGGTTTTGATTCCATTACCGACCCAGACTCGCCGTCTTACTACGACATTGGATTTCGCACTTTCTACAAGTATGGCTGGACCAAGTTCTACGTTAACTGGTACGGCTATACGCACCAGTCAGCTATACGAACATGCCCTAAAACAGTGGCACTACTAAGCAAGATGCCAACGGTCAATGGCGCTATGTTTTCAATACTCCCGCCAGGCGGTCAATTGACTCGCCACCTAGACCCGGTAGCATGTTCTTTACGTTATCACTTAGGTCTGGATACACCTAATCACGACGATTGTTATATCAGCATCGACGATCAACGATATTCCTGGCGTGACGGCGAACCGCTTCTATTCGATGTAACCTTTTTGCACTACGCGCATAACGATGCAGATAAACCGCGTTTAATATTGATGTGTGACATCGACCGTCCAATGTCTTGGTTTGGTCATATACTGAACTATCCCTACAAATGGCTGATGCGCGCTACCGTGGTGCCCAATACCGATGAAGATAAAAAAGGCTTTGCTAACCGCTTATTCAGCAGCACGGTGCCATTTTTAGAGAAGAGTAAGCGTCTCAAAGAAACAAATTTACTTGCCTATAAACTTCTCAAATATACGGTTAACAGCAGCCTACTGCTCATAATAGCTGGATTAGTCTGGCTATTAATTAAATTTTTGATCTGGCTTATCTAAGGTTACCTACACGCCTCTACTTTTAGGAAAAACGCTTATGCTATTTAAAAAAACCCACCTATTGTTCG
Source organism: uncultured Arenicella sp. (assembly GCA_963925935.1). Classification (GTDB taxonomy): domain Bacteria; phylum Pseudomonadota; class Gammaproteobacteria; order Arenicellales; family Arenicellaceae; genus Arenicella. The sequence continues at coordinate 24,336 of CAWUWF010000214.1, read as the reverse complement.
CATTATCTACGCTTTTGATGATCGCCGCCTGCGGTGAACAAAGCAACACAAGTGTCGCGCCGGCGACTACAGCGACCGCAGAACAAGCGGCAGCCGTTTCTGAAATCCTAAAAGCAAAAGATCTGTTCGAAAGATCATTCGAAGAATCAGTGGCCAGAAGCCCCGAAGCACAAACCTTCCTTGGGCGTAGCACTAACATGGATAAATGGGATGACTTGAGTGAGGAATTCGATCAAGAATCACTGCGGCTCAGTAAGTCCTACCTTGCAGAGCTTGTAGCGATCGATGTGAGCCAGTTGGACGAGCCTACAACACTCAGTTACGACCTGTTCAAGCAATCCTTAGAAGAGGATATCGCCGATTTCAAATGGCGTCTGTACAACTACCCTGTCAATCAAATGTTTGGCACTCATTCTGGGGTCCCAAGCTTACTGATCAACCAACATAGGGTTAGTGAAATTGAAGATGCAGAATCCTATATTGCGCGATTAAACAATCTACCAGTGTATTTTAATCAGCTGATTGCTGGTCTGAAAGCAAGAGCCGAAGCAGGCATTATCCCTCCTAAATTTGTGTTCCCTCATATCATTCGCGATAGCAAGAACTTGATTACTGGTGCGCCTTTTGATGAAGGCGATGCAAACCCAATCATGGCTGATTTTTCTGGCAAGTTGGACAAGCTTGAAGCAGATGCTGGACTTACCCCTGAAAAGAAAGCGGCTCTACTTGAGTCTGCTAAGCAAGCCCTATTAAATTCATACAAGCCCGCCTACCAAAGCTTAGTAGCTTATCTTACTGAACTGCAAACATTGGCCACCACCGACGACGGAATTTGGAAGTGGAAAAATGGCGCCGAATACTATGATGTTGCGTTAGCTCGTACCACAACTACGGATTTGACCTCTAAGCAAATCCACCAAATAGGCTTAGACGAAGTTAATCGAATTCACGATGAAATGCGTGAGATCAAAGACAAGGTTGGCTTTGACGGTGACCTTGCTGCGTTCATGCAGTTTATGCGTGACGACCCGCAGTTTTACTACCCCGGCACAGCAGAAGGAAAAGCACGATACCTTAGTGAAGCAACTCAATTAATTGAAACAATGAAAGGCAGCTTGGACGAAATGTTCATCACCAAACCGGTTGCCGACATTAAGGTGAAAGCCGTAGAGGCTTTTCGTGAGCAATCAGCAGGCAAAGCTTTTTACCAACGCCCTTCTGAAGATGGAACACGCCCTGGCCTGTATTATGCAAACTTGTACGATATGCAAGCCATGCCGACTTATCAGATGGCAGCCTTGGCCTACCACGAAGGCATTCCAGGCCATCATATGCAGCTCGCTATTCAGCAAGAACTTAAGGACATTCCAAAGTTCAGAAAATTTGGAGGCTATACCGCGTACACCGAAGGCTGGGGCTTATATTCTGAGATGTTACCCAAAGATTTTGGTTTCTATACTGACCCTTACTCAGATTTTGGACGCTTGGCGATGGAGCTTTGGCGTGCTTGCCGTCTAGTTGTGGACACTGGCATCCATTCTAAAAAGTGGACTCGTGAACAGGGTATAGCCTACTACAGTGACAACACACCGAATGCAATTTCAGATGGTGTCAAAATGGTAGAACGACATATTGTTATGCCGTCTCAGGCAACTGCTTATAAAATAGGCATGTTGAAAATTTGGAAATTGCGTGAAGATTCCAAGAAAGCGCTAGGTGATAAATTTGATATTCGTGAATTTCATGACGAAATCATTAAGTACGGCCCGCTACCTTTGAATATTGTGGAATCCAAAGTAGATGCTTGGGTGGCTGTAAAACTAGCTAACTAAACCGCCTAGCTTGAAAACCAAAAAGCCTGAGTGAGTGATCGTACTCAGGCTTTCTTATGGTTGCGCTTGCGGTTGATCGCAAGCCTTATGCTTTAACCTAGATAGCTCAGGAAATAATCGATAAACCTAGGTTTAGTTGGACAAACGTTACCAAATAGAGAGCAAAACTCGCTAAAAGCGTTGATCATTGAGCGGGTATTGCGAAGTTACTTTACTCTCAAACTGAAAATCATCCATCAAGCCTAAGCTTGGATGGATTAAGATCTTCATCCGATAAGTCACCCACCATGTTGAACAAGCGTTTCAATAGCAGCACACCCACCAAAAATAGACTGCTGACCATTCCCATCCAAAAGCCCTTAGCGCCCTCTAAACCCGGCCACCATCCATAGAATGCTAGACCGACGCCCATCGGCAGCCCTACCACCCAGAACGCAAAAAACTGATAGCGTGGCGGACTTGATGTGTCGTGATAAGCGCGCAAAGCGCCAATCACCGCAACCTGTAATGAATCAGCGATTTGAAACGCGACGCCAAAATACACAAGCACAATTGCCAGCGCGATTACGTCTGGATCGTTACTGAATAAATGGACTAAGCGCTCATTGAAAATAAGAAAAAATACACAGATTAGAATTGAAACCATGACATTAAACGCAGTACCCGATTTAACGGTATACCAGGCCGCCACAGGCAATTGCCCACCTAATAGTTGAGATGCCCGTATGGTGACCCCTTGCGCTAGCCCCATGTACAACATAAACGACATAGACGCGATGGTGATTGCAACAGAATGTGCACTGGCTTGAATGGGCCCAAAAGTCGCGATCATTATTCCGGCGCCACAGAACATACTTAACTCGATAACAATCGAAACCCCAATCGGAAAACCCAATTTCAAAGTTGCTCTAATGCTTTGTCTATTGGGTTTTTGAAACCCATCTAGTAATTTTAATTCGCGAATATGTTTATGCGATCGCAGTACCAAAAGGTTTAGTAGTACCATTGTCCAAATAAGCACGACGGTTGCCCAGGCGCAACCAACCCCACCCAACTTGGGAAAGCCATAAAGACCATTCACTAAAACATAGTCCAAGGGAATATTGGCGAGGAATGCCACAAAATTAATCCAAAATACCGGGCGAGGCAGACTTAAGCCCTCAAGCGTGCCACGCACCGCCGGTATCAGCACCATAGGGATCGCGCATAAGGATATGGTTAATAAATATTGGTAGGCGATGGACAGCATCTCTTGTTGAAACTCCAAGAGCAACAACAACCAAGCGGCAAACCAAACCATCACCGTGGCGACCACCCCCAATGCCAAGCACATCCAAATAGACTGATGCAACTGATGTTTTACCCCAGCCTGATCTTTAGCGCCAAAACGTTTAGCCACCAAAGGTTGGGTAGCAAAACCAATACCCATAAAAAACATGATAATCATATTCCAGGTATTGGCACCTAAGTTCATGCCTGCCAAATCAACCGTACTGGCATTCCCTGCGATCAATACATCGGTCGCGGTCATCCCCACTAAGGCTAATTGTGCCAATGCAACAGGTAGCGCTAATTTCATCAGCGCTCTTATTTCTGAAAGGAATCGGGACATATTCTAAAGGCTCAAATAAGCCACTAATTATTACTTAAATTAATTTAACAAGGAATCTGGAAACAAGCGCATGGCCCCATACATAGCCCCATTGGGGAAACAACTAACAGTAAAGTAATTTCATCTGAACTCTCTACGCTATCAATCAAATCACAATTTTCTGTAATTAAATTCAGTATAAATCGTTATCACAATAAAAAATGACCTTATTGCGCGTTAGCATCCCAATCACGGCACCCACAACGCCTAACCAACGCCGTGCGCTAACGACAAAATAATAGAAATGAGTGAATTCTAGGTGAACGCATAGACTGCTGGAAGTACTCAGGATTTGTGATGGTACTGACGGGTATTTTAGTGGTGGTCTATCAACCCCACTATCAAGAGATGGGCCGCGCAGAACTGATAAAAAGCGTGTCTCTAGCCGCTCTTACCGCCTTAGGCGTAGTCCTCATGGAGCCAGCGCTGGGTGAAATTCTAGGGGTAGCAATAGCCTTTACTGGGGTGGTTGTTTTTATCGCCGCTTAATATCTAAGCGAAGCAATTAGTCCGGCCCACTGCGGCGCACAAAGTCGTGACCGCCGCAGCCTATCTTGTTAGCGGTTTGCCAAAGTCGACGCGACCTAGAGCCAGAGCGACAATACAGATGAATTTTTTGTTTAGTAGCAATCAAGTCGACCAAGTGGTCTCGATTATCATTGGTGATTTGATAAGAAGAAAACGCCAGCAAATGCGTGTTTAGGCCCCGGCGTTCTGCCTCTGCCTTAATCTCTGAATAGGGCGTTTGCCCCACATCTTCATCGTCTGGGCGATTGCAAACCAATAGCTCAACGCCGTTAGCGACTACCTCTGCCACATCATCAACGGTCATTTGGTCCGACACCGAAACCTGTTTGTTTAATTGTACTAAGTGCATGCAGCCCTCCTATTGGGGTCTTTTTCCGTGCAGACTAAAAAACTATTTTGCCATAAATACCGTAGCTTATAAAACAAAACTGGCAATCCAAGCAATTTTCAATAGCGGAGTGATCAAACTGGGGCGATATTTCTCAACACGATCACAACTAAAACGTATACTTATAAATCAAACGCAATGCCTCCACGTTGCACAATTCATACTAACTAAAACTTAATACTACTATGCGCCGAATATTCCTTTTTGCTTTGGTTTTCTTGACCTTCAACGCTAGCACTGCCCAAGCCGAGTACGACCAAACTGAACCCGAGCAAGTTAAGGAATACCCAACCTACTTTGCTCACAGCAATGGCATCAGTATTGCCTATCAAGATTTCGGCGACAAAAAAGATCAAACCATATTATTGGTGATGGGCCTTGGCGGGCAATTGATTCATTGGGACGACGACTTTGTCTCAGCTTTAGTTGATTCAGGCTACCGCGTAATACGGTTCGACAATCGCGACGTTGGTTTGTCTGAGAAGTTTTACAAAGAGTCTACCCCGGGCTTGTTTACCGGCCTGCTCTACAAATTAGGCATGAGTCTAAACTCTCCGTATAAGCTCAGTGATATGGCAGCAGACGGCATCGGCCTATTAGATCATTTAGAAATCAAACAAGCACATGTTGCGGGCGTTTCGATGGGTGGTATGATCGCCCAACTGATGGCAAGCAACTACCCTGATCGAGTTCTGAGTTTGACTTCCATCATGTCTACTTCTGGGGCTAAGCATTTGCCAGAAGGCACGCTAAAAATCAAAAACAGAGACCGAAAAGATCTCTCTAGGGAAGAAATCATTCAACTAGGCATCCTTACATTGAAGGCAATCTACGCTAAGGAGTCAAATCAACCCGAAGAAGATTGGTATCGCCGTTCTGCACGGGGCTATGACCGCAGTCATTACGACGAGGGTTTTGCACGTCAGTTTTGGGCAATAGCCAATTCTGGCGATCGCGTTGATGAGTTGAAGTCCATTACCCAGCCAACAATTGTAATCCATGGCAAAATAGACCCACTGATACCAATTGTACATGGGCGTCATACCGCTGAAAGCATAGCCAATTCTGAATTTCTTGAACTCGAGGATATGGGCCATTACATGGCGAGTGAACATCAGCAGAGAGTATTAGATGCAATGTTGCGTACCATGCGCAAAGCAAGCCAGTAGACCGAGCTAATCAAGCACAACGAGCAGCACTCATTGAATCCCTGCAACGTCGTCAATTGAGTAATGACATAAAGCAACAGCTACGTATTGTGTACTTCCGCTCATTACTAACAATGGACCCTAGTAACGATGCCCTAAAGCTAATTTCGCCAAGGTCTAAATTACAGGTCTGAGTAAATTTACTAAATAAAAGTCTTTAAAAGCCAGATTACAGCCTTATATGCTAACTACAGAGTAACTTAGTAGCCTCTATCAAGGGAGGTAGATATTATGACTGAACAATATCAAGGGCAAACCGGTTGGCAGCGTGTGCTGTTCGTAGCGCTTTTTTGGCTGGTGTTTTATGTAGCACAAATGGTTGTGGCAGCAGTGACGATTGCGCAATGTATTTTTGTCTTGCTCACCAACAATCCAAACGCACATTTACTGAAATTCGGAGATAGTCTGGGTAAATACATCCATGACATACTACGATACCTAACATTCAATAGTGATCAGCGGCCATTCCCATTCAGTGATTTTCCGAAAGCGGATTTAATTATTCCTGTGACTCCTGACCCTAGTTAGGAGATCACCAAGTAAGGCAATAAAAACCCAGCTAATAGCTGGGTTTTTATTGCCTTACATTGCTAATCCAGATGAGCTTTAATTAATCCGCCGACACCTCTAAATAGTTAAAGCGATCGCCCAATAAATATCGAGCCCTGCGCCCTGCTTGCGTATTTGATCATCCGGATTGTAGAAACGACACTTCTTTAAGGACAAACCGTCGCAACAGATACAGCCAGACAATTTGACATCAAAAGAGAGGATTCTCAGTAAAACAGATCAACGCATTCTCTGCCGAAAAAATGCATCAATGTCTTTGGCAACATCAGTGCCGCGAGCAAACCATGGATGCAACTTAAGAACCATTCCTATGTGTGAAATGTCTTGGTAGAGCACCGTTTCAACATCTACTTCGGCATTGCTGAGTCGCTCCGCAAAACCATCTATATTATATTGCCCTACTTGCTGGTCAGCGGCGCTATGCAGCAATAAAGTAGAGGGCTCAGATCCATCCACATAATTAAGCACATCCATTAGTGGGTAACGTGATGGCGGCCCGAATACTTCTTGAGTTACCGACCAATCAGGGATAAAACTATATGGCCCGGCAATTCCAGCGACGCCCCGAATGTCTTTCTCAGACAAGCCTACCGCTGTTAAATATTGCGGATCAGTCGCGAGCATTGCAACAGTATGCGCACCCGCCGAATGTCCAGCGAGAAATATATTGTTTGGGTCGCCACGATAGTCGGCAATATTATTCTTTACCCAGGCAATGGCTTGCGCACCATCCATAACAAATTCTGGAAATCTTGCCTTTTCGCTTGGATGTTTAATATAGTCGGGTAGAACCACCGTATACCCAAGGCGGGCAAATGCATCTGCGGCAAAGCGATACTGGTCTTTACGACCATGCCGCCAACTCCCTCCGTGAATAAACACAACTACCGGCGCATTGGCATTATTGGCTTGGGGGTAGACATCCAGTTTTTGCCATTGTTTGTCGCCATAGCTAATATCTTCTACCACGTCTAAGGGGTTCGCCAGCCTGATGGCAGAATTCAACAACCACATACCACGATCTCGATCACTTAAAAACAGAGCTACGCCTGCAACAATCAGGGCCAAGCCACCCACTACTATAAGTACTTTAATCATTTAATTTTTGTATTAGAGTTTCTAAAACTGATACCACCAAGACCTGAATCCGAGATTAATCCTTACCAAAACCGTAAAAATCAACAGAGCCTAATTAAGTTACGTTTACGTATTCTTAGCTGGCAAGCAATTACAAACCGGGCGCTGTCCAAACACCATCACCATCGGCATCAATATAAATAGGGTTACTGAATGCGTAGGGACTTAAGCCAGGATAAACCGCTGCATAGCCAGCACTGACTGTGCCAAAGACTTCAACCGTCAAGAAGCTATCTTTTTGCGCGTTTATTGGCACCTCGAATTCTCTTTTTTGAGTCGCATCTAGCTCGGTAATTGTTTCACCGTTCAACTGCACACGTACACTCGTTAGTGGTACCCAGTCAGCACTGCTAACCGTGATCGTTAGCACGCCTGAATTACTTAAGTAGGTCTCCCCCATACGTGCGCCGGATAGGTCAAGTTGTAACATAGGTCCAGTGGTGCCGTATGCGTTTCCTTCACGTAAGGCGGTTAGGAATTCACTCTGATTAAAGGTTTGGATACTATCCCCGACCACCGCGACCATCGTTCTTGGTACAGCAACTTGTTGGTTTGCGTGATGCGAATCGCTATTAGCGGTGCCCGTTATCGTCAGCCCTTGTTTAAGAAAAGACATCCAGTCTTTGCGTAAAGCCACGATTCGTTCTTCATGATAGATACCACCCGGATTAATTATCTCCATCGAGTCCATGTCAATGTCCCTCCAGCCGGTGATAGGGTCCACCTCGGTCAGAGTGCTATTGGGGAAGCTATCCAATGATTTATTCGGATTGTAGGGATGCCCCGCCACGCCCATATGGTCTAGAAAGCCACCATTGTCGATCAGTTCCTTATAGTTATCAGGCATCTCGCCGTTCTCGTCACCACTTAGAGATAGGTTTTGTCGAGCGTGGTTTAGCTGCGAAATCACCTCGGGGTGGTTATTGCTCATCTCATGTAAAACGTCGCGCAAGCGACGATCTTCGTTGCGTACCCCTCCTCGGCGGTACTCCACTGGCTTTGGCATGGTTGGGAAAAAATTAACGTGCCCGCTGGTATAAGGATTGGTATCGCTTGGCAAAATACTAGTTGCTTCGATCGCTGCAATAGACGTGATTTTGTCTTGCACACCTAGCATCTCGATAAAGGGAGAAAAGTCGACTGGCACATCATGCTCGCTAGACACCATGATCTCACCGTGCTCTGCCACAAAAGTACGAACCCGCGCCGAAGTCGAAAAAGTATTGTCAAAACTAAGTCCCGTGTGCACGTGCAAATCAGAGGCTATAAAACCAGGGGTTTTCACCACGTGCTGCGGCACCTCGATGACAAGTGATACGGTCTTGCCCGCTGCAACTGAGATTTCAATAGTTGAGAGCGAATACTCAGGCCCACGCGTTGCGTAAACTCGGTAGCGGCCAGCGGCTATCTCGACTGTTGCCGGGTCACTGTCTACTCCAGCCAAAAAGATCTGAGTCACCTTATCGCGAAAATGAATCCCCTCATCATCCGCAACTGAATATTCAGTTAAGCGGTTATCGAAATCTGGGTTGGCACTTGCACCCAAGCCTTCAAAGACAAGGCGCATCGCCTGCCCCCTCGGCAATGCTATTTGGGCAGGTTTAGCTAAGTCCAGCTCACCTAAATCAATATTCTCACCCTTGATCACTAAGTCGTGTAACTGCGACTGCCCGCTTCCGTCAATATGTCGAATCTGATATTCGCCAGCCTCTGCCATAAAACTAAAGTGACCTGCCGCATCAGGGCGCACAAAGGTAATTGGCGTACCGCTGTTAGTTTCAATATGCAGCGCACTATTAGGCGCATTCACCTTGCCCGTTATCTGCACCACACCAGACGACCGGGTATCCGCGAGAATTTGGTCGGTAATGGACGCCACATCGGCCGAGGCACCCACATATATAATCTCCTCCAGCTCGATAGTGTCACCGAAATCTAGGCTTAATAACGGTATTTGCGGAAGCTGCAACCATCCAATATTTGAGCCATCACCAATGTAGAAAGAATCGGCCAGCACCAGGAATATCGTCGATACTTTGTCCGCCAAAGCGAACACCGGTAGCTCAGTAACATCGTCACCATCTAAGCGACGAGCCGAGCGCAGTTGCCAGCCATAAGATATCGGAGTTTCGGCATCGGGTGGGCTTGGTAAAATGATCGTGTCTGCATTATGTGTAGCTTGGGTAATGGCTGACGTTCCACGAGATACAAATTCAATATTACTGAAACCCCGCGATTGTTCTGGATTTTTACTCGAGTAAATATACGTTTCCAACGAATGATAGTTAAACCAGAAAGGCGAATAGAAGTTGAATGTCGCACCGTCTTTTTCTGCAAGCGCGATGCTTTTATTGATCGCAAGCTGGGTTGGTTTGGCTTCGCTTAAACTATAGCGAGTAGTCACTATCACGCCTTCATTCTCAGCAACAGTGGTTACCACTGCCTCACCATCAATCAACTCGGCTTGAATTATTTGAACATCCAAGGGTTTATAGCGGTCACCATCCAGCAAATCTTGTGCAGACGTATAATGGTCGTCTGACTGACCACAGAAACCAAGGTCGACAAGAATACCGCCTCGGCTTGAGAATTCACCCTCGTGGCTAACGTCAGAAAAAACAGCGCATAAAACACCATTCGAAATAAACCAATCGCCAATACCGCCTATGGCATCCGGCCCTTTCATTATTAAATCGACCGCATTGTCCTTGGAAATTCGCTCTGCTTGAAGGTTTGCCTGCGCGGTATTGGCAAACGAAATCGTCAACAACAAAACCAGAAAAATACCCCACCGTCTAAAGCAAGCATCAAAGTATTCATCGTTAAGCTTCGTCTTAAACGGCATTGTTTGTAACATACTAATATCTCGGTAAGGGGAGGTAAGCCATAACTCAGCCAATGGTTCTCGGACAGCATGCTAGGCTAAATGTTATTTAGAAGACTGCCACGGGGCGAGTTAAGTAGCAACAGATGCAATCATCGACAAGGTATTAAGCAACACGACGAGAATGCGACTCCCCCGCGTCAAGATACGTACTTTAAAATAAGGAATTATAAAACGCCTTGAGCTGCTAATAGGGCGCTGCTAGGATGCAAACTGGGCGTGCGCACTTACACCCCCAGAGAAGAAAACGGAAATACGGAAGAACTAATAAATAACAGCGACCTACAGCATTAGTGCACATTTGTGTCTAGCGCCAAAGGGCGCGAACAATCCAATAAGCTGGTATGTGTTTCGTAGAGTCGGCTACTTTCGAGAAGCTGCAGCTGTATGGCACCTACAACAAGAATGGTAAGAAGGACATTATGCGTCACTATATTAAGGTAGTCTTTTTCCTCATCATCACCTCTTCACCTCTGTGCTATGCCCAGAATGAAGATATTGACTACGGCTCCAATGAAGCTGCAGGGTCTTATGCTCAAGTCAATGGCATCAATCTTTACTACGAAGAATACGGGCACGGAAAACCCTTATTATTGATACATGGGAACGGCTCAAGTATTTCAGGCATGAAAGCTCAGATACAACATTTCTCCCATAACAATCGCGTTATAGCTGTAGATAGTCGAGGGCATGGTAACAGCGGGCTAGGCGCCCCTCAGCTAAGCTATAGACAGATAGCGGATGATATGATTCAACTAATGTCGGCTATGTCGATAGAAGAGGTTAGTATCATTGGCTGGAGTGATGGCGGGATAGTTGGACTTCTTATGGGGATTAAGGCCCCAAATATAATCCGCAAAATGGCCTTAATGGCTCCCAATACCCGTCCAGCCAGTCAGAGTTTTTATCCGGAATTTGTTGAAATATTGGAAAATCAACTTGAGATTGTTCAGGGAATGATCCAAAAAAATAATCAATTGCAGGACTGGTTGCTAGCTCGGCAGCATTTGTTGATGATGCTTAACCAGCCCAATATTAGTAGCGAAGAACTAAAGACAATAACTGCTCCTGTGTTAATTATTGCTGGAGACAAAGATGGGGTTACCAATAAGCACATTGTTGAAATATTCGAAGGCCTGCAACACGGTCATCTAGCTATAATGCCAGGCGAGACACATTTCATGCCAATGAGTAACCCGGATCTATTTAATTCGTTGACGAGCGATTTCTTGTTGTCGGAATTTAAGAGACCAGATTCGATTAGCATAATCAAAGAACACTTAGGAATTTAGTGCCCGCTTTTGGCTGAAAAAACATTGAGGCTGAGCCCAACACGTAGCAAGCTCTCTGCCTGACATTCCTCCTGCTGCGGTGTCCAGTCATCCAAATAATCGGCTAAAAACCCGACTAAAGCTTACTTCAAGAGATAGATCAATCTGTACAATAGCCGGCTACTTCAATTTAACAATACCCTCGGAATAATAACCACGTGAGCCAAGATAACACTCCTATTTTAGTTGCCTGTGGGCAGGTTGTAGACCGAACCTCAGATGGCTCAGGCGCAACACCTATTGAATTAATAGCCCAAGCTTGTCGAGAGGCCTCAGCTGACTCCGGCTCAGATCAGTTGTTAAAGAAGGTCGATACCATTGCTTGTTGTGGGCTTACGGTAGACGCTGATCAAGTGTCGACTCCGCTCTCTGGCGCATATTCAAACCTACCGAAGTCGGTTGCAAATTTGCTGGGTATTGAACCGCAGCAAACTGTTTATTGTGCTACCGGCGGCAATACCCCGCAAATGCTGGTTAACCATTATGCCAATGAGATCGCAGAAGGTCGCTCTGGCACGGTTTTGTTGGCTGGTGGCGAAGCCTTGCGAACCATGACTCAGCGTTTTAATCATTGGTATAAATTGCTGCTGCCTAAAGGTGCTTGGCGTGATAAGCCCGGTGGTGAACCAACCATGATTGGCGATAGACGGCCAAGTGGTAGTCAGTATGAGGCGAGCTACGGCCTACAGCTGCCGGCTAACGTTTACCCTATATTTGAAAATGCATTAAGAGCTCACTATCAGCGAAGCCATGGCGAGCACATGCAAAAAGTGGGCGAGCTGTTTTCTGGATTAAGTAAAGTGGCGGCAAGCAATCCATACGCCTGGTTTGACCAGAGCCGCAGTGTCGATGAGCTGATAACCCCCACCGCTGACAATCGAATGATTGCCTTTCCTTATACAAAACTATTGAATTCGATGCTGTATGTCAATCAAGCCGCATCGCTGATATTAACGTCGGTTGGCCAAGCTAAAGCATTGGGCATCGATAAAGATAAGTGGGTTTACCTACACGGCTGTGCAGATGGGCACGAGATTTGGAATATTGGTGAGCGGGTGAATTATCACACCTCGCCAGCCCTCAATTTGCTCAGTAAAAAGGCGCTTTCTATGGCGGGCCGCAGCATAGAAGAAATGGACCACTTTGATATTTACAGCTGTTTCCCGTCTGCGGTTCAGGTGGCTTGCGATGAGTTTGGTATTGCGCATGATGACCCGCGCGGGCTATCGCAAACCGGAGGCCTGCCCTACTTTGGCGGCCCTGGTAATAGCTATAGTCTGCATGCGATAGCGCAAATGATGACCACGCTTAGGCAGGATCCAGGTGAATTTGGTTTGGTTAACGCCAATGGTTGGTTTTTAACCAAGCATTCGCTCGGAATCTACTCAACCACGCCTATAGAAAGTGATTGGAAGTACCCTGATCAAAAGCTGACTCAGCAACAGATCTACCAAACTAAAGGCCCGACGCTGATCGAGAATGCCTCAGGCAAATGCAGGATTGAAACGTTCACGGTGATCTTTGATAAAGACAATAACCCTAAACGCAGCGTTGTGATTTGCAGGCTCGAAAATGGTGATCGCTTTATCGGCAAAACGTCGTCTGATTCTGAAGTTTTAAATGGATTAATGAACGGTGAAGCGATTGGTCGCTCGGCTACCGTAGCAAGCAGACACAAAGACAACATCGTTATGCTAGATTAGCGAATGAATTATTTAGGCCACGCATGAGCTTAAACGCGAGACTCAAGCCCGCAAAACCCTAATATTGAAAGGCAAGAAAATATGATTGAATTTAAGGTGAACAACATTGACCAACAGGTGGATGTCGAACCAGACACGCCGCTTTTGTGGGTAGTTCGTGAGCAACTAAAGCTTATTGGCACCAAGTTTGGCTGCGGAATGGCTCAGTGTGGCGCCTGTACGGTGCACATTGATGGCAAGCCGGTTCGCTCTTGTGTTACGCCGGTAACCGCGGCGCAAGGCAAATCCGTTACCACCATTGAAGGCATCACTGCTGCGACACCTGAGTTACACCCACTGCAGCAAGCATGGATTAAGCACCAAGTGCCACAGTGCGGTTATTGTCAATCGGGACAAATAATGTCGGCGGTCGCCTTACTTGAACAAACACCAAACCCAAGTGACCAAGACATAGATCAAGCGATGAAGGGTAATATTTGTCGCTGCGGAATGTATGGTCGAATTCGATCTGCTATTAAGGATGCCGCAATTGTCATGGCCGCATCCACAATAGAGATTAAGCTAGGCGACGACACTCAAAACAGCGGAGCTGTAACGGAGGGTCAAGACAATGGGTAAGTTGACTAGAAGAACATTTATTACCGCGGGCGTATTGGCCGGCGGTGGTTTGATTGTCGGTGTCGCGATTCGGCCCGGTAATCGCACACCAACACTAGCAAAGCTGGTAGAGAACGATGACGAAACCTTGGTTAATGCCTGGGTCAAGATTCTGCCTGACAATAGTATTCGAGTGATTGTGCCGCATGCTGAAATGGGCCAAGGGGTACACACCGTACTGCCAATGATGCTGGCTGACGAAATGGATGCCGACTGGGCAACCGTCTCTATGGAGCAAGCACCTGCGCATGAAGAATACGCAAGCTTTCATGTAGTACGACAATTCGCATTGCCCATCCAAGCGCCAGGCATAGTCGAAGACACGTTAACCGGGGCGTTCTTAAAGATAGCACAAGCCATGTCTTTGCAAATCACTGGCGGTAGCTATTCAGTGCGAAGCACGGGTGTGCTTGGCATGCGCACGGCAGGCGCAGCTGCAAGACAGATGTTGATCGAATCAGCCGCGCACAGCTGGGCAGTTCCGGCATCTGAGATAAGAACTGAAAATAGTTATTTGTATCACGATGCCAGCAATCGGTCGGAGCCCTATATAGCATTCGCGCAAGCTGCTGCGACTAAACAAGGCCCTACTCAACCTGTGTTGAAAACGCCTGAGCAGTTTAAATTGATGGGCCAACCTTTGGCTCGCTTAGACATTCCTAGCAAAGTCGATGGCAGCGCCATATTTGGTGTTGATATTGATTTACCCGGTATGAAATACGCCACCGTAAGAGCGGCTCCCGTATTCGGCAGTGTGGTTGAGTTGATGGATGCCAGTAAAGCCGAGAAAATGAACGGCGTGGTAAAGGTGGTTAATTTAGGTAATGGCGTAGGCGTTATCGCAGATGGCTATTGGCAAGCAAAAAAAGCCTTGGCTGAAGTTGATGTTACGTTTAGCAAAGTACCCGCCGACCAATTAAACACCAAGACGATGTTCGAACAGTTTGCCAAGGACATGGATGCCGCGGTTGCTAATGGCGATGAGCAAGAAGATTTTTCGGTTGGCGATGCGCGTAAAGTTCTAGCACAGGCCGACGCAGTCATTGAAGCCGAGTACAAGGTGCCCTTTCTCGCGCATACCACAATGGAGCCGATGAATAGCACTGCCTTAGTCAGCATCGATGACGCTGGCAATAGCAAGATTGACGTTTGGTCGGGCCTGCAAAACCCTCTGGGTGCGCGTGATTATATCGCTGACGAGTTTGATGTAAAGAAACACAATATCACTGTGCATAACGTCTATCTTGGTGGTGGCTTCGGTCGTCGTGCCTCACCAGATTATGCACATCAGTCGGTTCAATTAGCCCAAGCCCTACCGGGCGTACCCGTGAAAATGATTTGGTCACGAGAAGAAGACGTGCAACAAGATTATTATCGCCCTGCTGTTGTGAGTCGCTTCAAGGCCGCATTAGACACTGCAGGCAATCCAACTGCTTGGGAAAACCAATTTATTGATAAACACGAGCCAGTTGAGGCGCCAACGATCCCCTACGCGGTTGCTAATCAGTTTATTCATTACACCGATAGCCCAACCCATATTCGCTTCGGCGCGTGGCGTAGCGTTGATCACACCCAACATGCTTTCTTTACTGAATCCTTCATTGACGAATTAGCACATGCTGCCGGTAAAGACCCATATCAATATCGTCGTGACCTACTTAGCGATCAGCCAAGAGTCCTTAAGGTACTGGATGCTGCGGCGCAGATGGCGAACTGGGACACCCCCTTAGCCGCCGGTCGGGCTAGAGGCATCGCGTTACAACTCTCATTCAACTCAGTGGTGGCAGAGGTCGTCGAAACCGAAATAGTGGCAGGCACACCAGTGGTTCATAAAGTTTATTGCGCTGCCGACGTTGGTTTTGCAGTAAACCCTGACGGCGTCAAAGCGCAAATGGAAAGCGGAATAATCTACGGCCTAGGCGCTGCTCTGTACGGTGAGATAACCATCGACAAAGGTGCGGTAGTGCAAAGTAACTTTCACGACTATCGTGCAGTAAGAATGAACGATGCGCCAGATATTGAAGTGCGAATCATCAATAGTGGCGAATCCTTAGGCGGTGCTGGGGAACCAGGCACGCCGCCTATTGCGCCTGCTCTGACCAACGCAATATTCGCGTTAACGGGTAAACGTATTCGAGAGCTGCCGATAAGCAAATACGATAATACCTACAATGCCTAGTGGCGAGTTCTGGAAGAAATAGGTTGGCACGAAAAAAAAGAGGTTCTTTAAAAGAGCCTCTTTTTTACCAATTTACGTTATGGATCAAGTGACCTTAGGTGGTGATTGGGCCCAAAAAATCACGTTTCCCAAGTGGCACACCACGCATCCTAAGAATGTCGTAAGCGGTGCTTAGGTGGAAATAGAAATTTGGTAATAGGAATTTCAGTACGTAATCATTACCAGAAAGGCTGATTGTGGTGTCTGGTCCAGCAGGTATTTCATATATTTTGTCACCAATTTCATCAAGTATATTGGAATCCATTTGGCTCAGTTGAGACTGAATTTCCTTTACTCGGGGCACCAATTTTGAAAACTCTCGCTCCTCAAGCAACACCGAGCCTGGCTCAAGGCCGACAAGTCGGGCGCCACCGCGAACCAACAGTTCTAAAGCAGTTTGTATCTGCCAAGACAGAGGATGCATATCTTCAGTTAAACGTGCATCAAGTAACTCACCTTGGTCAGTACCGGTTTCTTTTGCATACTCACCAGCTTTGTTAAGAATATTTATTAATGCCACTAGTTGCTGGGTATTAAGCCCGTGGAAAACTTCTGATATTTTGATGGTCATAATTGTCTCAAAGATTGTTGACTCTATATTGCTCGATCTAACAAGCGCGTTTGGCCTACATATCTGAGGGCTTACCCTTCATTAATCAAGCGCAGGCAAAGCCTAAAATAATGGGCCGGTCTATGCCTATTAGCGAGAACCGACATGAGGTCGCTCGCCGACTCGAAAAAAAAGCCATGGTCGGACTACAGACAGCGCTGCTTCTGAACGAGCTTCTTTTCGCCTTGCATACTTAACAGATGCAACGCGTGATCATCGCGTCGCAGATTCCTAAATGTTTTTACTGGATTGAGTAAACCAACACGTCTTATTGACGGTTAACTAGCAACAAGACTGGGTATTAACAGCTTCCTTTGCTAGCCTTAATTTGAGACCGACGCTAGACCACTTTTACAGGCGTGGAGGCCATCGGAATATTGGCCTTTTGAAAGTTTTTTAAAATACTTTCAAGTACTTGGGATCTAAGGGGCGTACGAGTTTTAACATCCAGTAGCTTATAGCGTGCTTCAAACAAGATGCCCGAGAGTAGATGACCCTGCTCATCGTCCCACATTGAGCGAATAACAACGGTAACGGTATTTTCAATAATGCCATCAATACGGTTAATCGCATCAATTGTTGTTTGTTTGACCAAATCTATATCTGCAGAGTAATCAGTTTGAAATCTTACCCGCGCGCGCACCGGTTGGGGGTCAAATGAGAAGTTCTTGATTGTGCTCTTGACCAAGGCAGAGTTCGGGTAATTCACAATCACTCCATCGGTGTTACGAATCATGGTGCGGCGCAGGCCAATATCAACAACATCGCCCCAGCCACCCCAATGTTTGCCAATTTTGTCGATCACAATACGGTCACCTATGCGTATCGGCCGATCGGCGATAAGAAAAATACCTGAGATAATATCTGAAAGCGTTTCCTGAGCGGCTAAGCCTATGGCGATGCCAAAGATGCCTGCGCCCGCCAATACCGGCCCTACTTTGATATTGTTGATCTTCAAAATCCAAATCAAACTGATCACCAAAGCCGCCAACCATAAAAACTGTTTAAGAAAATGAACCAGACGATCATCGAAATCGTTATCAGTATTACGGGTTAGTTTTTCCAAGCGTAAAATAATCACATAGCGCACCAGATAAAAACAGACGATAGTAGCTAAGACAGCCAATCCGCTTTGTTCAAATGCAGATGCTGCGTTCCAATATTGAGTGATGGCTTGAGTAATATTATTCATACGGACATTGTTGATTTGAAAGGTTCTAAGACAATATAACGAAGATAAGAGTCATTGCCCAGTCAAGCAAGCGCTCTATTGCTTTCTTGTGTGCTGCATACTTTTGAGCGTATTACAGGTTTGCCGGAGTGTTTCACCTGCTGGCGTTTTTTAGCGATGAGCTTTGTAATTGAACAGGCTTAGTCAGGATCAGCATAATCAAAGCCACACAACCTAATCCTGCGGCTATTAAAAATGGCGCGCCTGCGAAGGGTTGCTGTACTGCTTCGCTGGTGTAGTAAGACAACGATGTATTGTAAATTAGCGGTGCAGCGAGAGCTGCCAGCGCTGACATACTTCCGTTAAAGCCCTGCAGTTCACCCTGCATGTCTGATGGCGTTCGACGAGACATCATGGCGTTAATACAAGGCATCGCCATTCCTTGAAAACCAACAAATAGAAGAAAAAGCATGGCGAGCGTACTATTTTCTACAAAGGCATAAAATAATAAAGACCCAATGCCGGCGATCATTGCGGTAATAGCCGTGGTGCGTTCGCCAAAACGAGACACCATGCGCCCAATCAAGAAAATTTGCACAAGCGCCATCGAAATCCCCACAACGGCCAAGGACAAACCCACTGTTTTACTATCCCAACCATATTGAGCCGGTGCGAAATAGGCCCAGCTAATCGCGTATGCGTTGGCGCTAATCACCCACACCAGAAATACCACGCTAATTCCAAGCACATTAGGTAGTTTGCTTAAGCTTAGAAACGCACCAATTGGATTTGCTCGTTTAAATGAAAATGCACGCCGGTCTTCTTCAAGCATTGTTTCAGGGAATGCAAACCAACCATAAATAAAGGTGGCAAGAGCAAGGCCCGCTGCAACAAAGAATGGAATTCTAGTGCCAAAATCGCCCAACACGCCACCTAATGCAGGGCCGATTATGAAACCAATACCAAATGCGGCGCCCACCATTCCAAAGCCTTTAGCGCGATTCTCACCAGTCGAGATATCAGCCATCGCCGCATTGGCGGGGCCAAAGATGGCACCTAAACCACCAGCAACTGCCCTGCCAACAAACAACCAGATAATATTAGGTGCGAAACCCATGAGAAAAAAATCAATGCTAAAACCCATCAGCGATAACAAAAATACCGGTCTACGCCCAAAGCGATCACCTAGATTGCCAACCAACGGCCCGAAAAGGAACTGAAATACGGCATAGGCAGAAGCGATAAAGCCGCCAATCAAAGTGGCGCGCGATAAGCTGACCCCCTCGAGCTGCATGATTAGCTCAGGTAAAATCGGCATGATAATACCGAAACCCATTGAGTAGACGAAAACGGTTAGCAACACAAAACGCGTAGCGTTTGCCCTTTGCTTAGAATTTATCGGCATCTAAGACTGTAACTTCGCGACTACGTTTGAAAACACAATTTATTACGACTCAATTATTTAGTAGGCGATTCTAGCAGGCTTCTTGTTTGTCACTAAGCTTTAGCGGTAGCGAAGTCGGTATGTTCTGCACCTATTTTAAAGGGCACTCATAGTACGACTTTAATATTTTCATTTAGACCTTGAGCCCGTAGGCCAAAAAGCCTGAATAAAATTTTTGAGGTGTGCTTTCTGGCTTATAAATTATTTTCTAATAATCACGATTACTTAGCTGGATTACACCCTTATCAGGGTGCACACAACCATAGCCAGCAACATGAATTGAATGCACCGGCACCCACGTGCAGCCTCGTTTACCTGGTTTTTCAAACCACTCCAATTGCTCAGCAGAGAGGGTACTTTTTATCAATGTCAGTCGCGCCTGGAATTGCTCTAAAGTGATATCGCGCATAGGTATATATAGATCTTTACGCATTTCGATCGCGCTGCCTCGTCTCAGAACTGAGTCTACTTTCACCTTCAGAACTTCATCAGGCAACTCTGGCAAATCAAGCATCACGAACTTAGGATTGGCTCCAGGTAGCTCCTTAGCAACAGCCGCTGGATCGATAAATACCGAAGCGGCACTAATATAAACGCCATCATCGGCCAAAGACTGTACTACCGGGCGTTCATTGTGAACCACCCACAAGCCTGCCATCAAACATCCTATTTGGGTAATTCCGATCATGGTCAGATCAAATTTCAGGCCCTTCTTGCCTGGCACGTAGACAATTAGTGTCAATAGTGGGCCTAGAACCAGATCAACCCCCATAATAATTTTGAGACCTTCAATTCCGCCAGCGAAAATGAAATCATAAGGGAACCAAACGAAAAAGATGAAAAATAAGAGACAAGCCAAAACCAACAAGCTAATCAGCAAGTGCACACCAAAGGCAGCCCATCGAGATTTTGCGTTAAAAGCCATGTAAGTTCAGCTATAATTATTTGACTAGAGGAGTCTAAATTATATTAATTCCGTAGCACAAATCAAGCGTCTAAATAAGCTGAAAATAGCTTCGGCTAAACTGACATTAAACAGCCTTACCTAAGCCAAACCCTAATTATTGAGAAATGTAATGAGCGAGCAGAACCCGCCAGAGAACGATTTAAGAGCAGCCCGAATTCCCCGAGATAAAGAGAATGATTATTCTCAACATGCGATTGAACAACGCCAAGCGTTTATTAAGCAGCAAACCGGAATCGAACTAAATCACGTTACTCACTCATCAATAGACCCCGCTAGCCTAGCAGGCAATATAGAGAATCCGATAGGCGTGGCTCAGGTACCTATCGGTTTAGCTGGCCCTGTTCGAATTAACGGCGAACACGCCCAGGGAGACTTCTATGTTCCTATGGCGACTACCGAAGGTACTCTGATCGCTAGTTATAACCGTGGCATGCGCTTGCTATCTGAAATTGGTGGCGTCAAAACCACTGTCATCGAACGTTTTATGCAACGTGCTCCGGTGTTCCATTTTGATAATGCTCAACAGGCTCGTGAGTTTGGAGTTTGGTTTGATGCAAATTTAGAGCAAATTAGAGCTGCCGCTGAATCAACCACATCGGTAGGCAAGCTTTCGCATGTAGAGCAATATGGCGTGTCTTGTATGCGGTTCCTACGGTTTAACTATTTTACCGGTGATGCTGCTGGGCAGAACATGTGTGGCAAGGCAACTAACGCCGCTTGCTTATGGATCATGGACAATTATCCTGAAAAAACACGCTTTACTCTTTCAGGGGCAATCGATACTGACAAAAAACATTCACAGCTAAATACCCTCCACTCGCGTGGCGCGAGAATGGTCGCTGAAGTAGTGATTCCAAATGCTGCTTTACAGGAACGCATGCATACCGACACCAAATCCTTGTTTAGGGCGCGTCAAGTATCCAATACTGGCGGAATGTTAGCCGGCACTAGTAACAATGGCTCCCACGCAGCTAATGGTCTCGCCGCTATATTTATTGCCACTGGCCAAGATGCTGCGAATATCGCTGAATCTCAAGCAGGCATTGTCTATGCTGATTTACGTGATAATGGAGACCTTTACTGGTCGATCACGCTGCCCTCTCTGATTGTTGCCAGCTATGGCGGCGGCACCGGTTTAGCGACTCAGCGAGAATGCTTAGAAATCATGGGCTGCTACGGTCAGGGCAAGGCGCTTAAGCTTGCCGAGATATGTGCAGCAACCGTACTAGCCGGTGAATTATCTCTAGCCTCGGCGGTGATCGCCGGCGACTGGGTGGAAAGTCACGATAAGCTAGGGCGTAACCGGCCTTAGCAATTGAATTAGGCTTACTTTGGAGTTGCCCTGGGCTTGAGAAAAACACCGTACATAGCATTATTGGTCGCCAGCATGTACATTGCAATGTACATGCTGGGAACCTTCTAGACCGATTAGATAGCCTATTCTCATAAAATAATAAATACGATTGGATAGTCAGACAGCATAAGTGCTTCTGTTACCTTTTGGGACAAAATCTCACTACATCACTAATTCCCCAGCCAAACCAAAGGCCTCTCAATTGAAATCGATTAATTCACTGGAACAATTAGCACAGGTATATGGTGATGCGGTACCCGCAGCTTTGTGGAAGGAGATCGACTACATTAACGATCATTACCGCCAGTTTATCGAAAAGTCCCCTTTTCTGGTTTTAGCGACAATTGGCGAAAACGGTCTCGATTGTTCACCTCGTGGCGACCCTGCTGGCTTTGTAAGGGTAGTTAACGAAAAGTGTATACAATTACCTGATCGCAGAGGGAATAACCGCCTGGACTCCATAAAAAATATTATTAGAAACCCCTCGGTGGGGCTAATATTTTTGGTGCCAAATGCTGGTGAAACTATCCGCCTCTCTGGAAAAGCTGAAATCTTAGTCGATGATGATTTATGCCGGTCCTTCGCAATAAACGGAAAAGCGGCTTCTAGTGTGTTGTCTATCAGTGTAGATAAAGTCTATTTCCAGTGCCAGAAAGCCATCGCCCGTTCAAAACTTTGGGATACATCAGAGCATATTGATAGATCTGAGCTTCCCACTGCGGGCCAGATGGTAAAAGGTTTTGCGGTAGAGAACAATCAAGAATTTAATAGCGATAGTTACGACAAAAATTATCCAGCGCGTATGAAAGAAACTATTTACTGAATCCAAAACGCCATCATGCCTAGGCTGATAAGTGCGGATGTCGAGATATTTTTCAAATGTCTAAGAACCTTAATCATGCGATGCCTTGTACAAGTAAGTAATATTCAGGATCAGTACATTCTACTCGCGCCATAAGGCATGCCAAAATATTTCGAAATATAAGTTGGCTGAACTTGTTTTGAAAACCATCGAACGATTAAAATATTTACCCCACGCGTTCGGCAATAGTGGTCCGATGCAGGTAACGATCATGCCCTTCATAACCACCTGTGGCCATATGCATCACCGAGCGGTTGTCCCACATTAACAGCATATTAGGCTGCCACTTATGCCGATATTGAAACCGTTCTTGCGTCTGCCATTGATATAAGTCCATCAACAGTTGGTCGGATGCACCAGTCTCTAAACCATCGAAACCAAGCACATAACCAGCACAGCCAAACACGCCCAATTCTCCGGTCTCAGGATGCTCTCGGAGTATTGGATGGAGTTGTAAGGCATTGGCGTCGTCTGAGCTAATAATTGACATGCTACGCCCTGCATCGGCTTTACCGTAAGCGCCCTCCGGTGAGTATCCTTGGCGCGCGGAGTGAATTGCCAATACGCCTTCTAAACGAGCACGCAGGTCGTGGGGCATAGCTTGCAAAGCTTTATGCTGATCAACGAATAAAGTATCGCCTCCGTACGGTGGAATAGTGATTCCGTAGAGACAGGTGCCCGCCGGTGGCGTCGCCTGAAAACTCCAATCGGTGTGCCAAGCTTCAGCAAAAATCGGAGATGTTTCTCCAGCGGTTCTTTGCACTGCAATAATATGCTTTCTACCCTCAATCGGCGCGATAAACGGGTCATCGCCAAATGGGCCAAATTCCAAACTGAAACGCTCTAAATCATCATCCGACATTGCTTGGTCTGGAAAAGAAAGAACGTGGTGTTCTAACCAAGCATCGCGGATCTGTTTAACTTGCTCGGCCGTGATGGGCTTTGCAAGATCTATATTGGTGACGGTAGCACCACAAGCTTGCCCGCTGAGTTCTATCTGAATTTTAGTATTGTGATTTTGCATAGTTCATCCATTTTTTGGCTGTAGCTGATTGAGAAAACCAGATTAAAAAGACCGCAATAATGACAACCATTGCCGGCAATATCATTGCGTTTGCGGGGTAAATATTTTGCACTTTAGCAACTCCGAATGAATTCTGGACTATTAAACTAGACAGCGAAAGCTAAGAAAGCCCAGGCAGGTCGGGTTTCATAAAGGTTACGGTGACCATCGCTCATCGCAGCCAATGTTTCAGGTGTTTGATTGATCTGAAAAAAAACGCCATAACTCCAACAACATGCCAAAGCAAGACCCGCCGCCACTAATATAAGCAGGGCACTCGCCTTTTACAATCCCTTACCTAACAATCATTCAATTAAAACACGGTTAAAAACAAGCCGTTAGCTCAATCTAGCAGGCGAATGCTCGGGCTCAGTTTGGGTAGGGAGCATTTCTCATCTTAGGCGATGTGATAAATTGAAATAGATCGAAAAATCGCTCTTTATCTCATGCAGATAAAGAGGGATAAAAATACTTAAAATTAAACACCGCAGACCTCAACGGATAGGCCCGACGTTTTGGGCTTAGGGCTATTGGTTTCGCTTAGGGCTATTGGTTTCGCTTAAGGCTATTGGTTCCGCTTAGGGCTATAAGTCCGAGTAGCGTTAGATTTTATGTCTTCTATGTCAATCAGGGCCTTACGCCATTGTTTAGCCGCAAATAGAGGCGCCTGGTCAGCATAATGCGCAGAGGTGTTATCCAGCGTTGCACTGCCAAATTGATGAACTACATCAGCAGACATCACCCCCTTTTGATCCCAC
>CAWUWF010000213.1:0-10119 GCA_963925935.1 uncultured Arenicella sp. | reverse complement strand
AGAAGACGGTAGTGCAAACTTAGATTTAAACGAAATAATTCAAGATCAATAAGACTCGGCGCATTTATCAAAATTCGCCGATATCAACGAGGAATAGAATAATGGCTAGAGAACGTAGAAGTCGCAGAAGAGAGGGTGGAGCAAGCCAAGGTAACGACGATGCACCAAAGGCGCCACCTTATATCAAACGTAAGATTCCTTATTATGAAATTCTTAATGAAGAAGAACTACAGATCATCGAGAATAATAGCGAAACGATTCTTGAAGAGATTGGTATCGTTTTCGGTGAAGATCCGGAATCTTTAGCAATTTTTAAAGCGGCAGGCGCTGATATTGATGGCGAGCGAGTTCGTTTTCCGCGCGGCATGTGCCGAGAGATTATTCAAAAAACCGCTCAGAAAGAGTTCGTGCAACATGCACGCAATCCTGAACGTAATGTTGTGATTGGTGGTACCAATATGGTGTTGGTGCCGGCTTATGGCTCACCATTTGTGTATAACATGGATGAAGGCCGCCGCTACGCGAATATCGAAGATTTTAGAAACTTCGTGAAACTCGCTTATATGTCAGATAACCTTCATCACTCAGGCGGCACTATTTGCGAGCCTGTTGATTTGCCGGTTAATAAACGTCATTTCGATATGGTGTACAGCCATATCAAGTACTCCGATAAACCCTTTATGGGTTCGGTTACCCATCCGTTGAGGGCGCAAGACTCGGTAGACATGGCCAAGATTGTATTTGGCGACGAATTTGTTGATCAAAATTGCGTGATGATCAATTTAATCAATGCCAATTCGCCGATGACTTTCGACGCGACGATGCTTGGGGCACTTAAAGTCTATGCTCGCAATAATCAGGCAACCATTGTCACGCCCTTCATCATTGCTGGCGCCATGTCGCCTGTCTCTGCTGCCGGGGTTGCTGCCCAGAGTTTCGCTGAAGGTCTGGCAGCAATGACTTTGGTGCAATTGCTAAGACCGGGTGCGCCAATGGTTTATGGTAACTTCGTTAGCTCTATGTCAATGCAGTCAGGTGCGCCTACATTCGGCACACCCGAAGCAGCCCAAATGATGAATATTGGTGGTGCTTTGGCTCGCCGTTTAGGTGTTCCCTTTAGAAGTGGTGGCGGTTTTACTGCTTCAAAACTGCCAGATGCGCAAGCGGCTTATGAAGCAGCCAATACACTGCAGGCAACCTTAAATGCCGGAGTCAATTTTGCTCTGCATACGGCTGGCTGGTTAGAGGGGGGGCTAGCAATGGGCTATGAGAAATTTATCATGGATGCCGACCAAGCAGGTATGCTTCGAGTGGCCGCTGAAGGTGTTGATATGTCCGAGAACGGACAAGCGATGGATGCCTTGCGCGAAGTGGGGCCAGGCGCGCATTTCTTGGGCTGCGAGCACACTCAGAAGAACTTTAAAACGGCGTTCTATACTTCAGAGATAGCTGACAATAATAGCTATGAGCAATGGCAAGAAGATGGCAGCACTGATGCCGCCACTCGAGCGAACACTAAGTATAAAAAAATGCTGGCGGAGTATGAATTGCCGCCTCTGGACCCAGCCATTGACGAGGCTCTTTTGGCCTTTATGGCTGAACGTAAAGCAAGTTTCCCGGATTCGAACGTTTAGTTTTGTGGGGGGCTGAAGCAAGCCACGCAAACCTTAATCAAAGGCTCCTTACGTTAGACAGGCCCTACTTCTGTTGAAGTGGGGCTTTTTTTATGGTCTATTTTTGTTGCGTTCCTGAGCACGGTGTTTAAGCTATTTTTCCACTCGGCTGATATAATTGACATATTAAGTGTAACTATTCTGAATAGATTAAGAATTTTAAAGTAGGAAACTATAGTGCCTGACTCAACACCCCAAGTAACGCCGAGCACGGCTATGATTGATGCTCTTGCAGATATTCAGCGAGGAATAGAAAAAGAAGGACTGAGGGTTACCCGCGATGGATTAATTTCGCAAGCTGGGCATCCTGAGGTACTAGGGTCTACTCTGACTCACCCGAGTATCACCACGGATTACTCAGAGTCACTATTAGAATTCATCACGCCGAAGCAGCGCGGAGTTGAGGAAACCATTGATTATCTCTCTGATCTGCATAGTTTTACACTGCGCAATCTTGCAGATGAGGTTGTTTGGCCATCCAGTATGCCTTGCGCAATAAGCGGCGACGAAAGTATCCCAATTGCTCTGTATGGATCTTCCAACGTTGGGCAGATGAAGCATGTGTATCGACAGGGCCTCGGTGTTCGCTATGGTCGTATTATGCAGTCGATCGCTGGAATCCACTATAATTTTTCTTTTCCAGACCAGTTCTGGTTAGCGCATCAAAAATATTTGGGCGATACGCAGAGCCTGAAGGATTTTAAATCCGAACAATATTTTTCATTGATTCGTAATTTTCGCCGCTATTCATGGTTGTTGCATTATTTATTTGGTGCTTCACCGGTCATCGATGCTAGCTTTTTAGCTGGACACGCACATCAATTGCAGCCGTTCAGCGGGAATACCCTAGGCCTCCCTTATGCTACATCGTTACGCATGAGTGATTTGGGCTACCAAAACTCAGCACAAGAAGACCTAAAGGTTTCATACAATACCCTTAATGAATACACCAAAACTTTGGGTAAGGCTGTTAATCAGTCTTATCCAGCCTACGAAGAAATAGGTACTCAAAGAGACGGCCAATACATCCAGCTAAATACTAATATTTTGCAGTTGGAAAATGAATACTATAGCGACATTAGGCCCAAACGAGTAACTGAGTCGGGTGAAAAACCAATCCACGCCTTAGATGACCGCGGGGTTGAATATATTGAGGTTCGAATACTGGATATAGACCCCTTCATTGCGCAAGGCATCAGTAGCGAGCAAATACGTTTTCTCGATGCGTTTCTAATTCATTGCTTGATCTCGCAATGTCCATTACAAAGTATGTCGACTTGTAGTGAAATTAAAACTAATCAAAGTAATGTGATCATGCGCGGCCG
Organism: uncultured Arenicella sp.; assembly: GCA_963925935.1. Lineage (GTDB taxonomy): Bacteria > Pseudomonadota > Gammaproteobacteria > Arenicellales > Arenicellaceae > Arenicella. The sequence continues at coordinate 7,121 of CAWUWF010000213.1, read as the reverse complement.
CGACCCCGATTTAATGATGGAGCAGGATTCAAAGCAAGTGCCGTTAAAGGTTGCGGCTAATCAAATGTTAGATTGTGTTGGCAAAGCAGCGGCCATGCTAGATCAGGCAAATCAAACAAAGTTATACTCGGCGTCGGTAACTGCGCAACGAACTAAAGTGGTAGACCCAAGCTTGACCCCCTCTGGCAGAATCATGGCAATGGTTGAGTCAGGCGAAGGTTTTTTGGAGATAAGCAAACGCTTAGCCGATCAACACAAGGACTACTTTAAGCATATTGATAATACTCAGCTTCCTGACTCTAAAATGCGTCAGCTGGCCGAGCAATCTTTACTTGAGCAAGCCGAAATGGAACGCAATGACGTGATTTCATTTGACCAGTATTTGGCAGCGTATAATGAAGTTGATTAAGCAACAAGATCGTCAGCGGCTATCAGATCGATGAAAACCGTGTTTATAACGCAGGAGCCTGTAGAGCTGTTCAAGTTGTTGAAATTTGAAGGTTTGGTTGCTAGTGGCGGCGAAGCAAAGTTCGTGGTGTCACAAGGCCTGGTGAAGCTTAACGGCGAAGTAGAACGCCAGAAACGGAAAAAAGTGCTGGCCGGTGATATTGTTGAATTCAACGACCAACTAATGTCTATTGTGTTGCAAGCGAGTACTTGAAACCCGTTCTAGGGAAATTTAACAATAACCAAGCAGCTTGCGCGGCATCTATGCCTAGTGTCTAATGATGCAATGGATAAAACCAAAAAACTGGCAGTTTTAATTGATGCCGACAACGCTCAGCCTCGCATCGTTGATGCGCTATTAGCTGAAATTGCAAACTATGGCGTAGCAAGTGTTAAGCGCATCTACGGGGACTGGACTGCACCCGGATTAAAGGGCTGGAAAGACGTATTGCTGGAATATTCAATACAACCGATCCAACAGTTTGCCTATACTAAGGGTAAGAACGCGACCGATAGCGCAATGATCATCGACGCTATGGATTTGCTCTATAGCAACGCTTTCGATGGGTTTTGTATCGTCTCTAGCGACAGCGATTTCACGAAACTGGCTTCTCGCATACGCGAATCTGGATTGGTGGTTTACGGCTTCGGTGAACGTAAAACTCCTTCGCCATTTGTGGCCGCCTGCGATAAATTTATCTATACAGAAGTGCTGCGCGCGACCGAAGACGAAGCCGAAGAAACGGTTAAAAAAACCACTAACGAATTAAAGCAAGACACCAAGTTAGTCGCTGCGTTACGCAAAGCGGTAGATGCATCTTCCGATGAAAGTGGTTGGGCGCAACTGGGCCCTGTGGGTAGTCATATTGCCAATCAATCCTCTAATCTTGATCCGCGTAACTATGGTTATGTGAAGTTGGGTGAGTTGCTTAAAGCAATTAAATTATTTGATATCGAAGAGCGCCCGATTGGCAATGGCCGATCGAAAGCCCTATATGTTCGGCACAAACAAATTCGAGAGAATAAGACCATTGATCGAAAGCCGAGAGTAAGTTCAGGCGAAAAGCCATCATCGACGTCCAACAACTAACACTCTCAAAGTTATCGGTGGCCGCAACTTGGATAACTATTCACTTGAAATCCAGTGCTTGGATAGTTTGATGCCGATTGGGCTTTGTTGATGGAGTATCAATCCTAAAAGGCATTTAGCCAACTCGCTTTAGAACCGTTAGTGAAGCTTACTTTAGAGCTATTTTAAACATTAGGGAAGATGTGAAAAGCGCTTGATTAATTGGCGTTTTGGTTAGCTATTAAGATAGTGTGCCTGTATAGTCGCGCGACTCGTGGGGGTGACAACAATTAGCCAGCTTACTTAAATCTGTTTGAGCTAATGTTAAATCAATATAACCCCCGCACAATCACTGGTGCCAAAAACCAGTTACGGGCAAGAACGCATACGGTGAGTGATCGCGTTTGGCCTAAATTCAACGCAATCGGCGACTAGCAGCTAATCTAAGCTGCCAAGAGCCCATTAAAAAGAGCCAAGATGACTTCTGAAAAACAATCCCAAGATCCCAAATCCGACAAAGTAGATTCTAAACAAAATAGCAAACCAGAAAGCCAAGATACCGCAGAGGTTGATGGCGTTATGTTTAGTGATTTAGGCTTACCTGATTTGCTACTGCAAGCCGTTAATGACCAGGGTTATGAACGTCCTTCACCTATTCAAGCCGAGGCGATTCCGCCGCTTCTCGAAGGTCGAGACTTACTCGGTCAAGCGCAAACCGGTACTGGTAAAACTGCAGCTTTCGCATTACCACTACTAAGCGCTATAGACGCCACCAAAAAGCATCCACAATTGCTGATTCTTGCGCCAACCCGTGAGCTTGCGATTCAAGTGGCCGAGGCATGTCAACAATATGCAAAACACCTAAAAGGACTGAACGTGCTACCGATCTACGGTGGTCAATCGTATACCATTCAGCTTAAGCAGCTGAATCGAGGTGCACAGGTTGTGGTGGGTACGCCAGGCCGGGTAATGGATCACATTCGTCGTAAAACATTGTCGTTAGATGGCCTCAAAGCTCTGGTATTAGATGAAGCGGATGAGATGTTACGCATGGGCTTCATTGATGACGTTAAGTGGGTGTTGGAACAATCACCGCCAGATCGTCAGATCGCATTATTTTCGGCCACCATGCCGCGTGAAGTGCAGCGCGTTGCGGATCAACATCTGAATAACCCCGTCTATATAAAGATCGCCAGTAAAACCGCAACTGCGGCGAACATCAGTCAGCGCTATTGGATTGTGCGAGGTACCCATAAGCTTGACGCAATCACACGTATCCTAGAAAACGAAGCTACCGAAGGTGTGATTGTTTTTGTACGGACCAAGAATGCGACCGTCGAATTAGCCGATAAATTATCTGCACGAGGCTTTCGCAGTGACGCGCTTAACGGTGATATCGTTCAGGCTAACCGTGAAAAAATCATCGATCGATTGCGCAAGGGCAAGTTGGATATCTTGGTTGCAACCGATGTTGCTGCACGAGGACTAGACGTCGAACGCATTAGTCATGTTATTAACTATGATGTACCGCACGACACCGAAGGTTATATTCACCGTATTGGTCGAACCGGTAGAGCAGGGCGTGAAGGCAAGGCGATTATATTTATTACGCCACGCGAAAAGCGCATGTTGGGTGCAATCGAACGGGCTACTCGACAGGTTATTGATCCTATGGACTTGCCGAGTGTACAAGACATTAACCGTAGTCGGATGGAGCGATTTAAAGACAAGATTGCGACTACCATTGCTGATGAAGATTTAGGTTTTTTCTCCCAACTTGTCGCCGAGCTACAGATGGAACGTGAGGTCAGCTCTGAGCAGATCGCTGCTGCGACCGCCTTTTTGGCCCAAGGAGACACGCCATTAATGCTGGATGAGAAAGAACTACGTGATACTAAAATACATCAAGGTTCTGCAAACTCCGGCGGTGATGGCGGCGGCAGAGACCGAGGACGAAAGAGAGAGCCTCGAGAGTCTAGAGAGTCTAGAGAGTCTAGAGAACCCCGTGATTACAAACGCGAAGACAAACCAACTCCAAACCTACAGGCAACACCACTTAAAGACCATCCAGACGTTGAAATGCGACGTTTTCGCTTGGATGTAGGCCGTCGTAACCAGGTTAAGCCCGGCAACATCGTAGGTGCTATCGCCAACGAAGCTGAGCTTGAAAGTAAGTATATTGGCGAGATTGAAATTCGCGATGAATACTCTACGGTGGATCTACCCGCGGATATGCCGAAAGAAGTGATGGCAATCCTAAAGAGAGCCCGTGTTGCTGGTCGGCCATTAGAGATAACTATATTCCGTGGTGGGGAAACAAGTTCCGCTACCGCTACCACTAAAGACAAGCCAGCTCGAAAGTCTTATGATTCAAAGAGAGGCGAGAAAGCAAGCACTGGAAAAGGAAAATCTGATTACGCTAAGAAAAAGCGTAAAGACAGAACTTAACTCTAGTAAGAGACCCTGACAATTCGCGTTTATTTTGTCAGGGTTTGTGTTTATTATTTACTGAGCATGAACGCATTACTTAGCCTGACAAAAATAGTTGCCGTATTTGTGGTTTTGGCCACCTTGGGTGGTTGTTCTTCGACAGCCTATTATAGCCAGAGCGTACTCGGGCACAGTAAGTTAATGTTAGCTCGGGTGCCGATCGACAAGGCCATTATTAGCGCCCAAAAAAACTTGGATGATAAGCTAGTATCGCAACTATTATTAGCTAAGCAGTTGCGTCGTTACTCGGTCGATCATTTGTCTTTGCCTGACAACGCAAGTTATTCAAGTTATGTCGATCTGGATAGAGAGTTTCCGGTTTGGATCGTTGTCGCGGCTGAGGAGTTTTCTATCAATGCCAAGCAATGGTGTTATCCAGTTATTGGCTGTGCCAGCTATAGAGGATATTTTTCTAAACAATCGGCGAAGGCGTATGCGCAAGCACAACAGCAGCGTGGTTTAGAAACTACCATCGGCGCTGTCGGCGCGTATTCCACACTAGGTTGGTTCGCCGACCCACTCTTGCCCTCGATGATGCGTTATGGGGTGGCTGATTTTGCTGAAACACTGTTTCACGAACTAGCACATCAGCAACTGTATATCAAAGGTGATAGCGGTTTTAATGAAGCGTTTGCCACGGTAGTAGGAGAGCATGGCGCCCTACAATGGCTTGCAGCGCAGCGCCCAGATTTATTAGTAGATTACCAGCGACGGTTGGTCGCACGTGATGATTTTAGCGCCTTAGTAGCACGCTTAAAGGAATATCTGGCAGAGCTTTATGGCTCTAATTTAGCCAGCCAAGAAATGCGAGAAGCCAAACGCCAGTTATTTAGTAATCTTAAAAAAGATTATCAACAGCTGAAGTTAAATAACTGGCAAGGCCTGGCTTGGTACGATGCTTGGTTTGCGCAGGCAGTAAACAATGCCAGAATAGCGGCTTTTGGCACCTATCGAGATCAAGTGCCTGAATTCGAATTATTGCTTGCTGATTGCCACTCAAATTTCAAACTGTTTTACGCCAGTTTGAAATTGACGAATAACAATCAGGGAAAGCCAATTGTTCCGAAACAATGTAATAGGCACTAACTATTAAGGTCAAAAAGACAGGCTGGTTAATTAGCGATTTATCCAGCATTATTAGTATTCAATATATGTTTAGCTGTTACTGAGGTTTTGGCCGATGAGAAATTTGAATGTTCTTATTAACGTAAGTTTACTAAGTATTTTCTTATCGCTGAGTACTAGCAGTTACGCACAAACTACATTCACCAATTTTATAGCCTTTGGCGATAGTCTTTCGGACACTGGGAATATCAATAGCGGGCTGCCCAATCTGCCCTCGCCGTTTTATCAGAATCGAATTTCCAATGGCCCTGTAGGCGCGGATTATATCGCTCAATCCATTGGTTTTAACGCGACGGCTTCTGAACGAGGCGGTAACAATTACGCCGTCGCGGGCGGAAACATTGTTGGCAGTGATCGAGAAGACTTAGCATCTCAAATTGATGACTATTTATCCGATACAGAAAATCAAGCTGACCCGGGGGCTCTGTATTTCGTATTAATGGGAGGCAATGATATTCGTGGTTTACGTAGTCAGACCTCCAGGGAGATGGCTGAGGCACGTATTGACGAGATGATTTCGGCCTACATGCTGCAGTTGGGTCGCTTGAGTTCGGCTGGCGCCCAACGTTTTTTAGTTACTAATGTGGCTGACATCGGGCGCATACCTGAAACGCTGATGCGCGAATCTAGTGATCTAGGAGTGGTTGCTAGGGTTAGCCTGTATAGTCAAATTTTCAATACCCGTTTAAGCCTAGCGTTAACTGAATTTTCTGTTCCGCCAAATGTACAACTAGTTGAGTTCGATTTGTTCTCAGAATTTTCTGCGATTTTAGATTCGCCATCTAGCTTTGGTTTTAACTATTTTACTATCGGCTGTGTTGAAATTTCTTCAGAAAATATCTTCGATCTACTAGCAAGTATAGTATTCCCCTATGCTCCAGAATGCCTTGTTGGTTTACGCTTTGATGAATTTGTATTTTTTGACAACATTCACCCTACGCGAGCCACTAATAGTCTGATCGGAGAGAAAATGGTGGCTCTGTTGGCTAATGCTTCCTTTTCAACCCCCTCAGATGCTTCCAAGGGTACCGTGATAAGTGCTATTTCACTACTACTTCTTAGTGATTAGCCGAGTCCAGGCAATTGTTATTAAGCTAATAGATCAGTAATACGCTTTTTTCATAGAGGCCGAACATAGGCTGAAATTAAAGATCTGGGAATGACTCCGGGTGATTGTCGTAGGCACCCGATTCCGCCAAGCGCCTCATCCCTAACAGGGTCCTATACGGCGAACTAATCATTAGTCGATTGCTTATCCAAGCAGGGATAGGCCCGTTGGGTTCAACATGGGCGATATTTTCTACCAATACTGAGCCGTCAGATTGCTCTGTGAATTGCCACTTGGCGACTGCGTGGGTCAGTCTGACTGCCTTTGGATTGATCTCCTTCACCCCACTAGTCGCCGAACTAAGCATGCTAAGCACTAAGTTTTGAGGGTCATTCTTCCATTGGACGTGCGCCAATATATCTCGGTCTTTGATTGGGAATGGTAAATCATTATAAGTGTAGACATAGTATTCACTATTCGAAACGTTCTGATGAACCTCAGAGTGTTTGCACATGTCCGCCCATTTTGAACAGGCTGCAGAGTCTCTAATTAGCGCGATGATGCTGTGCAAGGAGGCATCAATAAGAACAGAAGATTGTATTGCCCGGTATTTGGAACCCTTAACGGCGGCTGTGTAGACCCTAATTCCGTGTTTATTTTGTTTTAGCTGCCAATTAAGTGTGGCGGGATCCGACAATAGATTTAGCTGTGCCTGAACTTGGCTGACACCGGCAACACAAATAACAACGATTAGACAACATTGGATGAGGGCCGGGAGCGCGCGTATCTTTTGGATTAGAGTTGAAATTATGCAGGTTCGAATGTTGTTAAAACTTCGTGCTTGAAGCGTTCGAGTATACGAACTCGCGCATGGCTTGTCACTTAAATTGGGGATAGGTGATGCTCGCGAGTTTCACAACCAGCTTAAAATTTGACCGGCCA
>CAWUWF010000212.1:0-7610 GCA_963925935.1 uncultured Arenicella sp. | reverse complement strand
CTATCTCAGTTTTATGGAGCAGTGTCGGTGCGATTGGCTTGCCGAACTGGGCCATGACGTCGCCAAGATGCAGGACCGCGACGGAATTATCTGGGTAGTTCGAGAAGCGCAACTTCGTTATGACGTGCCTGCCAGAGTATTTGATGATCTAACGGTGACGGCCCGTGTATTGCAAGTGGGTAAGGTAAAGCTGCTTATGGAACAAAATGTCTATAATGGGGATGTATTATTGTGTCATAGCGTCATAAAGTTAGCGACTTTAGACAAAACATCGTTTAAATTGGCGGCAATGCCAGAGCCACTTAGGTTGGCGTTTTCTCAAGCAATACAAAAACAATCAAACTAATCAACACAGGGTCACTATGGGCGTAAAGAATCTTGCTGCAGAGTCGTTAGCTTCGGGTGCAGGCCAAGCCGACAATCTGGCCGTAGCGGCACATGCTGCGGCAGCCGATAATATGTCGATCATTTTACTGGTTGCTGAGGCTAGTCTTACCGTGCAGTTCGTGATGCTAATGTTGTTTATGGCATCGATGGTTTCATGGTCGATTATCTTTTCTAAATTCACCTCGCTAAGAAAAGAAAGAATACTTACCAAGCAGTTTGAAGAAGAATTTTGGTCGGGTGGCAGCATGCAGCTTCTTTACAAACAATGGGGTGCTGAAAATAACAAAGCCTCAGGCATGTCAGAGATATTTGTTGCAGGCTATAGTGAATACCAACGTTTAACTGCGCGGGGTTATGCTAACAATAATGACTTATTGGATGCAGTACATCGAGCCATGCGGGTAGAGTTGAGCCGCGAGATCGACCATCTTGAGTCGCAGATTCCGTTTCTAGCAACGGTCGGGTCAACCAGTCCCTATGTTGGCTTATTTGGTACTGTGTGGGGCATCATGAATTCTTTTATATCACTCGGTTCTTCCACCCAACAGGCGACTATTGCCAGTGTGGCGCCGGGCATCGCAGAAGCCTTGATTGCCACAGCCATGGGTCTATTTGCTGCGATTCCTGCGGTAATTGCTTATAACCGATTTTCTCATAACGTAGAAAAACTGGTGGCATCGTACGAAATCTTTATGGAAGAGTTCATCAGCATCGTTAACCGTCAGCTGACTATCGAAGGCGGCAATTTAGCGAAATGAGTTATCGTAGTCGCAAGCGCAAGCCGATTTCAGAAATCAATGTAGTGCCCTACATTGACGTGATGCTGGTATTGCTGATTATTTTTATGGTGACGGCACCCTTGATTACTGAGGGTGTTAAAATTGATTTACCACAGACTGAAGCGAATGCCGTCAACTTCAATCCAGAATCACCAGAGCCGTTTATTTTAACGGTTGATGCAGATGGTGTGTTGTATATTGATGATCAAAGTAAGTCAGCTCAACAAGTGCTGGTTGCTGCCACCGCCTTGTATAAGTTAAAACCAACAACTGACTTCTTAGTGCGCGGTGATCGTCAGGCTATTTATGATGACGTGCTGCAAGCGATGGTCTTGCTCAAGTCAGCAGGGGTAGAAACCGTTAGTTTGGTTACCAATCCCTTGCCGCAAGAGACTGGCAATTAATACTCAGATAATAAAAAATAGAAAATGAGTGATCGACGAAATCGTATTAGGTCTAAAAACCGAATCATGGCATATATTGCGGCCGGTACCGTGCATGCGCTGATAATTGCAGGCATGGTGCTTAACTTCACCAGTGAGCCTGAAGCTATAGATGGTGCGTACGCTGAAAAGGTAGAGGTTGTCAAAGCAGCTCTAGTAGACGATACGCAAATCAAAGAACGCAAAAAAAAGGTAGAGAATGATGCGTTGGAGAAGAAACTTCAGAAGCAGCGTGATCTTGACCGTATTGAAAAGAAAAAACTAGATGACGCGAAGAAGCTTAAGGCGATAGAACTAAAGAAGCGCAAGGACCTAGCTAGAAAGAAAAAAAATAAACAAGAAAAAGACAAGAAAGCTAAAATAGCCAGAGATAAAGCCGAAGCTGAGCGTCTTAGGCTAGAACAACAAGAACTTGAGGCACAGCGCCAATTAAACGAAAGTATTGCCGCGGAAGAGGCATTTCTAGCCGATCGGCGCGCTAAAGAACGTGCCACCACATTGACGGCTAAATACATTGCGCTTGTAAAGGAAAAAGTCAGCCGTTTTCGTAGCGTTGCTCCTGGTACAGAACGCTGGAGAACCACCAAAGTGAATGTTAAATTGTCTTCATCCGGTGAGGTTCAGTCAGTAGATGTCGTAACATCGAGTGGTGACGAGCGTTATGATAGGTCGGTGGAAACGGCAATCTATCAAGCCAGCCCACTGCCTATACCTAGCGCAGCAGAAGATTCCGGTGTGAATGAAAAATTCCAGAATTTAAACTTAAATTTTGATATGAGCGGTCTATAGCCGAGGTTAATTGCGCGTGATGTATAATTTATTATCTAGGAACAGCCTACTTTCGTGTTTAGTCATGGTGTTCTATTTGCTGAATGTCGGCAATGCTCAGGCGCAGCTTGAAATTAATATTGGCAAGGGCACCGTGCGCGGTATTCCTATTGCAATTGTGCCGTTTAAAACCATCGACGGAACTGAGTTGTCGACCAAAGTCGATCAAGTAGTAGCGGCCGATCTGCGGGTGTCTGGTAAGTTTGAGCCTATCCCCGTCAATAATTACATGACATTTCCGTCGCGTTCAGAGGAAGTTCGCTTCAAGGATTGGCGCTTTATTGATGCTGAAGCCTTGGTTATTGGTGAGGTTTGGAAATTAGGCGAAGACCTGTACGAGATTCAATTTCGTATATATGACGTTGCACGCCAACGCGAAATCGGCTCGGGTAGAAGAATCCCTAACCTTCGTGAGCAGGATTTACGCAGTGCAGCCCATATTATTAGCGACAATGTCTACACAGCCTTTACCGGCCGAGGCGGAGCTTTTAATTCCAAAATCGCCTACATTAAGCGTACTGAAGTTGAACTCAAGCGATACCGCTATCGATTAATGGTCGCCGACTGGGATGGCTATGCAGGGCAGGAAGTATTTGCATCTTGGCTCCCGTTACTCTCGCCCACTTGGTCACCTGACGGCAGCAAAATTTCCTTCGTGTCATTTAGTGACGGCGGTTCGGTGGTTCAAGTGTTAGACCTGCGATCGGGAGAGCATGAAATAATTGCCAAATTTAAAGGCATTAATTCGGCGCCGGACTGGTCGCCTGATGGTACCAAAATCGCCTATTCGACATCGCGGCATGGCAGCCCAGATGTGTACATTTATGATATTTTCACTAAGACGCATCAACGGGTTAGCAAACATTACGGAATAGATACTGAGCCGGCTTGGTCGCCCGATGGACACAGCTTACTGTTTACCTCTAGTCGAACCGGTAAGCCACAAATATACAGTCACGATTTAGTCAGCAAAGAGACCACTCGCATAACCTTTGAGGGCGATGAGAGTGCCAATGGATCATACGATTTTGATGGCAAACAGATCGCCATGGTGCATGAAGGAGGTCAAATCGTCATAATGCAGGAAGACTCCGGGGCTATGACTTGGATATCAACTGCTAAATTTGATGAATCTCCTAGTTTTTCTCCGAATGGAGACATGGTATTATATGCGACTGTGCAGGGTTATGAGCCGTCCCTAGTCGTTGGGTCCGCTGATGGTCGTGTTCGGACTAAATTAGAATTTGTAAGTGGCGATGTCCGTGAGCCGGCGTGGTCACCGCTTAAGTAGTATTGCAAATTGGATTTTAGTTGTTGTTTGGCTTAGCTTACGAGATAGGACAATCAATGGCCTTAAATTCTTACATTAACCATAATAATTCGGCATAAAAATCAAAAACTTTTTGGAGTGAAATATGAATCGTACGTTAAAATTAAGCCTTTTAGTTGTTCTCGGACTGACACTAGCTGCTTGTGGTAGTACTAAAAAAAACGAGGACACTGGCAGTGTGACTGTTGATCAGTCAGCACCTTTAGTAGATAGAGATTACATGAATACGGGTATGACCCAAAGTGAGCTTGAGGGCTTAGGCATCATGGGTAATCCGCTTAGTTACAAAACTTTGTATTTCGAGTACAACAGCTCAGCGATCGATCGCCGTTCTGAAGTCATTGCTCGTGCCCACGCACTTGCCCTAGGCGAAAGCGGTGGTGCTAAAGTGGTTCTTGAAGGCCATGCAGATGAGCGCGGTACTCGTGACTACAATTTAGCTCTTGGTGAACTTCGCTCACAAGCTGTAGCTCGTTTGATGTCAGATGCTGGTGCGGGTAATAGCGAATTACAAGCTATTTCTTACGGTGAAGAGCGTCCAGCGGATGCTAGCCATAGCGAAGCTGCTTGGCAGGCAAATCGTCGTGTTGAGATTTCTTACTAATTTTCAGTAAGTCTGATGGCTTAGCAAAATAGATAAGATGCTTGTGAATTTATCTTCACAAGCATCTTATATCTTTTTTTGTTGAGCTAGCCTGCTCTATCGTAGGCAAAATGACATCCTCGCTTATAGCTTATGTCTTGGTAATAGTTATAGGAGCGTATTCAAAGTTGCTCCAAGCTGAATTGAGACGGTTAACCTGTTTACCTAAATTGGTTAGTCCAAGCATTTGTTTTAACTCATTCAGTTTTATCAATCTAAAGATTATGCGAACATCATTGAAATTTGTCGTATTATTCGGGGTAGCACTTAGTGTTACCCCGATTTTTTCATCTGTATCTGCACAGCAAAATGGCTCCAGAGCCGACCTGTTTCTGGAGATGCAGGGTCTGCGATCAGAAATTGCTGAGTTGCGAGACATGGTAGAGCGACAGCAATACCAAATGAAAAAACTGCGGCATAGCCTCGGCATACAGGACGATAAGGGTCAGTCTGCTTCAGCTCAACAGGTATATAACAAGCAAGCCCAAGCCCAGCAAGCAGCTCCTTCGGCAACACCTGATGGTTCAGCACCACAATATATTGAAAATTCAGTAATTGGCTCTGCACCTGCCAATCATTCAGATCAAGCGGTTTTGCCCGCTAGTTCAACAACCAACTCTGCAGAAGCCTTTCCCAGCCAGGCCAATCAGGATGAACTCTATCATCCTAATCGGTCAGCTTCCGTTAACCAACGTGGTGGGGCTTCAGGCTCTGCGGAATATCCCGTCACAAGCGATTATCCGCTAGAAAAGCGGATAATCGACGCAACTAAACTGTCTGCCTCTGGAAGTAATTACCCGCCGGTAATTGAGCGTAGCATTGGTAGCGCAGATAATGACTCAGACCCAGAGGCGCAAGCTTCTGTACTGAACGCTGGTTTTGCAGGCAATGATCAAGTTGCGAATACTCAATACCCTATAGCTGCATCAGCGACGCCCCAATCGCCAAGTTCCATTGAAGATAGCGTTGGCTTGAATCGTGGTTTTGGCGTTTCGAATGTACCTCAGGCAGTGCCTGGTCAAGGCGGTTCTGGTGTAATAGCTATTCCCAACAGTAGGGTAAGCAGTACAGTCTCAAATAATGAATATACACCGGTTGCCAGCAGCCAATCTAGACCGAGTTTCAGTTCAGGTCAGAAAATCGCCGGCGTGCAACCGCCAGTGGCCAATGCTCAAGCAGCTGGCTTGTCTGAACAAGATTATTATCAACGTGGTTTTGATCTTCTGAAGGAGTCGAAGCATTCTCAAGCCGTCAAAATTTTCAAACAACAAATAGCGACCTACCCGCAGGGAAGCTCTGCTGACGATGCCCACTATTGGATCGCCGAGTCGATGTATGTAAATCGTGCTTTGGATGATTCCAAGCAGTATTTTCGAGCGATCATTGATAATTACTCGCAAAGCACACGCCTGCCAGATGCAATGCTAAAGACTGCATATATCGAGCAAGAACAAGGCAATGTCATTGAAGCGCGAATTTTGTTGCAAGAAATCATTCAATATCATCCACGTTCAAATGCAGCGATTTCAGCAAGAAACCGGCTTCCTGAACTAAAATAACGTCACGGTGCGTCTAGCGTAGCATGCGGTGTTTTCTGGCTGAGAGCGCTATATGTATTTGCATAATTCGATTTTAACTATTAGCGTTCCTTAAAGTGTCCTTAAAAATTACCGAAATATTCTTTTCCTTACAAGGCGAGTCGCGCACTGTGGGCCTGCCTACAGTGTTTATAAGGCTTACCGGCTGCCCAATGCGCTGCACCTACTGCGATACGGCCTATGCATTTCATGGTGGGGTTAAACGCGAGCTAGAAGACATAGTCTCCGAAGTAAAACAGTATAAAACTAAATATATTACCGTCACTGGTGGCGAACCGCTCGCGCAGCCGCAGTGTATCGATCTGTTGACGACCCTCTGTGATCTTGGCTATCAAGTCTCTTTAGAAACTGGCGGCGCAATCGATATTAGTCGAGTCGACCCCCGCGTTTATATCGTCCTGGACATAAAGACGCCAGCGTCAGCCGAGGAACCAAATAACAAATACGCTAACCTAGATCACATCAAACCCAATGATGCTTTGAAGTTCGTGATCTGTGATGAAGCCGATTACCAATGGTCGAAACAACAACTAGTTGAACGTAAACTAGACGAGAAATGCGAAGTGCTATTTTCGCCCTCCGCAGATCAATTGTCAGCCACCGCGCTAGCAGACTGGATTATTCGAGATCAGTTGCCAGTTCGCATGCAAATACAACTACATAAAATACTTTGGGCCGATGTTGCCGGAAAATGAAAAGGGAATAAGGCAGAGCAATGAATAACACCGAGAAGCGTGCAGTAATATTAGTATCAGGCGGTCTCGATTCGGCGACCGTTTTAGCCATCGCAAAATCACAAGGCTATCAATGTTACGCCCTGAGCATGGACTATGGGCAACGCCATCGCATCGAATTAGAGCGGGCTGCTAAGGTGGCTAAATCCAACAGCGCCGTAGAGCATCGAATCGTTAAAATTGACATAGGCAATTTCGGCGGTTCAGCATTGACCGACGACACAATCGACGTACCTACAGCCGACACACAAGACATACCAATAACGTACGTTCCGGCACGTAATACAGTATTTTTATCGGTTGCTCTAGGATGGGCAGAGGTGCTCGGTGCAAGAGCCATTTTTATCGGCGCCAATGCGGTCGACTACTCAGGTTATCCTGACTGCCGCCCCGACTATATCGAAGCATTCCAAAAACTCGCAAATATCGCCACCCGCACCGGCATAGAGGGCGAGGTTATTAAAATCGAAGCCCCGATAATTAAACTAACTAAATCAGAAATTATCCAAGAAGGCATGAGATTAGGCGTAGATTACTCAGAAACCCTATCGTGTTATAACCCTGATGTTACTGGCCGAATATGTAAAGAGTGCGATTCATGCAGAATTCGATTAGCAGGTTTTGCCGCTGCAGGTGTTCCAGATCCTGCAAATTAGGCTATTTTTGCCAGCATTCACCGAATTATCAAAATTAGTTCCCGATTAAACCAAATTGCTGATGAAATGGACAAAAAAAGGGTTGACCAGAACCACCTAAGACAAGATAATCACGCCTCGTTTGAGGAGGGGCGTTAGCTCAGCTGGTAGAGCATCTGACTTTTAATCAGGTGGTCGCGCGTTCGAACCGCGCACGCCCCACCACTCAAACA
>CAWUWF010000211.1:0-22152 GCA_963925935.1 uncultured Arenicella sp. | reverse complement strand
ATCTGCCAATCCCGAATGGTAGGCCAAATGCTGTCTGCTTAAACAAAGGCTGCGTACGTCCAGCTGTGGGTAATTACCGCCCGCAATAGCCGGTACCGAATTTCGCAGCCAACCACCATCGCCAAGTTGCTTAACGAGTTTTTTACAGATCGAGTCAACATCATCGTGCCCCGCATCGCGTAACCAAGACAACTCACTGATTGCCCACGAATCTATGCCTTGGGCGAGTTCTCGGTGAGCGTCGTCAAAAAACGGCCACTGTTTATAACTTTGATCTGCCAATTTGGAGTACCTTGCTTTTTTTGATTAGTTTGTCTTTGATCGGATACGGTTAGTTTAGATATGGCGTATTAGTTACCCTCAAAGACCGGCTTTTGCTTGGCTACAAATGCACGGTAAGCACGCGCAAAGTCTTCGGTTTGCATACACAATGCCTGAGCCTGAGCTTCTGCTTCAATCGCCTGGTCGATGCTCATACTCCATTCTTGATGAAGCATGGTTTTGGTTATGCCATGCGCAAAAGTCGGCCCGTCAACTATTCGGGCGGCATACTTCTGGGCCTGTGCAGTTACTTGTTCGCCTGAATGGATCTGATTGAAAAAGCCCCAATCCTCACCTTCTTTTGCAGACATCGAGCGGCTACTCAACAATAAATCTGTAGCCCGGCCTTGACCAATAATTCTTGGCAGTATTGCGCAGGCACCCATGTCACAGCCGGCTAAGCCGACACGGCCAAACAAGAAAGCGACTTTTGCTTCAGGCGTTCCAAAGCGTATGTCGGAAGACATTGCGATAATCGCTCCGGCGCCAGCACATATACCATCAACAGCTGCGATAACAGGCTGCCTGCAGGTCTTAATCGCTTTGACTAAATCACCGGTCATTCGAGTGAACTCTAATAGGCCTTTCATGTCTTTTTCGACCAGCGGACCAATAATTTCGTGAACATCGCCACCAGAGCAAAAGTTACCGCCTGCCCCTTGAATTACCACCGCGTCTATATCGTCGACATAGTTGAGCTGGCGAAATAGATCTCGCATTTCCGCATAGGATTCAAACGTTAAGGGGTTCTTTCGATCAGGGCGGTTCAATGTGAGAGTGGCAACTTGGCCATCTACGTCCCAAAGGAAATGTTCTGCTTTATAATCGGCTAAAGTTTTGTTTTTATTCATTTTAATTAGATTCTTAAGATGTTTCGCCGCCGTCGACCATAATGGCCTGCCCGGTAATACTCGATGGCGCATGCGCCGCGAGATAATATACCTGATCTGCCACTTCACTCGGTTGGATAAATCTCTTTTGAGGGTTGTGTTTGGTTAATGCTGCTATCGCTTGCTCTGTGCTGCGACCCGTTTTTTGAATTATATTCTCAATTGCGTCACTGACAATGTCAGTTTCAGTAAAGCCTGGACATACGGTGTTGATTGTCACGTCGGTTTTACTAATCTCAATTGCAATGCTGCGCGTTAAACCCATGATAGCGTGCTTGGACGCGGTATATGCTGAGACATACCCATAACCTTTAACACTAGACGTACTTCCGATATTAATGATTCGGCCGCTATTACGTTCCATCATGTTTGGCAAAACCGCTTGAATACAGTAACAAGCGCCTAAAAAATTGACGTTCATCATGGTTTGGAATTGTTCTGGCTTGGTTTTTATAAAAGGCGCGGTTAGGGCTGCTCCAGCATTATTCACCAGCACATCTACTGGGCCAAAAGTCTTCACCGCTTGCTTGAAGGCACTGTCGATTTCTTCGGGCTTGGTGATGTCACAGCTTAGAGCCAGTGCAACTTCGCCTAACTCCGTCGCTTTGCCTGTTAGCGGATCTGTGTTCTGCCCTAGCGAATTGGCCTTCTCTTGTAACAGCACGGCATTTCTACCGATCAAGGTAACGTTGTATCCGTTGGCAACAAAGATATCAGCGATGGCAGCACCAATCCCTCTTCCAGCGCCCGTTATAATTACATGCTTATTCATAGTAGCGATAATTACACATTAATCGCCATTTCGGCAGCGCGTTGTAAATTTCTTTGCAATTGGGTAAAGCCCGCTTCGTTTTGCTGAGCCACGCTGACCCCATCGCCACTATAGCCTTGCTCAGCTGCAGCGCGCAGAGTCCAGTTGGGGTCCGAAAGATGCGGACGCGCTAAACAACATAAGTCTGCGCGACCTGCCATCAAGATGCTATTAACATGGTCAACCTCAAAAATATTACCCACTGCCATAGTGGGTATATCCGCGTCGTTACGAATTTGATCCGAAAAAGGAGTTTGGAACATTCGTCCGTAGACAGGCTTGGCATCTAGGCTTGTTTGTCCGGCCGACACATCAATGATATCTGCCCCTGCTTGTTTGAATAGTTTGGCAATCAATACTGCGTCATCGGGAGTGATGCCTAAATCGCCCACCCAGTCATTAGATGAGATACGAACCGCCATTGGCTTCTGCGCTGGCCAGACGGCACGCATAGCACTAAACACTTCAAGCGGGTATCTCATTCTATTTTCTAATGAACCGCCATACTCGTCGTTACGTTTGTTTAACACCGGCGTGATGAATGCTGAAATCAGATAACCATGCGCCGCATGCAGCTCTAACATATCGAATCCGCATTGATCGGCTCGTTCAGTGGCGCTAACAAAGTCAGCTAACACTGCCTGCATTTGGTCAGACGTCATTTGTTGTGGAACCTTACTGTGCTCAGCAAACGGGGTTGCTGAAGCACTAATAATATCCCAAGCACCATCTTCCAACGGCTCATCCGATATACTGGAATCCCAAGGTTTCTTAGTGGCGCCCTTAGGCCCAGCATGGCCTAATTGCATGGCCATTTTGGCACTGCTGTGCTGGTGAACAAAGCCAACAATTTTCGTCCACTGCTGCTGTTGCTCGTCATTCCACAAACCAGTACAGCCGGTCGTGATTCGAGCGTCAGGCGTAACGTCTGTCATTTCTGTATAGATAAGCCCTGCGCCACCTTTTGCTAAGGAACCGTAATGAACAAAGTGCCAATCGTCAGGCACGCCGTTGTCAGCGCTGTACATTGACATGGGTGAAACCACCACGCGATTGGCCAAGGTCATTTCGCGCAGCTTGAACGGCACAAACATGGGCGGTATTGGCTCGCTCACGGGGTGTCCTAGGGCTTGCTCTGCAAACCATTTCTCCATGCCTTCCAACCATGATTGATCACGAAGTCGCAGGTTCTCATGACTAACACGTTGACTTCGAGTTAGTAAGGAATACGAAAATTGTTCAAAATCAAATTTAGAATAGCGATCTAATTGCTCAAACCAGGTCAGTGAATTTCGCGCAGAACTCTGGAGCTTAAGCGCATCAATTTCTCGTTCGTCTTGGTATTCCCTCAAGCCAGTTTGGATGTCCGATGAAGCGTCGATCTTAGTTGCCAGCGAGATCGCATCTTCTAATGCGAGTTTAGTGCCTGAGCCAATTGAGAAGTGTGCTGTGTGAGCGGCGTCGCCGATCAACACTACATTGCCCTTTATCCAGTTATGACAAAGGACGCGAGGAAAGTTTATCCACGCTGAACCTCGAATATGGGCCGAATTAGTGAGGAGTTCATGACCATCGAGATACTTTTCAAATACCTTACGACAGGTCTCCGCACTTTCGTCGTGGGTCATGGAGCCGAAGCCAAAATTGTCGTAAGTTTGGGTGTCGCACTCCACGATAAAGGTCGATGTGTTGTTGTCAAATTGATAGGCGTGCACCCACAACCAACCATGCTCCGTCTTCTCCCAAATAAAAGTGAAGGCATCGTCGAACGTTTGTTTTGTGCCCAGCCAAACAAACTTGTTGGTGCGCATGTCTATATCCGCTTCAAAATGCTCTAAGTCGCCATTTCGAACGCGGCTATTCAAGCCGTCAGCCGCAACAATCACATCCGCCTGTGGAAACTGCTGCTGTAAATTGCTTACATCTATATCGCTCTCAAAATGCATTTCTACGCCTAGATCTTGCGCCCGCGCACTTAATATTTCCAATAGACGTTTGCGACCAATGCCAATAAAACCGTGGCCGCCGGATCGATCTTTACGACCATTTACGATGACATCAATATAGTCCCAGTGAATTAATTCAGCGTTCATTTGCTGGGCGCTAACTGGGTCATTGGCGATCAGGTTATCCATAGTTTGATCTGAAAAAACCACACCCCAGCCGAAAGTATCACCTGGCTTATTGCGCTCGTAAACCGCAACTTGGTGTTCTGGGTTTTTTAACTTTAACGAAATTGCAGTGTAAAGCCCACCTGGGCCACCACCAAGACAAACAACATTCATAGCATTCAACTCGCTTTCAATTAGTTTTCAATTCGTGGAACTCATACGCAATGCGCACATTATCCAGCAGAGTTAGAATATATAATATTTTAAGCTTAAAGTATATATTTTACAGTTAAAACAATTTTGTTTTATGATGCAAAACGCTAGAATCAAGCACAAATAATAGTTTCAGCGAGTAACATGTCAAAAACGCAATTCACTAAAGTATCCGTGCGCGATCTTGAAACACGGGTCCGCGACGATGATCACAACGCCTTACGGCTGTGGCTTAAGTTACTGTCTACCTCACAACTGATCGAGAACAATATTCGCGAATTACTCAGAGTTGAGTTTGATTTCACCCTGCCAAGATTTGATTTATTGGCACAGCTGCAACGCCATCCTGAAGGTTTAAACATGAGTAGCCTTGCAGAGCTAATGATGGTGTCTGGCGGCAATGTGACGAACATTGTCAAACAATTAGAAAAGGATGGCTTTGTCAATCGCGTCGCCCAAAAGAAAGACAACCGCTCATTTATTGTCACCTTATCTGAATTGGGCTTACAACAATTCGAAAAAATGATGTTGGCCCACGAGGGATGGGTAATCAGCCTAATGGATGGAATAAAACCCACCGAACTGCAATCGCTGATGGAAAACATAGATAAACTCAAAGACCACATCAAGGCGGGTGCCAGTTAGACCGAACCCTTCAATCCTGACAACAAACCCAGAACCCGAGGCCTGTGCCGTAAATATATTATGCGCACAAAAGAGGTTTAGTGCAGAGGTCTCAAGCTATAGCTCGAATCTAGCACAAGTACAGCCAACCGCGAATATTGGGATTGGCGCGTAAAAATGCACATCCGCTTGAGCCCCTCTCGCCGCCGCTGCCGCTGCAATAAAGGTACGTATCTCAAAGCCGCCCTGACCCCCATCTTGGTAGGTTTCGAAGTCAGTATACGACAGCATTGCTTGCTTATCATTACGCTTAAAACGATCTAGAAATTCTCGATCCCAGGCTTCATTAATCTTGCCGGAATCGGGTGTAGCGGGCCAATGTGAAATGCCGCCAGTAGCAACCAACGCAATTTTTTCGGGCACAGCATCACACGCACGTCGAAGCGCTTCGCCGAACTCCCAAGCACGGTGCAAAGGTGTTAACGGCGGGCCCTGGCAATTAATATTTACCGGGATAATTGGCATATCATAGTCTGGGGTTAGAAAATGCAATGGCACACTAATGCCATGATCAAATTTCCATTCCTCTGCAAATGCTACATCCACAGTTTGCTGAACTTCAATAATCAAGCGCTTAGATAGCTCTGCATTACCCTGCACCTTAGTTCGCGCAATTCGCAACCAGTCTGGATCTTCAATCGGGCCTTCATACTCATCGCTCATTCCAATGCAGTAGGCAGGCATATTATTCATGAAAAAATTCGCAAAATGCTCTGCCGCGATCACGATCAGCGCCTCGGCGCCCGATGCTTTTATGTCCTGGCGCATAATCTCAAAATTGGCGTAAAACTCATCTCGAATTTCAGGGTCTGCGCGTTCTGAACGCGCGGTAATTCCGGGCGCATGACTACATGCCCCTATATAGACTAGACTCATTGTTTGGCCTCACTATCAAGCGTGAAATTTGTTCCTTCGCCGGTCATCGCATAGACCCCATCACGAACCGCACCATGCTGCTCTACACCTTCGCGCATCAGGCGTAAATAATCATCCCATTCAATTTGATGGAATGCTGCAAAATGCATCAGGATCTGTCCATTGACGCCCAGTACATATAACAAGCCTATATCAGGCTGTTTTAACGCGCGTTGCTCTTCCTGGGTTAACGTATATTTACTAAATAGCTCATCACTATTAGCTAAATATTCTGACTGAACCAAAGGATCACGATTCAGGTCGAATAACACTTTTTGCAAATAATAAAGGCTCATTTCAATACCCTGCTGACTCTTTCTCATCGCTGTCAAGCGACGCATCACAAATAAATTGCTTGGCCAGCTGTCGCGTTGCGTTGGCAAGTAGCGCGGCATCCACTCCCACCCCAATAAACTTTGCACCTGCGTCAATATATGTTTCAACTAATTCTTTGGTAACGGCTAATACACCGGCGCTCTTACCTGCTTGCTGGATAACCTTGAATCCATTTTCAATTGCCGCAATAACATCAGGATGACCAGGGTCCCCGAGATAACCCATAGCTGCGGATAAATCAGAAGGGCCAATAAATACCGCATCGACCCCTTCGACGTTGACAATTGACTCAAGGTTTTGCAGGCCAGCCAACGTCTCAATTTGCACGATTATGCAAATTTCATCATTTGCTTGGGTCAAATAATCAGCTGTGCGGTTCCAATTTGCAGCCCTAGCCATTGAAGTGCCTAGCCCTCTGATGCCTTGCGGCGGATATTTGGCAGCCCGCACGATTTGCTGTGCCTGCTCAGCGCTATCAACCATGGGCACCAGTAAGGTCTGCGCGCCTATATCGAGTAACTGCTTAATCAGTGCGGTACTACCTTCAACAGGCCGCACCAGTGCTGAAACAGGATACGGTTCCACCGCCTGCAAATGTGACATCACCGACCGAAGATCAAACGGGCCATGTTCGGCGTCGATTAGAACCCAGTCAAAACCTGCACCTGCACCGATTTCAGCAACGCTTGAGTCAGGAATACCCTGCCATAATCCAAAACTCGGCTTATCGTCATTCAATGCTTTCTTAAATTGGTTTTGTTTAATCATAATTATCCACCATCAAATAAAATTGACTGATATATCTCCCAAGGCACCGTACTCAGCGGTGACCACATCACCAGCTTTAACTTTGATAGGTGCAGTAAATGAACCGCTAAGTAAGACTTGACCGGGTTGCAAGGCTATTCCATGCGGGGCAAAGCGTTTCGCGATCCAGCAAATCCCATTGGCTGGGTGATCCAACACGGCTGCCGCCAAACCCGTTTGTTCTATGACACCGTTCAACTTCACTATTGCACCCGCCCATCGCAAATCCATTTCGCCAGGCTTAACCTTACGCCCGCCCATAATGATACCCGCATTAGCAGCGTTGTCAGCGATGGTGTCGAATACGGTTCGGGTATAGCTTGTTTGAGGATGTACCCGAAAGCTTCGTGCAGCGATCAATTCAAAGGCCGGGATTACATAGTCGGTCGCATCCATCACTTGTTCTGGCGTCACGTTTTCACCAAACAATCTATCCTTTAGCACAAACGCCAGCTCTACTTCAATTTGAGGGTCTAAGAAAGCGGCGGCCTCAAGGTCGGCGCCATCTTCAAATAGCATATCGTCTAATAGCACCCCGTAGTCCGGCGTATCTATTTTCATCACTCGTTGCATGGCGCGTGAGGTAAGGCCAATCTTATAGCCAATCACCTTACGCCCATCTGCTATTTTTCGCTTAACCCAAGACGACTGAATGGCGTATGCGTCATCCATGCCCATGTCTGCATAACTCAACGTTATTGGGTCAATTTGTTGACGGTTTTTTTCTGCTTTATACAGCGCGTCTGCGGCTTCATTAATTTGTTGTGGAGTGAGCATTTTAATTCTAGCCGAACCTACAGATAGTCTTGAATATTGTTTTTATTGAACTTGGTGATTGCTTCCAGCTCTTTCATCTCAAAAGAAACTGCCATTCCGCGCGAGTCTATCAAATCTTGAAAATGCGCTGTCAGCGCCTCGAATATCACTTCAGATGCCAATTTACGTTGGTCGAGGGTTCTGCCAACACCCAACTTTACCGCTAGATGGACAAAGCCATGGTCTGGATTTCCATCGGCCATTCTGTATTGATTACAGGGGTATGCTTTAAACCGAAGACCTTTGGCTGGGAATATCCCGGTCTGCACAGCAGCGTCATATAGACCTGTGAACAGAGACTGAATAGACGAATCGTCTTGGCCAAGATTATCAGAATATTCGAGAATGAAATGTGCCATTTTAACTACCTTTGTAATGCGTTGTTAATACTAAGAGAAACCACCCAACACTGGTATCTTGTGGGTTCCTAAGGCGATACAGACGTTCTTGGTCTCCATATAGAAATCAAAACTATAGTCTCCACCATCGCGCCCGATACCGGACATTTTTACGCCGCCAAATGGTGACGGTAAATTACGATTATTCTCGGAGTTTATCCACAACATCCCAGCTTCGATTTTTCTCGACAAGCGCATCGCACGACCGGTGTCATTGGTCCAGATATAGCCAGCAAGGCCAAACTGAATATCATTAGCAATCTCGATTGCTTGCTCCTCAGAATCAAATTCTATTGCGGTTAGTACCGGGCCGAAAATCTCTTCCTGTGCAATGCGCATTTCGTTTTTAGCCTCTACAAATAGAGTCGGCTCGACATAGTTACCGCAGGCATCACCGTTACTAGGCGTCTCGCAAGGCTTGCCGCCCACCAATACTTGAGCTCCATCGCGCTTAGCTATGTCGAAATAGCTATTAACCTTGGCATAGTGAACCTTGCCAATCATCGGCCCGACTTCGGTAGCGGGGTCAAGCGGATGGCCAACTCGAATATTGGCGACACGTTTTGCCAATGCCGCTAAAAACTTATGTTTAATACCGGACTGAACTAAAAGGCGGCTGGAGGACGTACAACGCTCACCATTGAGACTGTAGATCATAAACACAACGGCATCTAGAGCGCGCTCAAAATCGGCGTCATCAAACACAATAACAGGGTTTTTCCCACCCAACTCAAGATGCATACGTTTTAGCGTATCAGCGCCTTGTTTCATGATCAGTGGCCCGGTGATACTAGAGCCCACCAACGCAACTGCTTTAATTGCAGGATGTTCGGTAAGCCTCTTACCCGCCACCTGCCCATAACCATTGATCGTGTTCCAGACACCATCAGGTATGCCTGCATCGCGAGCGATTTCTGCCAAAAGCATTGCAGTAAGCGGAGACAGCTCTGCTGGCTTATGCACTACCGTACAACCTGATGCTAGGGCCGGTGCTATTTTCCAGGTCGACAGCATAAAGGGCGTATTCCACGGCGTAATAATACCTATCGCCCCGATCGGCGAGCGACTGGTGAAGTTAGTATGCTCTTCTTGCATTGAAGAGCTACCCGCCGTGGCTTCAGGCGCTTTGTCAGCAAAATATCGAAAATTCGCTGCGCCCCGAATTGCCGCTTTCTTCATGAATTTTATTGGCTGACCGCAATCCATCGATTCGACTAACGCTATCTCATCGGCTCGCTCCACAATTTTATCGGCAAAATGATGAAGCAAAGCCTTACGCTCACCGCCCGGCATATCACGCCACGCAGGAAAAGCAGCTTCGGCCGCCTCACAGGCTTGATCAACTTCGGCTTCGCTTGCTATTGCTACCTGCCCTAATGAAGATTGATCTACCGGACTGGTGTTTTCAAACAGCTCGGCACCGTTAGGCACAACAAAACTGCCATTGATAAAATGACCGGTGATATTGCTCTTGAATTTTTCAAGAAATCCTTCTGCTGCGCAAAGGTTAGATTCAAACTCACTCATATTCGTTGACACCGAAGCAATTAATATTATAGTTAACATGTTAAGTTAATTGCTGTACAATTGCAAACTTAGAATCGGAAATTAGCACTGAAAAGTAAAACTGAGGACACATCATGAGATTTATAAGTTATAGCCATAACGACATTGCGACCTGGGGAGCCCTTAAAGGTAACGATCAAATTGTACCTTTAGGAACGGACTCGGCCACGCCTATTGCGACTGACTTGAAAAGCGCCATAGCGCAAGACAAGTTAAAACTCGCTATTTCCACAGCACAGAGCTCGGCGGCCAGCTTGAGCCTTTCAGACGTTAGTTTAAAGGCGCCCATTCCTAACCCAGGAAAGATTACATGCATTGGCGTCAATTACGCAAATCGTAATGCTGAGTACAAGGATGGTTCGCAAGCGCCCAAATTTCCAAGTCTATTCATGCGGGTTCCTGAGTCACTCACATCTCACGGCGAGCCGCTTTGGCGGCCACCTGAATCAGATCAACTCGACTATGAAGGCGAGATTGTAATTGTGGTTGGTAAAGCAGGTCGGCGAATTTCAGAAAAGGATGCTTATGATCATATCGCCGGCCTTACCATAATGAACGAAGGTACTTTGCGCGACTGGGTTCGCCATGCAAAATTCAATGTTACGCAGGGAAAGAACTTTTGCAATTCAGGCGCAATCGGCCCTTGGATGGTTTCTGCAGACGAATTTACAGCAGAACAATATGAAGACATGCAAGTAACTACTACGGTCAACGGTGAAGTGCGGCAAGACGATACAACTGCAAACATGATGTTCCCGTTAAAATACATCATTCATTACTGCTCTAAATTTTATCATTTGCAGCCCGGAGACATCATTGCAACCGGCACTCCAAATGGAGCGGGGGCACGCTTTGATCCGCCTCGTTATCTAAAACCTGGCGATATAATTGAAGTCAGCGTTAAAGGTGTCGGAACTCTATCTAATGGGGTTATAGATGAGCCAATCTAAAACAAAGCATGAACAACTGCGCTTACGTAGTTTTGATCGCTCACTACCGATGAGTTTATTACGTGCTCGCGAAGCCGTGATGAAAAAATTCATACCCTCTTTGCAGGAACACGGCTTATCGACTCAACAATGGCGATCGATTAGAGCACTGGTTCAAGAAGATGGGCTGGAGATTTCCACCCTGGCCAATAGATGTCACTTACTTCTGCCCAGCATGTCTCGGATCATTCAAAACCTCGAAGCACGAGATTTGATTAAACGTGCAAGCGTGAAAGCCGATCAACGTCGCAATGCAATATTTTTGACTGATGGCGGCCGGGAATTGTTTAAGGCGATCGAACCTAAATCTGCTGAGAGATATGAGTTTATTACTCAGCAGTTTGGTGAGGATAAATTAGACCAGTTGTATAAGTTGCTGCAGGATTTAGTTATTAGTTTAGAAGAGGATTAGAGTTTGGCGTTTTTCGCCTTATTTGAGATACCCACTCTTAATAATTCAACCGCAAAACTAAAGAACCAAGATCACAAAATTCTGCGTTTATTCTCCTTAACAACTAAAGGATTAGCCTCATTCTCTGCTCGCAAAGTCTTCTCCCACATTGCACGAAAATGCATAAAGGGTTCATCCGCAGCAATGGTTCGCGGCACAAAGTCTGGGCTTTCCAGCAACAGCTTTTGCTGCTCTTCAATGAATAACTTATCTTCTAGAAAACCTTCCAACAAAGACGCCTCTAAAGATTCAGAAATTTTTGGATTATCGATATCGTTGCAATGTAGGTAGTCCCAAAAGAAGTGGGTTGTATATTTGGTCTCTGGGGTCATGTACTGGCAGTTTCTAAATTGATGAACGTCATTGATGTCATCTTTCTCTTTGTCCCAACCCAATGGCGAGAAGTTTGTCCCCATCATGAATACGCCGGGTAAATACATGCGTATATCGTTGAGTCTATCGACATTGGTTTTATGCTCAGATTCGGGAATGAGCTTGCGCAGAAAAGGCGCTGGCAAACTATCCATATCACGACGTTGCATAGCAAACCCATGATCTAGTTTCTCAAGATTCTCTACTTCAGTGCAATAAGCATACTCTTCAGACCCACCCAGAGTATTTGTGTGTACGAACGCCACATGCGAGAAATCTGCTAGGTTGTCTACGATCAATAACCAGTTGGCATCATAGTGCATATAGGCCTTCTTTTCGAAGCCCCTCCAACTGGGGTCGGATAGAGGCTCAAACACATAAATATCCGCTTCGTCGGCTAGTTCTGCATCGCCCATCCAAATCCAAATCATGCCACCTTTGCTGGCAACCGGATAACTTCGGACTTTCATCGATTTAGCAATGTGATCCTGACCCGGAATTTCAATTACCTTGCCATCAGCGTTATACAACAAGCCATGATACATGCAACGAATACAATCACCTTCAACACGGCCTATAGAGAGCGGGGCCGCGCGGTGGCAACAGCGGTCATCTAGGGCTATGTATTTTCCGGAATCGCCTTTAAAGAAGACCAGCGGCGTGTCACAAATAGTTCGCGCTAGACGATTATCAGCATCTTCTACCTGGCTTTCCCAAGCAGCGGCATACCAAGTATTCTCAATAAAATTTCGTTTTGCTTCAGTCATTTTATGTTCCTATTAAACCTATACTCAACAATTAGTTGTTAAATTTTCTCTCAAACTGGTACTAAAAATCATTCTATTCACTATAAATTCTGACTAAGCAGCCTCAATTATTTGCTGCATGGTATTAATCATTGTCTGCCAACTCTTTGGGTCACAGCTCGATTGCAGATCTTTATACAAGGCGTCAATCTTGGGTGTGATTTTTGGTAATAGAGCTCTGCCTTTTTTGGTCAATCTGACCTCAACCTTGCGACGATCATTTTCACTGGGCGTGCGTTGCACCAAGCCCTTAGCAATCAACCTATCAATCACTCCGACCAAACTTGATGCTGGCAGTAAAGCGCTGTCAGCGAGTTCTGCTGCGCCACAGCTTTCATGCTCCCATAACACCCGCAATATTCTCCACTGCGTTTCGGAAATATCATGCTGCTTAAACACTGCACGGTACTTAGGAATCAAAACATCCAATGTGCGATAAAGCATCATGGGCAGAGACTTATCAAATTTGTCCAACGTTAAACCCTTAGCCATATACTTAATATATAAATAGTTTACATGTTAAGCATATATTGTCAAGTCAACTAATTAGATGAATCACACCGGCGCAGTAAAGTGATAGGATGAAAATCCCAACATAGAAAAATAGAAATAGAGACCACCACGGAACCATAAACCATGCATGCAATGACAGTGAGCTACACTAATGTCCGACCTGAGGTTTCTTTCTCAGAGGTCAATATTCGCATGAAAAACTAATTGGGGCTATGTGATGAATAAAAATGCAACACACCTTAATCGACGCAAGTTTCTAGTTAAGACTGGGCAACTCGGTGCCGCTCTCGCCGTACCTAACCTCGCAGGCGGAGCAACAAGCACTTCAGCTATTGGCAACGCTACCGAGATCACCCAACTAACAGCCTCGCAATTATCGCTTGCCATCAAACAAGGTCAGATCAGTTGCGTAGAAGTAATGCAGTCTTATCTTGGGCGAATTGCCAAATATAATCCGACTTACAATGCCATCGTCAGCCTTCAAAACCATGACGACTTGTTAAAGCAAGCGGCTACAGCTGATGCGGATTTGAGAAAAGGCAATTATCGCGGTTGGATGCACGGGATGCCGCATGCAGCGAAAGACTTGTCTGACGTAAAAGGCATTCTAAGTACCAGTGGCTCACCTATCCTTAAAGACAACATTGCCAAATCAGACAGTATTTTTGTTGAGAGAATCCGACAGCAGGGAGCAATATTTATTGGTAAAACTAATGTCCCCGAGTTCGGTCTTGGCTCACAAAGCTACAACCCTGTTTTTGGGGTCACCCGCAATGCCTATAACCCTGCTTTATGCGCTGGCGGTAGTAGTGGTGGCGCTGCGGTGGGATTAGCAAGCCAAATGCTTCCGGTGGCCGATGGTAGCGACATGATGGGCTCATTACGCAATCCAGCAGCCTACAACAATGTAATTGGCTTTCGACCCAGCCAAGGAAGAGTTCCCCGAAATGACAAGAATATGTTCTTCCAACAATTGGGCTACGAAGGGCCAATGGGGAGAAATGTAGAAGATACCCGAAGGCTATTGGCAACCATGTCAGGCCATGACTCACGCTTTCCACTTAGCTTGCGCGACACAGTTTCTGCCACTGCCAGACCGCTTAAACTAAAGGATACCAAGATTGGATGGATGGGCGACTATAATGGCTACCTAACGACCGAGCCAGGCATCGTCGACCTTTGTGCTGCGGCACTTAAGTCACTCTCATCACAAGGATTAATAATTGAAGAGTGCCAGCCCGAATACGACATGGCTAGACTATGGCAAACCTGGCTCACACTCCGCCACTGGACAATTGCCAGTAGCGCAAAATCGTTGTACGACAATCCTAAACTACGCCCACTGCTTAAACCCGAAGCAGTTTGGGAAATAGAAGGCGGCCTTAAACAAACTGGTTTGGATATTTCAAGGGCGGCTATCGCCAGGGGCGATTGGTACAAGGCATTACATGCGCTGTTTGAGCGCTATGATTTTCTAGCCCTGCCCTCAGCCCAAGTTTTCCCTTTTGCGGCGCAAACGCATTGGCCAAAACAAATCAATGATCAAAAAATGGATACCTATCATCGTTGGATGGAAATTGTGATCGGTGGAACCTTGTCTGGCTGCCCTGTCCTCAATTTACCCGTTGGCTTTGACCAGCACGGCAGACCTATGGGAATGCAATTCATTGCGCCGATGGGCGCAGATGACAAGCTATTGGACTTTGCTGCGAGGTATGAAGCACAAACGTCCTTTCTATCTATACGACCAAAGCTGCGCGCACTATCTTGAACTTCTGCCGACACTACTTGCGCCATAAATGAATTGACCTACTACTTAGATTAAAATCTCCAAGACTGACCCATACGAGGCCCCAAAATGATTCGAAAACTAAATTTACCCCAGATTAAATATGCCTGTCTAGGCCTGATCATCACCATAGCGACAACTCTCAACGTTGCACCTGCTTTAGCTGCGCACTCTTCAAACGCAATCGACGTTTATTACAATGCCAAGGCTTACACCGTGGATGCAAACGACTCATGGGCAGAGGCTGTCGCGATTCAGAACGGGAAGATAATCGCCGTCGGCAACAACGCAGATGTACTGGCAATGGCCGGGGCCGGCAGTCATAAAATTGACATTGGCGGACGAATGCTTATGCCGGGCATTCATGACACTCACATGCATCCTTACGATGCCGGTGTATCAAAAACATTGGAATGTAGCTTTCTATCCAATGACCTTGAGGCTGTCTTAGAAATACTAAAATCCTGTATCGCTGAAGCCAAGCCTGGTGAATGGGTGCGCGGTGGGCAGTGGAACGAAGGATACTTTGTTAGTAATCCAAAAATGCCAAAGACTATTTTGGATGAGATTGCACCCAACAACCCCGTATTTTTGATGGACTGGTCGGTCCATCATGCTTGGGTAAATAGTGCTGCTCTAGCCCTATTTGAAATAGATGAGAAAACACCTGACTCTAATGGTGGCGTAATCAAGCGTGACCCTGAGACGCGAGAAGCAGTCGGGCTTCTATATGATAACGAAGCGTATAACAAACGACGATTGCTGCCCACTTACAGCCCACAGCAAGAAACAGATGCACTACTCTGGAGCGTTAATGAAATTATTAGCTACGGCATCACCACAATCAAGGATGCCATTGTTACTGACTCAAATATGGCAGCCTATCAGAAGTTATATGCAAGCGGTCGTCTGCCGCTTCGCGTGAAAACCAGCCTCAGTTGGAAGAGCGAATGGGCAATGTCGCACGCGGCAGAGCTAAAGCTAATCAAAAACCGCAAGCGCTTCAAGCAAGATCGAATAGATACAAATTTTGCTAAAATCATGCTCGACGGCGTACCAATGTCGTATACGTCAGCGCTTCTGGAACCTTACGAGGCAAACGATGTTGTTGGGTCTGACCACACAGGGGAATTGATGATTCAACCCAGCGAACTCAATCCAGATGTAGTCGCGCTGGACAAACAAGGTATTTCAGTAAAGATTCATGCCACAGGAGACGGCTCAGCTCGAGCGGCGTTGGACGCCTTCGAGGCAGCCAGAAAAGCCAACCCCAATGGCCAAGTTATTCATGAAGTTTCACACGCCGAAATGATTCACCCTGATGATGTACCACGATTCAAAGAACTAAATGTAGCTGCGGAAATGTGCCCCATCATCTGGTATCCAATAGAAGGCTTGAACTGGGAAACATGGTTTGGTAAAGACCGCCTACCGATATGGCAAGTGAAGACTCTTTACGAGGCGGGTGCTTTGGTAACTTATGGATCTGATTGGCCTGTTGTTCCTACCGCAAACCCATGGCCAGGCATAGAGTCAATGGTAACCCGAAGCGATCCATACAAAGATGAATTTAAACCAGAGTTCCCTGAAGAAGCGGTATCACTGACAACGGCGCTTCGAATCTTCACCCACAACAGCGCCATCGCCAATAGAGTTGGAGATACTTCAGGGTCTCTCGAAGTCGGTAAAGACGCAGACTTTATTGTGCTCGATCAAAATCTATTTTCAGTCCCGGTAGCTCAAGTAGGAGATACCAAGGTTTTGCTTTCTGTGATTGGTGGGGAAATC
Organism: uncultured Arenicella sp.; assembly: GCA_963925935.1. Lineage (GTDB taxonomy): Bacteria > Pseudomonadota > Gammaproteobacteria > Arenicellales > Arenicellaceae > Arenicella. The sequence continues at coordinate 5,576 of CAWUWF010000211.1, read as the reverse complement.
GTACTGGACAAGCTGGATCAAAAAACCGAGGCTGTGGTTGCGGTTGAAAAAGTGATTAATAGCTACGTATTAGGTACTAAAAATGGAGATGTTGCGGCACTGCGAAGAATCTTTCACCCTAGCGCTCGAATGGTCGGTTACATGGGGCCGAAGCTTTTAACTGAAGGCCCTGAACCTTTTTACGAAGCTCTCAAAAATAACCCGCCAGATGAAACGTTTCGTGAAAACTACACTAGCAGAATTAGAGATATGGAAGTAAACGGCACTGTTGCACGTGTAACCCTCGAAGAGACTGGCTTCTATAGCTCATCGTTTATTAATCACTTTACCCTGCTCAAAATTGACGGTAATTGGTTGATAACTAACAAAACATTCAATGCTCTATAGCCCAGAAATTAAATAGATATAAAGTGAGGTAAAAGCTCAAGCTTAACGGTTTACTCAACCTCATCAGATGAGATGATTCAAATTAATTTCAATTTGTCGTATCTTGTATCACTTAGTCAACAATTTACGAACTAGAGGAAGACCCATGAGGAAGAGAACTGCAATATCGATAGGTGCTGCAATACTGATTTTGAACAGTAGCAGCCTATACGCACAAGCACTAGAAGAGGTCGTAGTAACCGCACAGAAGCGCGCACAAAGTGTGAATGACATAGGTATCACAGTTAATGCTTTTAGTGGGCAAGAGCTTAAAAATCTGGGCGTTTTCGCTGCAGAAGATTTAGCTCTCTACACCCCAGGGTTAACAGTGAATGAGACCGCTGCTACAGGCGTGCCTTTATACACGATCCGCGGCGTTGGATTTCAGGACTACTCAACGGCCGCTTCATCAACAGTTGGCCTATACTTCGACGAAGTGTCAATTCCTTACACAGTGATGAGCCGTGGGCTGATGTTTGACGTCAGTCGCGTCGAAGTGCTCAAAGGCCCTCAAGGCGATCTATATGGCCGCAACACCACCGCAGGACAAATCAATTTCGTCAGTAACAAACCTACCGAAGAATTTCAAGCCGGAGTTAGTTTAGGCTACAGTAGCTACCAAACCGTCGACCTAGAAGGCTTCGCAAGTGGCGCTGTATCCGATAGCACCAATGCGCGCTTGGCGGTAAAAACCACACAATCCGGCGAAGGCTGGCAGAAAAGCCTTACCCGCGACGATGAACTTGGTGAAAAAGATTCCATTGGTATCCGAGCCCTATTCGACATCAAGCTAGCAGAAGAAGCCAGCCTAATGCTTAACTTTCACTACGTAGACGACCAATCAGACAATCGCGCGAACACCGCCTATGACGGACGAATAGCTGGCAACAACGAATTCTCCAACCCTTATCTGGCTTTGGCCGACTACGTCTTACCAACCGGCACAAATTTTGGTCAAACACCAGGGTGGTATTCAACTGGTAACAATGAGGCCGCCGATTGGACCAACAGCTATACAAGCGCCATAACCGGCCGAACCTTTGATCTGCGACCAAAACGCGACAATCAATTGGCTGGGTTTTCAGCAAAACTGGAATGGAATTTGGACAGCATGGTACTTACTTCTATTACCGGCTACGATCAATTTGACCGGGTAGAATCAAATGACTGGGACGGCGGCTTCTATAATGACTCCAGCAATATCAACACAACCGATCTGAGTGTTTTCTCACAAGAGCTTCGCTTGAGTGGCGAATCGGAAAACTTAAATTGGATTGCCGGACTGTATTATTCAAAAGATGAGATGGATGAGTACTATCACTATTTCATGTCTGACTCTGTATTTGGCTTGGGCTCAATCCCTTTTAATGCCGCCCCATTCTTTTTCGCACCGATTCGTGAGTTGGATACAACTTACACTCAAGAAACCAATTCGGCGGCAATTTTCGGCCATGTCGAATGGCAATTCACAGACAAAGCCAGACTAACATTAGGGGCTCGCTATACGGAAGAAGATCGTGATTTCCAAGGCTGTACTCGGTCGGCCGACGATGGTTCTTTAGCTGGCTTTCTAAACTTTGCATTTGGAGCATCTTTGCAACCCGGTGACTGTGGAACAATTGATGACGACCCTGATTCACCGAATAACTTTTTTGCCTTGGCGGGTTCTCCTAATATAAATAATGCGTTCCCTCTTTATCAGGAATCAATCAGCACTGGAGAATGGAGTGGTAAAATCGGTCTGGACTATGCAATTAGTGACGACCTCCTGCTATACACCACACTTAGTCAAGGCTTTAAGTCTGGCGGCTTCAATGGTGCTAACTCCAATACCACAAGACAACTTAATTCGTATAAACCTGAACAACTTACTTCCTTTGAAGTGGGCGCAAAATCGACGTTGCTAGAAGGTCGCATGCAACTAAATGCTGCAGCCTTTTTGTACGATTACAAAGACAAGCAAGAGCAAGACAGAGCGGTAACCTTTGTCGGCAATATTTCTGGTCTTACCAACGTCCCGAAATCCACTATTAAAGGCGCCGAACTGGATATGAAGTGGGCCGTTAACGACCGACTACGTATTGATCTGGCTGCAGCGTGGTTAGACACTGAGATAGATCAATTCTTAGCCGTTGATGGTGATTTGAGTGCCTTCCCAAACATCGTTTTGCGCGACGTGGCCGGCTCAGAACTTGCTCAATCACCGAAACTTTCGTGGTCAGCCAGAATCAACTATAGCTGGCCTTTGGCAAATGGCATGATGATGAATGTTGGTGGCGATGCAAGCTATACCGCTGAAACCTCAGGTGGCACTCAAATAGAAGACGCTACCGACTCTTACACCATAGCTAATGCCCGTATTGGCCTTGGATCAGCAGACGGCAAGTGGGAGACCACCCTATGGGGACGCAATGTAACCGACGAATACTACTACCCTGCCGCCTATCTCGGCGGCAACGGCCCGTATGTTCGCGCCAACGGTATGCCAGCCACCTATGGTGTTACTTTCGACTACAATTTTTAAAGCTGATATTTTGCATGCAAGGTGGCCTAGGATTTACTCCTCGGCCACCTTTTTTTATGCTCTCAACCACAAGTTTTAGCGACATAATTACCTATGAATAAACACCTACTCTTAGCAACGCTATTACTAATCCTTGTTTCTATCACTGCCTGCCAAACATCAATAAAGCGGCCGATAGCAAGCGCAATTTTTTCTAACGGTACTATCTATACCGCCGGCACCTCGATTAAAACCGCTGAGGCACTGGCGATAGCCGATGGAAAAATAGTATTTATTGGCGACAAGAGAACGGCGAATCAGTTGATCGGACCACAGACACGGATTGTCGACCTGAATGGCGGCATGCTACTACCAGGACTAATCGATGCACATCTGCATCCGGTACGCGGTGCGATAAAAGAGTTGTATCACTGTAACTTTCCATTCACCTCATCACCACAAGACATTCAAAATACCGTTGCCAAATGTGTAAGCGACCAGGCTGATAGCGACTGGATTATTGGCGGCCAGTGGGATAGTGCGTTTTTTGATCGCTTTGAAATCGCTTCCCCTCGCGAGCTATTAGACGAAGTATCCATGGACAAAGTCGTTTTTCTGCAGGATGACAGCTTGCATAACGCATGGGTGAACAGTCGTGCTCTGGAAATTGCAGGCATCAACCGGAACACTCCTGATCCGGAGGGCGGCACTATTATGCGTGATGCCAACGGCGAGCCAAACGGCGTGTTGCTAGAAACTGCAGCGATCGCAATGGGTGAATTCAGACAGAGGTATAGCGCAGATCAGCAGCAAGCAGCAGTCAAAAAATTTGTACGTGATGCGAATGCATTCGGATTGACGGGTGCCAAAGCGGCTTCCAGTCACAGCTACGAAATCGCGGCCATCCAAGCCGTTGACTTGCAACACGCCCTAACCCTACACATGGGTACCAGCATGCGTACTCCCGATGGTAAGCGCTCGCAAACATTGGATTACCAGGCATTTGAAAAAGCCCGTGACAAATATAGTAGTCCGCACCTCGACACCCGATTCATAAAGATATTTCTAGATGGCGTGCCAACGCCGGCGCGCACGGCTGCCATGCTGGCGCCCTATATTGATGATGACTCGCATGCGCACGGTTTCGATGGTGGCGAGTTACTGGTTGATCCGCAAACACTGACCCGCGATCTTATTGAGTTTGATAAACGCGGCTTCACGGTGAAAATGCATGCCGCCGGCGATCGTTCGGTTCGGCTCGGATTAGATGCTATTGAAGCAGCACGATCCGTGAATGGTAATAGCGGTTTGCGTCATGAGCTTGCACATGCGGGCTATATCAGTAAGCAAGACATACCACGTTTCAAAGAACTAAACGCAGTAGCAGACCTTTCACCAATACTCTGGCACCCGTCGCCGATCATGGATGCCATCTTCAGCGCCGTTGGCAAGAAGCGGGGACAATATTATTTCCCTGTGCGCGACCTAATTGACGCGGGAGCTAATCTTCTCGCCGGTTCTGATTGGCCAGCCGTTTCGATAAACGCCAATCCCTGGGTCGGTATAGAATCGCTGGTTAGCCGTCAGGACCCACGCGGCAATATCGCAGAAGCGCTATGGCCCGAGCAGGCGATCACACTAGCCGAGGCCATTCGTATCTACAGCATCGACGGTGCGCATGCTATCCGCAAGGAAGCCATCACTGGCAGCCTGGAAACAGGCAAATCAGCGGACTTTATCGTGCTGCAAGAAAATTTATTTGAAATTCCGCTTAACCGAATAAGCGAAGTGTTACCGGTGCAAACCTGGTTCGAAGGAAGGCTGGTTTATCAAAGAGACGATTGATGGTTCTCCTAGGCTTTCTTATCGCCTACAATAATCCTGCAGCTTTAAGCCTCATACTAATAACGAATAAACACAAAGGGTATTAATGGTCATCTACGGCGTAGCTTTACTTTCATTTTGCCTATTATTGGGTTTATTTTTGGGCAGCCTATTGGGTTCAGCTATCGGTGTTCAGGCCAATGTCGGCGGTGTTGGCATTGCCATGTTGATGTTGATCATTGTTTCGAATCTCTCATCCTATAAGTTCAGACTTGCGGCTCCAACGGAATCGGGAATCAACTTTTGGAACGCGATGTATATTCCGATCGTGGTTGCCATGGCTGCCAAACAAAATGTAGTCGCTGCTGTATCTAGCGGCTGGTTAGCGGTGGCCGCTGGGCTAGCGGCGGTCTTGTTAAGTTTTGCCATGGTTCCAGTATTATCTCGAATGGGCAATTCCAAAGACAGCAAGGACACGCAGACAGAGGAGCACAAGGGTGATTGATATTCTGAGTGCAGTATTGCTGAAAAACTCATTACTTAGTGCGTTTGCCTTTGTTGGATTAACCGTATGGCTGTCCTACTGGGTCTCAAATAAATTTACCGCAGGTCACGTTCATGGCTCAGCGATTGCGATAGCGGCAGGCCTGTTATTAGCCTACATCGGCGGCATCAGCACGGGTGGTAGTAAAGGCATAGCCGATATCGAGATTTTGGCGGGTGTCGGCATTATGGGCGGGGCTATGCTACGCGATTTCGCAATTGTCGCTACTGCCTTTGGAGCCAAACTAGATGCCATTCGTAAAGCAGGTGTAATCGCTGG
>CAWUWF010000210.1:0-9614 GCA_963925935.1 uncultured Arenicella sp. | reverse complement strand
CGTTGAAAAGGCTTTTTAGCAAGTTTATCCAAGATAGCCGCTCTCGGTGAGGTTAAACCAACCCAATAGCGGCCATCCTGACCGCGGTGAATATTATCTGGAAAGCCCGGTAAATTATCAACAATCAGCTCCGTTTGCCCTGCTCTTGAACCAAGCAGCCAATGCTTCCAAATCCGATAGCTACCGGTTTCTGCCACCAGCAAAAACCGCCCTAGTTCATCGCTGGTTACGCCATTCGCAAAAGTTAGCTTGTGCATCACGACCTTGGTTTCTCGGGTGGCTGGATCAAACTTAATAATCCGGCCATGATCGCCATGCTCCATTATTGATAACAAGCTAGCTTCTAAAGTACCAGGAGAATCCTCAGCGGCAAATTTAGTACTGGCATCGCTAAAATAGACTTTGCCATTAGGCGTAACAACCAAATCATCTGCATAGCGAATTGCCACACCGTCGGCAGTGTTCGCTTCTACGCTAACAACCCCTGCCGGGGTGACTTTTTGCAGCCCGCTATACGCGTTAGCCACCCACAAATTTTGCGCAGCATCAAACGCGATCCCTAATGGCCGCCCACCTACGTTAACCCAACGTTCTGCTTTGTGAGTCGCATCCTGCGCCGCAGGCCAACGAATTATCCAACCTTCATGAGAGGTGGCGTAGATATCACCAACCGCATTACTAGTGATTGCCTCTGGACCGTGTAAGCCATCGATATCAAACTCCTCGAAATTCGCCAATGCACTATTAACAGCATACTGGCCAGTTAGTGGCGGTGCAGCGGGGGCATTCCATGACTGGGGCTCTACCGATACCGGCCATGTGAGCAAGTAGACCACCAATGCCATGACTGCAACAACCAGAATTTTTATAAATGACCACATACCCTTGCCCCTATCAACTTGTTAACTACGAGAGTCTCAGCATAACTGAAATTCTAAACCGTGAAACCACCATCAACCACAATGCATTCACCTGTTGTATAACTACTTGCATCCGACACTAAATACAATACTGTGCCTGCCATTTCATCTGGTTCGGCATGTCTCGCCATAGGGATCATTTGCATCGCCGCTTTGTGCATCTTCTCATTGTCAAACAAGGCACCGGCAAACTTGGTTTTAGTCAATCCAGGCAGTAGCGCATTAACTCGAATATTATATTGAGCACACTCTTTTGCGAAAGACTTAGTCATATTAATTACCGCAGCCTTAGTGATTGAATAGATACCTTGGTACATGCCAGGTGTAAGGCCATTAATTGATGCTGTATTGACAATCACACCACCACCATTATCACGCATTAGCCTACCGCCAAAGGTCGACATAAAGAAGTAACCACGAATATTCACGTCAACGGTTTTATTAAATGCGCCTAGATCAGTATCAAGCACATGCCCAAAATAGGGATTAGCGGCCGCATTGTTAACCAATATATCGAGCCTGCTGTGGTCTTTCTCAATTTTCGCAAAAGCCGCTTCGATATCCTGCATATCACCAATATTACAAGCAATCGTTTCGGCAGAGCCGCCAGCCGCTTGTATTTGCGCGACAACTTTGTCGCAGTCTTGTGCCTTGCGACTGGAAACAATTGTGTGCGCGCCCTGCTCCGCTAGTAGTTTAGCGATGGACTCACCGATTCCGCGGCTAGCGCCAGTCACCAGTGCAATTTTTCCTGTTAGATCAAAGAGGTTAGTAGACATATTTTTCATTCAAGCAAAATTTAATAGATGCCTATTCTAAACGTTTTTCAATAACGGCTTATCCTGAGAAACCGTGTAACTCCATTTTAAATACAAATACTGCGCCATAACTATCATTGAGTCAGCCCCTAGCACCGCCCTCTGCAATTCACTATAGAACGTTGGCTTCTTTCAATACAAGGCTTGGAAAACGAGATCTTTCGGCGACGCTCAAGACGACGGAAGTTTCTTCTCACGCAGTGTATTTAAGGGAGTTATTTTTTACTCAAGGCGAGGCGGGTGCGAGTACTTGTGACGAGTTTACTTTTGCAAATGAGGAGCCAGCACGGAGCGAAAAACGAGATCTTTCCAATCGCTACGCTCAGTCAAGATGACGGGCTTTTTGTTAATCGGCTTGAGCGAGTCGCTTTTTTCACAAGACGAGGCGGGCCTGAGTACTGGCGACGAGTTTACTTTTGTAAATGAGGAGCCAGCACGGAAGGCCCAACGAAGTATTGAGAAAAAAGAGGCCGCTCAAGAGGACTTCTTGACCACTGAGCCCTTGAGCTTCATCGCCCCAAAACCATCAATCTTGCAGTCTATATCATGCCCGTCCACTACATGCTCGGCTTCTAGCACCCTAATATTTTTAACTTTGGTACCCACTTTCACAACTGATGATGAGCCCTTAACCTTCAAATCTCTGATAACTGAAACAGAATCACCTGATGCTAGGATGTTGCCATTCGAATCTTTTACCACATATTCAGTATCAGCTGCACCAGCTGCAGGCCATTCATGTGCGCACTCGGGGCAAATATAATTGTCCCGATCTTCATAGGCATAACTGGATTCGCACTTTGGGCAATTTGGTATTTCGCTCATTACTTTACTCTTTTCGGCTTTCTATTAATGAGTCGACCACACTCGGGTCGGCTAGTGTACTGGTATCGCCAAGATTAGAATAATCGTTTTCAGCAATTTTGCGCAGTATGCGTCGCATGATCTTACCGGAACGGGTTTTCGGCAAGCCTGGCGCCCAATGTATAATATCGGGCGTGGCCACTGGCCCAATCTCAGATCGAACGTGCTTGATTAGCTCGCGCTTGAGTTCATCGTTGTACTCTTCACCTGCCATCAAGGTGACATAGGCATATATGCCCTGACCCTTTATATTATGTGGGTAGCCTACAACAGCAGCCTCGGCAACGGCCTTGTGTAACACTAAGGCACTCTCCACTTCGGCACTGCCCATGCGATGTCCGGATACATTGATTACGTCGTCAACGCGGCCGGTTATCCAGTAATAACCATCTTCGTCCCGCCGACAGCCATCACCGGTGAAATAATATCCTGGGTACATTGAGAAGTAGGCCTCATGGAAACGCTCTGGGTTATTGTAGACACCAAGCATCTGTCCGGGCCATGACCTAGGAATCGCCAAATTGCCCGCAGCCGCCCCCTCGAGTACTTTGCCTTCATCGTCGAGTAACACAAGCTCAACGCCAAAGAACGGCAAGCCAGCAGAACCTGGTTTGGCAGGCGTTGCTCCGGGCATTGGAACCAGCATGGTCCCGCCTGTTTCGGTCTGCCACCAGGTATCGACTATTGGGCATTTACCATGCCCCACTTTGTGAAAATACCATTCCCAGGCTTCCGGATTAATCGGTTCGCCGACTGTACCCAATATTCGGATGCTGGATCGATCAGAATCCGCAAGATACTCATCTCCAGCGCCCATCAGCGCTCTTAAAGCCGTCGGTGCGGTGTAAAAAATATTAACCTGGTGCTTATCAACCACTTTCCAGAAACGACTGGCATCAGGATAGGTGGGAACACCTTCATAGACTAGCGTTGTGGCCCCGTTGGCCAATGGGCCGTATAAAAGGTAGGTATGCCCGGTTACCCAACCAACGTCGGCTGAACACCAAAACACTTCTCCCTCTTGGTAATCAAAAACATATTTAAAGGTCATTGCGGCCCAAAGCAAATAGCCTGCCGTGCTGTGCATCACGCCTTTTGGGGTGCCCGTAGAGCCAGACGTGTATAAAATAAACAATGGATCGGTAGATTCCATCACCTCAGGTTGGCAAGATGTGGCCTGTTTATCGACCAAGTCTGAATACCAAACATCACAATCATTGTCCCAATCAACGTCGCCACCAGTGACTTTACACACCAGTATTTTTTCGACAGAAGGCGTTTCTTTACATGCTTCGTCTACGTTCGCCTTGAGTGGAATGGGCTTCATTCCTCTGAGCCCCTGGTCCGCGGTAATGACAATTTTGCATTGCGAATCATTGATTCGACCACGCAACGCCTCTGGCGAAAAACCGCCAAAAACGACCGAGTGGATGGCACCAATTCGAGCGCAGGCAAGCATCGCAAATGTGGCTTCTGGCACCATCGGCATGTACAAGCAAACTCTGTCTCCCTTGACAACGCCCATCTGCTTAAGCGCATTGGCTAACTGGCACACCTTGTCGTGTAACATTTTATAGCTAATGTGTTCGCTTCGGTTAGGGTCATCGCCCTCCCAAATAATAGCAGTTTGATCGGCACGGTCAGACAGGTGTCGATCAATGCAATTCACCGAAAGGTTCAATTGCCCGCCTTCAAACCAGGCGACCTCGGCCTTATGGAAATCCTGTCGGCTGACCGTGCCCCAAGGTTTAATCCAATCTAAATGCTGGTCAGCTTGCGCCCCCCAGAAAACATCAGGCTGCTCAATTGATTGCTTATACATCTCTTGATACTGCTCTGTATTGAGATGGGTGTTGGCCTTGATTGATTCAAACACCGGGTATGTTTTAACTTCTGACATGGCGTATCTCTTGTTCTATTTCAAAACTCAGCTAAATGCTATGAGCCTGTGCTTATTGTTGTTTCTCGATAATCGGACTACTGGTCCTAAAATCGGCTTTGTAGGCTGGCCTATATTCAGTAAACCCCATTGTAGTCTCGGCGTAATAGTGGGCACCATCTGCAAGCATTACGACCATTGCCCGCGTAGTCTCGCTGGCATCAACGGGCATCTCAATTTGCCATCGTGTGCCGATATCCCCACGCCGTTGCATATCAAATGGCCTTGACAACGAATCGCCTTCAGCTAAGCCAGAAAAACCGACCTTTACACCTTCTAAGATGTGACTGGAATCAAGAATAAGGGTTGATGTGTCTCGCGTCTTCTCTATCACAAGCTTTGACTTGAAAGACCCGTTGACTAAATCGCACTCTCCACTGGCATATCGACAATTTGACTTTGCCTCCAAGCGATAAGCCCGCCCTTCAAGCGCAGGCTTAGGCTCCTCTTTAACGATGCCATCAACCATAAAATAACTGAGTAAGGCTAAAATCGGCGCAGCTATCAGCGCGACAAGGACATGAGTATTACTGAAAAAAGACATTTAACAAATTTAATTTAGTAGTGATAGACAGCCTTGAGCTGTTAAAAATTAGGCCGGCGAGCGAATATAATCAACTAATTGTTGAACCTTTTCAGGAGGCGCAGGCGTCATTTTACAAACAATCATCGCCACCGTAAAATTCACCAGCGCGCCAACCGCACCAAAGGCATTAGGTTCAATACCGAAAAACCAATTGGGACTCATGTCACCCAAAAAGGCAGTACTTTTGATAAACATAATGCCAGTGTGTTGAAATACATAAAACAGGGTTACACCTAAACCCGCCAACATTCCGGCAACTGCGCCTTGAGTATTCATCCGTTTGTAGAAGATACCGAGCATCAGCGCTGGAAAAAGCGAAGAGGCCGCTAAGCCGAAAGCTAATGCTACGGTGCCTGCAGCAAAATCCGGAGGCTTGAACCCTAGATAACCGGCAACTAAAACAGTGAATCCCATTGCTATGCGCGAGGCTCTTAACTCACTTCGTTCGCTGATCGAAGGTCTGAAAATACCTTTTAGCAAGTCGTGCGAAATAGCTGAGGAAATCGCTAATAGCAAACCAGCCGCAGTCGACAAAGCCGCCGCCAAGCCGCCCGCTGCAACTAAGGCAATAACCCAATTTGGCAACCTCGCAATTTCAGGATTAGCCAACACCAAGATATCGTTGTCTATCTTAACCATTTCATTGCTGGCTTTGTCCGCCGAGTACTGAATTTTACCATCACCGTTTTTATCTTCAAACTTCAGTAGCCCAGTCGTCTCCCAATTCTTAAACCACTGAGGCCGTTGGTCATACTCCAAATACTGGCCTGGCGTTGGCTCAATGGTACTCATCAAATTCAATCTTGCCATGGCTGCTATGGCCGGTGCAGTGGTATACAGAACGGCGATAAAAACCAAAGCCCAGCCCGCCGATTTTCGTGCATCCTTAACGTTAGGTACGGTAAAAAAACGAATGATCACATGTGGCAAACCGGCCGTGCCAATCATCAGTGATAGGGTGTACATAAACATATTCAGAGTACTTCCACGAGTGGACGTCGTGTACTCGGTAAAGCCTAACTCAGTCACCACCTGATTCAACTTATCCAGCACATAGGTACCGTCCGACAATAGGGTACTGCCCAAACCTAATTGAGGTATCGGGTTACCGGTTAAAGACAGAGAGATAAAAACCGCGGGTATCGTGTAGGCAAAAATCAGCACCACATATTGTGCTATCTGGGTGTAGGTAATGCCTTTCATGCCCCCCATCACAGCATAAATAAACACAATAATCATGCCCGCACTTAGGCCCGTCTCGTAGCTGGTTTCTAAAAATCGACTAAAAGCCACACCAATGCCCTTCATCTGACCAATCACATAAGTAACCGAGGCTATGATTAAACAAATAACAGCGACCACCCGCGCCGTGTTCGAGTAATAACGGTCACCAATGAATTCGGGGACAGTGAATTTACCAAACTTTTTCAAATAAGGGGCCAAGCACATCGCCAATAGTACATAACCACCGGTCCAACCTAATAGAAAGACTGAACCCCCATAGCCCTGATAAGAAAACCCGATCAAACCAGCCATAGAGATAAAAGACGCTGCCGACATCCAGTCAGCCCCCGTTGCCATGCCATTAGCGATTGGGTGTATTCCCCCTCCAGCGACATAAAATTCTTTGGTTGTGCCAGCACGCGCCCAAATCGCAATACCCACATACAGAGCAAATGTTGCGCCAACAACGATATAACTTAGAGTCTGCAGATCCATTATGACTCTTCTCCGGTAGAAAACTTATCGTCTAATTGACTCATTTTACGAGCGTAATAGAAAATCAGAACCACAAACAAGTAGATTGAACCCTGTTGCGCAATCCAAAAACCCAAAGGGTAGCCGCCTAATCGAAATTGATTGAAAAAATCGACGAAAACAATCCCTCCGAGAAACGGCACAGTGAACCAAATCACCAACAAAGTGCAAATAATCTTAAGGTTAGCTTGCCAATAATCGTTCGAAATCTGTTTCATAAGCTAGTATTCATTTCTATTTATTTTAGAGCGCAATGGTAAGCAAGTACCAAATATACTAGTAACTGTGAAATACAACAACGCCAAGCCAATTTCATTTGTACGCGCTGGTAACTATTTAGTGCTAATAGTATTAACTGCCTGCACAGATACTCCGAAGTCATCGACTATTAACGGGTAGCTCACCAAACTCAAGACAAATTCGGCAATGCAAACTTGGCTAAAGAGCAAAGCACACTGCACAAATATCACCAGCCCAGAAGTTAACAAAAATCTGCTAAAAACAAATTATTCATTTGATTCATTAAATTTACCCCCATATAATCGGTATTCCGAAAGAGCATAGGTGCTTAGGACCATTTTTAATTAAATGAAGGCTCGTTATCATTAGATAGTGAATCTTCAAGAAAGGAAATGGGGGCGACATGGCTTCGACATGGGTCGCGAAACCTTCGGTGCATGTAGAGGTGTAGAGTTCCTCTTAAAACCAGCTACACAAGTTATAGTTGCAAACGACGATAACTACGCACTAGCAGCTTAGAGCCGCTAGGGTCTCACTGGAGTTGTTCATGGCTTTAGAACCGAGATCTCATCTAACGTGAAATCGCGAGTAGCTTGTGTCGATTAAGCTGCCGTTAAAACGCAAGTCGACTCACCTTTAACCGTGTGCGTTTGTCCAGATGGTAAAAGGCTAAACTAAAGACAAACTAAACATGTAGATCCGTTGAGCGGAGGACTTGTGGACGGGGGTTCGATCCCCCCCGCCTCCACCACTATAGGGTTTTAGGATATTCAAATATATCCAATAAACCCAACAATTAAGCCACCTTAGGGTGGTTTTTTTGTGTCTAGAGATTCTATATCGTCCCGTGACTTCCAGCCATAATGGGGGTATATTTAGGGGTATCTCAATTCGATTGGTACTTTATACCCCCAATTATGCTAAAAGATACGAAAGTTAAAAACCTTAAAGGTAAGGAGAAACCGTACAAGCTTGGCGATTCAAACGGGCTATTTATCTATGTCACCAAGAACGGTACAAAGTTTTGGCGACAGAAGTTTCGGTTCAACGGAAAGGAGAAGCTGTTATCACATGGTGAATACCCTTTCGTATCACTCCAAAAAGCACGTCAGTTGCGCGATGAAGCACGCCAATTACTATCGGAAGGGAAAGATCCAAGTCAAGCCAAGAAAGCAGCAAAAATCAGTACAAAGAACACATTCGAAGCGATAGCAAGAGCTTGGCATGACACTATGACACCAAGTTGGTCAGACAATCATTCGCAGAAAGTTATCGTCTCGCTTGAAAAAGACATCTTTCAAATCATTGGCGATCAACCTATATACGAATTAAATGCGCCTCTTTTAGTTGATGCATTGAAGCAAATAGAAAAACGCGGCTCTTATGAACAGGCCAACCGTGTGGCACAGAGAGTTAATTCAGTTTTCAGGTTTGCCGCTGCATCTGGTCTTATTGAACACAACCCAGCGCAACATATCAAAGACACTTTAAAGAAACCTGAGAAACGCAACTACAACACAATTGATGCAAGTGAGCTACCTGAGTTCCTCCAATCACTAGAAGACTATGACGGTCACCCAATTGTGAAACTAGCCACGGAGTTCTTAATGCTAACGTTCGTACGCACAGGCGAACTAAGGGGCGCACAATGGTCAGAATTTAATCTAAAGAACAAGCTCTGGGAAATACCAGCAGAACGGATGAAGAAGAAGCGCACCCACCTTGTCCCGCTATCAAATCGAGCACTTGAGATACTTAATACGCTCAAGGCCTACACGGGAAATCGTACCCATGTATTCGCCAGCCCTACCAAGCCCATGAACCCGATTAGCAATAACACAATTTTTGGAGCACTAAAACGAATGGGGTACGCCGGAAAAATGACTGGCCATGGTTTTAGACATCTAGCGAGTACGACCCTAAATGAACTTGGGTTCAATCCAGATGCTATTGAAAAGCAATTAGCTCATATCGATGGCTCAGTGCGGGGCGTATATAACAAAGCTGAGCTTTTAGAAACGAGAACCAATCTTATGCAAGAATGGTCTAATCTCTTAACAGAATTTGGAAAACAATAATGATTAGAGATGGCGCGTACATCGATTTCGAAATGATGTTTCACCTTATCAGCGATGCAGCCGCAGGATTATATTCTGAGACTGAAGTTCTTCTAGAGCTGAAGAATAATTTTATTCAACCAAGGGCATTCATACCCGAAGGTGTTGTCGAATATGTGACTCATTTTCTAAACGAAGATACATTTAAAGATATTTCAACTAAACGACATGTTACACATCTAAGTCGCTTGCTCGGTCCAACGTCAAAAAACCCTATTGAAGGATACATCGAGTGATAAGGACTGAGTTTACCCGACACTTTTTATGGTAAAAATGTAACTAAACCATAAGAGGTAAATCATGAGTAAAGGCACCAGATACACAGACGAGTTTAAGCAGGAAGCCGTCAATCAAATAGTTGTTCATGGCTAT
>CAWUWF010000209.1:0-13559 GCA_963925935.1 uncultured Arenicella sp. | reverse complement strand
GACATGCTATGTTTAATTATATCGAGATGTTCTACAATCCAAAGCGCCGACACACGCATAATGATCGTGTCCCGCCAACGGTGTATGAACAACGATATTTAATGAATCTAGAAAGTGTCTAGGAAACCCAGTCCTTATCATTTTATAAACTACGGATGGACTTGTTTCACAGCCTCTATATGCTCGAAACGTACTTCCTGTGATTCCAAAATCCTTAGACATGGGTTTGGGATTTTTAAACGCGTCGTCCGCGATTGCCGCAGCGGAAATAAGAGTATGTTTAGCGTCTTTTCGTAAATTATTCATCGAGGAGATTACTTTAATCAATTTGAATGGCAAAAATGAGTATCTAACTGCCTGATTGAAAATGCAAGTCTGACCATGAGCTTACTGCTCGTTACCCCTTATGATTCATGTTTTGTGTAAGTAAGCTATTCCGTTGGCTTGGTGTTTAGTGGCTTTAATGAGATCCTTTCTCTGGCTTCTTATTAAGTAACAAACGTGTTTGACGGTTCGCTGAACGGTTCACAATACCCATGAAAACGATAACCCGCTTAAAATCAGCGGGTTATCGTTATGTAATGGCGGAACTATTGTCCGCCTTTACTAAATTAAAAGTGATTGTCTATTTGGTCATGTGTCTAATCAGCATCGGCCATCATTTTTTTGATGACTGGAGAGATCAGCAACATCACAAAGGCAATGCCCAAGGCGATATAACCCACTTGCGAATACACTGCAATATAGCCAGCTTTGGCGGCAGCAATATCGGTCATTTGTCCGCCGATGGTTTCTGCACCAGTGGTCCTGGCAATCACACCTGCTAAGTAGTTGGATAAACCAGAATACAAGAACCAAGCACCCATGGTCATTCCCACAACACTCGCCGGAGCCAATTTGGTAACGACTGAAAGACCGACGGGCGATACCAGCAGCTCACCCATGGTGTGAATCCAATAGATTAGGAATATAAATAACACTGGGGTTAAGCCGGTAGTGCCTGAGCCCTTCATGCCCGCGACTAAACTTAAAAATCCCAGTCCTGCAAGAGCAACGCCGAAAGCAAATTTGACCGGCGTTGAAGGATTTAGATTGCGTCTGGCAAGCCAAATCCAAAGCCAAGCTATTAACGGCGCGAATAAGAAAATATAGCCTGCGTTAAGGGCTTGAAATACTGGGGTGGGTACCGACCAGCCCATTATGGTTCGGTCAACCAAACGAGCAGTTAGTAGGCTTAATGAAGAACCCGCCTGCTCAAATAGCGCCCAAAATGGTATCTGTGCTAACACGAAATAGATCGCCGCTAACATTCTAGAGCGCACTTCGCCAGCACACTTAGTGAAGGCGTAGTAAAGTAAGAATAAAAACATGATAATGCCGACAGGTGCGAGAATGCCGCCCACTAACTGTTCATTTTTGACTAAGAACATTGATACCGCAATTATTGCGAGACCAATTAAATAGCACATCCATTCGTAATTTATAAATAAAAACGCTTTTTCTTTTAACTTCTCGGCACAAGGCGGCTCGGCTTTACCTTCTAGCCAGGGTTGAAAATACAGAAAGATGAATAAACCAAATGCCATACCAATACCGGCTAAGCCAAAGCCATATTTCCAGCCATAGGCAATGCCTAAGTAGCCACAAAAGATGGACGATAGAAACGCGCCCAAATTGATGCCCATATAAAACACGGTGAAGCCCGAATCGCGCCGCGTATCACCAAATCCATATAAAGAGCCTACAATCGTGGAAATATTGGCTTTTAAAAACCCTACGCCTGCAATCAATAACGCCAAAGATAGGAATAACACATTTTTATAGAACTCTTCTGTCACCACTGACGTAGTGTATTGATCACGATCAATGACAGCAGGCAAGCCGACCGCAGCGGGATCAGTGATCTGCATTTCGGTTTGCGTAAAGTTGATATAGGATTTCCCATGCTCTGAGAAGATCATTGGTTTGGCATCGCCGCCACGAGCATCTAGCGAAATTTCATAGGTAGCGCCGTCGTAACTTAACAATTGTTTAGAGCCATTGCCCTCAAAAGCCATGCCAAAGTGGCCCAAAACCAATAGTATTGCGCCAAAGGTCACCGCTTTTCGGGCCCCTAGATATCTATCGGCTAAGGAGCCGCCGATAATTGTCATTACATAGACGAGTGCCGTGTAGGCGCCGTATATTAAGCTGGATTTTTCATCCGAGAATAAGAAGTGCTGGGTGAGATAAAGAATAAGTAAACCACGCATTCCGTAAAAGGAAAAGCGCTCCCACATCTCTGTGAAAAATAGTATGAATAGGCCTCGCGGGTGGCCGAGAATTGTTTTCTCGTCGCTACTCGCAGCGGTAGCTACTGCATCGGTCATAAGGACTCCTCAGTGATAAGTTTAGTTGCTAAGGCGACCAATTAAATTCCTTTCATCACCGAACCAACCCAGACTTATTTTTGGGTGCATTCAGGTGTTTGGGGTTTGTTGTAATTGCCTTCCTTAACGGACAGCGTTGGACGCTGAATTATTATTATAGAATACGCATTGGGTGAAATTGAGTTACGTACGCAGCTTATTATTATGGCAGTAAAATCTGCATGCTTAGAGTCTACTGACTTTACCGCTAGGATGCAAAACACTCAATTCAATTATTTAGCCCTAAGGCAACGGCTACGATTATTTACGGTTCATTGAGTTTCTTAGTGAGCTGCGAATTCTGTTACAAAACTAAATGAGACATGGCTTATGAAGGTTTTCTCGATATAAGTACAACGTATGGAGCGGTTGTCGAGCGCAGCAGTACTAAATCCCAGCCAAGGACATCGCCTGTGTTACAAACTCAGGTAGAGTTTCAGATCTAAAATCTTTGTCAGGGTCTCGAGTCTCGCCCAAACGTATCACCACCATTTGGTGTTCCGGAATCACGATAATGTACTGACCAAGATGCCCGCTAAAGTGGTAGTAAGCGGGATTGTTGTCTAGACCTAGCCAAGTCGAATAACCATAAAATGGCTTTCCGACGGGCGTGATCATGGTTTGGATGAATTGGCTGGGCACCAACTGTTGCCCTTGCCAGTTACCGTTGTTTAGCATTAACTGGCCGAGCTTGGCAAAATTACGGGCGTTGGTGTTCAAGCAACAAAACACCAGTTCCATTCCGTGATTGTCGGTGTGCCATAGCGCATCGTCGTTCATGTGCATTGGTTGCCATATTTTTTGGCTTAAATACTCTGATAGAGTGGCGTCGTTGCCCGCTTTGGCTAATGCTCGCTTTAACACCACACCGAGAAGCTGAGTAGAAGCGCTAGAGTATTCCCAAAAGGTTCCTGGTTCAGCACTGAACTCACCACTAACGACAAAATCTTCTACATCTGAGCCGTGGTAAAGTTCAACCGTTGGGCTAAACCATGAGTAATAATGCTCTACCCATTCGTAGCCAGAAGTCATTTGAGCAAGATGTGCAAGGGTTGCTGTTTTGCCGATTCCGTCATCACTAAATTCTGGAATAAAGTCGCTTACAGCTTGGTCCAGACTTTCTATATAGCCTTCTTCTATGGCGATACCAATCATCATGGTTAACACTGTTTTCGCCATTGAGAACGAATTAGTTTTGCTGCGATCGTGGTAACCGCTCATGTAGTTTTCGCTGACTACTTCGCCATCTTTAAGTACCACGAAAGCCGCAGTCTTAAAGTTCTCAAGGCTTGCGCGGAAATCTGCTGGTAATTCACGACTGTTGTAGTTGCCAGCATTTGCAATTGGCTCAGGCGTTGAGGTTTTAATTTCAGCAACATTAAATGCTTCGCGATCGTTAATGTTCGCAGTCGCGTGGCCTTTCAAATAGGTGCGTTCTAAACCATTAATGAAAAATGAGTTGCCTGTAAGGTGCAGGCCAACATAGAGCAAAATGGGCAGTGCGATAATCGTGATTAGAATGTGTTTTATCATGTAGAGTGCTCGTTGTTAGTATTAATAGTTCTCTGATTATTGATTCTAAATCGTACTCTCTAATTTGCTCAGAGAGGCAATTCATTCTTGTTGATAGCTTGTCTTAAAACAAAACTCGAATGTACGCCGCTAACGCCTTCTAGTTTAGTCAGTCTGTTTAACAGAAATTCTTCATAGTGTCGCATATCTCGAATCAAAACTTTGATTAGAAAATCTGAGTCCTGGCCGGTTACTACATAGCATTCCATTACTTCAGGTAATTGCGCGGCGGCTTGCTCAAATTTTTCGAAGCGGTCACTAGTGTGTTTGTCCATGGTCACGCTGATCATTGCCATTAAGTTCAAGCCCAGCATTTCTGGGTCGAGCAAGGTTCTATGGCCAATAATCACGCCGGCGTCTTCCAAGTGTCTTACCCGTCGTGCACAGGGCGTGGGGGATAAACTCACTCGTTCAGCTAACTCCAGATTACTAATCCTTGCATTCGCCTGAAGTTCAGTGAGTATTCGTTTGTCCACTTTATCTAGATGCATTTGGAACTCTCTATTAACTAGTAATATATTAGTGAATATCACTATTATTAATGCATTTATAGATTTTATAAACCATAAAACTTGAATAATACTTACTTATTTAGTTAATAAACTTAGTGATGAATAGCTATAATCACCTCAAATAATTATTTAGCAATAAAAATTAGCCAATGAATCGTTTCAACTCAAATAAATACTTACCCTTCGTTACCGTTGATAAAAAAGATCGACGTTGGCCAGACCGTGTTATCCAGCACACGCCTACTTGGTGCAGTGTCGATTTGCGAGATGGTAATCAGGCGCTGATCGACCCAATGACGCCTCAGCAAAAGCTGGAGATGTTTGAGATGCTGGTTGATGTTGGTTTTAAGGAGATTGAAGTCGGTTTTCCTGCTGCGTCTCAAACCGATTTTGATTTTGTGCGAAAACTAATCGTAGAAGATCGTATTCCAGACGACGTCACCATACAGGTTCTAACCCAGGCTCGAAAACAATTGATTGAGCGTAGCTATGAGTCTTTAGTGGGTGCTAAAAAAGCCATTATGCATGTTTATAATTCAACTTCGACGGTACAACGCGAACAAGTCTTTAAGATGTCACGCGATGACATTAAAAAGATCGCGACTGACGGCGCTGCTTGGGTTAAACAAGCCGCTGAGCGACAGCCAGAAACGCAATGGCATTTTCAATATTCCGCAGAAAGCTTTACCGGTACCGAATTGGATTATGCGGTCGAGGTTTGTAATGCGGTAATTGACGTTTGGGGCCCCACTCCTGAGCACAAAATCACCCTGAATTTACCTGCTACGGTCGAAGTGGCAACGCCCAACGTGTACGCCGATCAAATTGAATGGTTTTGCGACAATATCAATCAGCGCGATTCGGTGCGAATCAGTTTGCATACACATAATGACCGCGGTTGTGGAGTCGCGGCATCAGAGCTGGGAGTTTTGGCTGGTGCTGATCGAGTAGAAGGCACCTTATTGGGTAACGGTGAACGCACCGGTAATATGGATATTGTCACCATGGCAATGAATTTATACAGCCAGGGTGTTGACCCGCAATTGAATTTTTCGCGCATGGATAAAATCATTCACGTGGTCGAAAAATGTACGGCCTTAAAAGTTCATCCAAGACACCCTTACGCAGGCGAGCTGGTATTCGCGGCGTTCTCAGGCAGTCACCAAGATGCAATCAATAAGTGTTTAGCGATCTATAAAGACGGCGATCCGTGGGAAGTGGCTTACTTGCCGATTGATCCGCGCGATCTTGGGCGAAATTATCAAGAGGTTATTCGGATTAACTCGCAATCTGGCAAAGGCGGTGTGGCCTATGTTTTGGAGCAAGAACATGGCATCAAAATGCCGCGCTGGCTGCAGGTTGATTTCAGCCCAGTTGTGCAAAAAGAAGCCGAAAAAACCGAGGCCGAAGTCAGCCCCGATCAAATCCATGATTTATTCAATAATACCTATGTAGACCCAAGCCACCACATGAGCTTGAAGAGCTACCAAGTGAACCGGCAAGAAGGTGCCGACTCAATGGACGCGGTATTGATTGACCAAGGTCAAGAATACAACATCAGCGGAGAAGGGCGGGGCGTACTAGAAGCATTCGTCGCAGGCTTAAGCGCTTACCTTGGTCAGTCTTTCGTCATTGTCGATTACAGTGAGCATACGCTAGGCAGCAACGAGGGCGCAGAAGCGATTGCCTATGTGCAAATTAGTATTAACCAACAACGTGTTTGCGGGGCAGGTAAAAGCCTCGATATCTTAGGCGCCACCTTGAATGCAGTATTGAATGCCGTTGCCAGGTCAGAAGCTGAAGAGAAGCGCCGGGTTGCTTAATTCACGCAGTTTAGTTGAATATGTCGATACATAAATAATGTACAACCCTAGTCCTTTCAAGCAAGAAGACGATCAGCAGCTAAAGGGCTTTATCGCCCAATACCCGCTGGCAACCTTAGTAAGCATAAATTCATCTGGCTTAGAGGCAAATCACATCCCGCTTTATTTTATTGAAGACGCGGGTAAGCCCCTGTTAAGAGGTCATATCGCCAAGGCTAATCCGCTCTGGAAAGAGGTAGCCGATAAGTCGCAGGTGCTGACGATTTTTCAAGGGCCGCAGAGCTATATTTCGCCCAATTGGTATCCCAGCAAAAAAAAGCATGGCAAAGCCGTGCCGACTTGGAATTATGCTGTGGTTCACCTTAGCGGAGAAATTTCTTTCATTAACGACAATGCGTGGAAGCTAGACATGTTGAATACGCTAACTAATAAATCAGAACGTCATCAAACCGCTCCTTGGACAGTGGCTGACTCGCCAGAAGGGTACATTGAGAGACAGATGGCTGGAATTGTTGGCATCGAAATATCGCTGTCATCCATGCACGCTAAATGGAAAATGAGTCAGAATAGATCTGAGAGTGACCATCAAGGTGTGGTTGATGGTTTGTCAGAGTCGGACCAGGCTGGTGCTGGTGAAACTGCTGATTTTATGAAAAGGCCGTGATGTAGGATTTTTGCGATGTGGTTACAATTTTTCTTGATGATGTGTTTTAAAAACGTATCAATTTCATTTTGAATAATAGGGATTCACGCAAACAAAAAAATGCGGTCATCCATTAGTCAGCCCGTGTCAATAATCCGAGCTA
Source organism: uncultured Arenicella sp. (assembly GCA_963925935.1). GTDB lineage: Bacteria > Pseudomonadota > Gammaproteobacteria > Arenicellales > Arenicellaceae > Arenicella. The sequence continues at coordinate 6,438 of CAWUWF010000209.1, read as the reverse complement.
ATCCCTCGCTTGGTCGATTTCACAGCCATCATCATTGCAATCAGCTGAATCCTCACCGACCAACTGCATGATCTGAGTTCGGAGAGCAAGATCACCGATCATGCATTCATCCGGATTTAAAAGACCTGAATGGGTCGTGAATGATCTAATTACGGCGTTTCAACAGTCATAGGCACTTTTGGATCCATGCCAAGCTCTAGTTTTTCTTGTTTCACCATCTCGCGTACATCAGCCAATAATTGTTTGGCGTCGTAGACAATGCCGTCTTTAATAGTCCAGCGAACCCCGCCAACGCGCTCAACAGTTTGGGTTTTATCATTCAGCTTGGGGACCCCAGTACCGTAGAGCGATTTCAGATTATGCAGAGGGTTTTCATCGACAATGATTAGGTCAGCTTTTTTACCTACGCTCACGGTACCAATTTCGTCTTCTTTGCCAAGCACCTGCGCGCCAATTTTAGTCGCTGAGCGAATTACTTCTAAGGGGTGGAAGCCGGCTTCCTGCAATAGCTCCAACTCTTGAATGTAACCAAAACCGTAGAGGCTATAGAGATAGCCAGTGTCGCTGCCGGCAACAACCCTACCGCCCTTATTTTTATATTCGTTAACGAATTGCATCCATAGTTTGAAATTGTTTTTCCACTCAACTTCGTCTTCAGTCGTCCAATTAAAGAAAAATGAACCGTGTTGTTCGCGATTCGCGCGGTAAAACTCCCACAAACCTGGGTCAGTGTATTGGTAATGCCAGTCGGCGCTATAGGCGCGCATCAAATCTCTATTTGCAAGATAGATTGTGAAGGTTGGACTGAGACAAAAATCTCTATCCAACAATGTTTGCATCACATAGTTCCAGCGTTCACTGCCAGGCTTGGCAGATTGCTTCCAGAGTCGGCCAGCTTGCGCGAAACGATCTTGTTCGTTGCTGTAAATATAGTCTGACGGATAATCCTGTATTACCCGATCGGTGAACAGGGCTTCTGGCAGACCATACCAATGCTCCATACAGTCCAGGCCGCGTGCAGAAGTGTCGAGCACGTTAGCATGCGCAACATCAAGTTGGGCATGGTGCATAGTTGTTCTTAGACCGACCTTTTCTGCTTCGTCCAAGGCGGCCCATAGTATGTCTTCTCGAGCGCCCATGAATTTAATGCCATCGGCACCGATTTTCTTTAGGTGACGAACCCGATTACGTGCCGAGTTGGCATCGGTGATAGCCGGCAGTTTTTTAGCACCGTCTACGGGCATGCCAAAAAATGGAAAGGCCGTGATGCGCGGCGCAGTAATCTTGTTTTGTGCGCTTAATTCTTTAAGCTCAAGTAATCGGCTTTCGCCTTCAGTGGCAAACACTTCTCTAATGCTGGTAACGCCGTGACCCAGCCAGAGCTTGAAAATATATTCGGGGGTGACATTTTGACCACTGGCCTGTGAATGAATATGCGCGTGTGAATCGATGAATCCAGGCAGCACATATTTTCCATGCGCATCTACTTCACGAACTTTTTTGTTGTCACCTTCGATTAGCTTAGGTCGATTTTCATCTCTAATGGCAATGCCGGGCGTGCCCACCAGTGCAATTTTGGTGATTCTATCCTGTTCAACCACAATATCGACAGGGCCTGTCGCAGGTGCGCCGGTTCCATCAATCAAATACGCACCGCGTATGATTAGTTGGTCATACTGACCTTCTCCCTCAGCTCTAACAGGTATTTCATTTCTTGTTAGTGGCAGGGTTGGCGACTCTGCGGCATAGCTGCTGCAGACCATTAAAGACAATGATAGGGCGGTAATTGAAAGAACATTAAGTTTCATAGGCGAGCCTGCGAGAAAATTGTTTTGAATAGACCAGATTAGACGAAGGAATTATCTTAGCAATTAATGATACTCGTAGTATGAGCTAATTTATAAAACCTGAGATGCACACAGAGTAAGTTCGTTGAAACATGAAATACAAGATCAAATGCCTGAGTCAATAATCTAGACCTAACGCCGTGCTGCCATTTGACGGGGGCTTCTGCTCGGTCACCAAGAGACACTTGCAAGCCAAGTAAACTAGGTTTTTGTTGTTCGCCCTAAGTAATACACCGGCACGCCGATTAATACAAAAACGATGCACCAGGCAATCACTTCAAGGCCAGAACCTAAAACGATAAATACCGAGTATAGAAACGCGATCATCGCCACCGCAGCCCAGGCTCGCGAAGATTTTAGTGAGTATTTAAACTCGGCCAATGCGCTTGCTAACAGAGGCACCATATAAGTGAGGGTGCTCATCATCACCAGAAACGTGAACGAGCCAATTAAGCCCCGCGAGTAGTTGGCAATCAACAAAACTGTAGCCAAACTTGACGCAAGTAATAACGAAACAACTGGGGCCCCTCCTTTATTTTTTCGGGCCAATATTGCTGGGGTTAATTTATCTAAAGCAACGGCCGTGGGCATTTGACCTGAGATGAAGATAACGCCGTTTAACGCGCCTGCTGTAGATACCATTGCGCCAATGGCAATTAATTTTGGCCCCCAGTCACCTAGGGCTTGGGCGGCATCGGCAAAAGGTGCGGTTGAATTTACCAAGACTTGCGCTGGCACAAGCATCATGATTGCCGCTGTTGACGCGATATAAACCACCGCCACGGTGAGGGTGCCGGCAACAATAGCGCGTGGAATGGTCGTCTGTGCATTTTTGACGTCCCCTGCGGGCATGGTCCCTGCTTCCATTCCGGAAAAAGCCCACATTGTGAGCAAGGCAGTTGCCGCCAGGCCTTCAAGTACCGACATGTTTTGCGGATTAAATTCCGGCAGGTTGTCGCTGCTACCAATCGCAAAACCTAAACCAATAATGATCACTAGTGGTATCAGCTTCAATATTGTGGTTATAATTTGAACTGAACTAGCCTCTTTTAAACCACGGATATTAACTAGGGTCAGAGTCCACATTAAAGCCAAAGTGGCGATACATTGTAATGTTGTATCTTGCTCTAGCGCGGGAATGAAAATAGTTAGATAACCGACAAAAGCGATGGCGGTAGCGGGTATCGCAATCCAGTAACAACACCAATAGCTCCACGCGATTAGAAATGCAGGCAGGTTGCCGAATGCATCTTTAGTATAGATATAGGGTCCGCCGCTGCGAGAGGTTCGAGACGATAATCTGGAAAACACCAGCGCCAAAAGGATTGATCCACCACCGGTAATCAACCAACCTGCGAAGCTCATTAAACCAAAGGGAGCCAATATTGCTGGCAACAGAAACACACCTGAACCAATCATGATACCGACATTCAGAGACCAGCAACTCCAGAAGCCTAATTTCTTTTCGTTATTATCCATGCTTGTGCTTGGTTCTCCCGATTGAGGTTTAATTATTGTAGTAGGCTTAGTTCAATTAGCCTTTTTATAGAACATGAATAACATAAGCTAGCAAAAGATGACAGATCGCAATTCAATTCAAAAATCTCTAATAAATATTCCATGCGTCAGTAATGACGGCGCTGAGGCAAACTGTGATTGAAATTAGAGACTGTCATAAAAACGAAGTCGGTTTATTGGGTCGCATAGAAGAGCAAGCTGACACAATTTTTCCGGCTGGCCTATTGCCAGAACAACTAGAGAATTACCCTCTAGTTTATCTAGAGCGTGCTCGTAAGTTCGGTAGCTTACTGCTTGCTTGTCATCAACAGGATATTGTTGGTTTTGCCGTAGCCGAAGTATACCTGGACACCTATCACCTGTTTTTGCTAGCGGTATTACCGCAGTGGAGCCGCCAAGGGATAGGCGGTGCTTTGCTGAGCCGGGTTTCTGACGACGCTAAGCTTAAAGGCTTGGCTAAGATAACCTTGACCACCTTTTCTCATATTGAATGGAACGCGCCTTATTATCTAAAGAAGGGCTTCGAAATTATTCCAAATGAAGACGCCAGTGCGCAGCTACAGGAAATCCTCAAGTCAGAAACGCAAGAGGGCTTCCCTAACCGTGTTGCAATGCAGCGGGTTCTTTAGGCTTGAGAAGGGGTTAAGTATGGATGGACTCTGTATTGTAAGCCAGATCCAGATGCTTGCTTGAGTAGGTGGTTGACACATGCTTGACTAAACAAGTATATTGCATGCAATCACAGATTTGTGCAGGCCCGCTGCATGGCAAACAGGAAATATAATGAAACAACCCTATTTAGAACCAACCCAAGAAGCGGGTATGGCCTTATTCTCTGGTAAGATTAAAGGTAGTGTGACGATGCTTAATCTATTACAGTTCAAGCCAGTTGCGGATTACTCAGCAAGCCCAGAGTTGTTTGACGGCACGACAATCAGTGGCCGCGATGCATTTCAGAAGTACATAAACCATACTCTCCCCTTCTTATCTCAAAGCGGCGGTGAAATGATATTTCTTGGTGAAGGTGGGAATTATTTTATTGGCCCGCAAGATGAGCGCTGGGACACGATGATGCTAATACGCCAGAATTCTTTACAGGATTTTATGCAATTTGCTTCGAATGCCGAATACTTAAAAGGGATCGGTCATAGAACCGCGGCGATATGTGATTCGCGTTTGTTACCATTGGTCGAAACAGATTTTGGGGGACAGTAGTAAGGCCAGTGGGCTGTGCTAATTTAGTAGGCAACGACGTTAAATGAATATTCGTACACGCACACAACATTGCTACAAAGCATCTCAGTCCAGCACGGTAATAGATTTCTGATAGCGCTTACCATTGTCTAGGTAATGTTTAGCACCCGCCTTGAGCATTTCGACGGTGGCCTCATTGATCTCTTTAACCACTTTTGCGGGTGAGCCCAAAGCCATTTGACCATCGGGAATGATTGTTCCTTCGGTAACCAGAGCATTGGCCCCAATAATACAATTTTTGCCAATCTGAACGCCGTTTAACACCACTGCATTGATTCCAATTAAGCTATTATCACCAATTGTGCAGCCGTGTAGCATCACTTTATGACCAACCGTGACGCCCTCACCAATAGTAAGCGGAAAGCCTGGGTCGACGTGTAAAACGGAACCGTCTTGCACATTCGAATTCTTACCAATGGTGATCGTCGCGTTATCGGCGCGCAGTACGCAATTAAACCAAACGCTGGCTCCTTCATGCATTATTACATCACCAATTAGGTCTGCTGACTGAGCAACAAAACAGTCTTTGGCGATCTCTGGTGCTTTATCTTCAAGCTGATATTTCATTTTTCTTCCTAGTGTTTTATTTCAGGCGCATTCGGTCTATTACATGCCTGAAACGAGTTTAATCATTAGGCCGGCGGCGACCGCCGAGCCAATTACGCCGGCCACGTTGGGACCCATCGCATGCATCAATAAAAAATTATGAGGGTCGGCCTCTAAACCTACTTTGTTAGCGACTCTGGCCGCCATGGGCACAGCGGATACCCCAGCAGCGCCAATTAGCGGGTTTACTTTATGCTTTGAGAAGACGTTCATTAACTTTGCCATCAAAACGCCTGCAGCTGTGCCAATGCAAAAGGCAATTGCGCCTAACAAAAGAATACCGAGGGTTTCTGGATTAAGAAATTTTTCAGCACTCATCTTTGACCCAACACCTAGGCCTAGAAAAATAGTGACAATGTTGATCAATGCATTCTGAGTGGTATCACTTAAGCGATTTACAACCCCGCATTCGCGCATTAAATTACCAAAACAAAACATCCCTAATAACGGAGCGGCGTCTGGTAATAACAGCGCAACCAATACCAGTAATGTTAATGGGAATACAATCTTCTCCGCGACTGATACCACTCTAAGCTGATGCATTTTAATCTCTCGCTCAGCCTGAGTAGTCATTGCTCTCATTATTGGGGGTTGAATAATAGGCACCAAGGCCATATACGAGTAGGCGGCAACCGCGACTGCGCCTAATAAATCTGGGGATAATTTACTGGTTACAAAAATTGCGGTAGGCCCATCTGCGCCACCGATAATCCCAATTGACGCCGCGTCGCGAATACTAAAATCTAGAATGCCAAAATGACTTAAGGTGACTGCGCCAAGCACAGTACTGAAAATGCCGACTTGTGCTGCAGCGCCAAGCAATAATGTTTTTGGATTAGCAAGCAGGGGGCCGAAGTCTGTCATCGCGCCCACGCCCATGAATATTATCAAAGGAAACAACCCAGTTTCAATTCCGGCGCTGTAAATATAGTAGAGTAGCCCGCCAGGGCTTTCCATATGGCCTAGAGCGTCGTAAATTGGAACTGCGTCAAAGCCTGCGCCAGGGATGTTAGCAAGTAAGGTTCCAAAGCCAATGGGAACCAGTAGTAGTGGCTCGAAGCCTTTCTTAATTGCCAAAAACAACAAGCCCAAGCCGACCAATAACATAAATGCTTGCCCGGCCTGTAGTTGCGCTAAGCCAGAACTCAACCAAAGACTATTTAAGTTTTCCATTTAGTTTCTCGTGTTCGGTCTGTTCTAGGAGATGGTTAGT
>CAWUWF010000208.1:0-6906 GCA_963925935.1 uncultured Arenicella sp. | reverse complement strand
CAGGTAAGGATGAAAATACGGAATTTATTATTCATATGATAACTAATCGTGTGCCATCTATTTTTGAGATCTACTTAGAAATCTACTTTGAAACTAAAGGAATTCACTAGCGCGATAAAAGATGTGCTAATTTTTTTGGTTATTCTAACTTATGTCGAGGTTTTTTGTATGCTTGCTAGCCGTTTAAATTAGTTTAATCGAACCATCATTTAGAGTTCTAACAAAACTGCGATTTCATCGCAGTTTTCGAACTTGTAGCAGTTTACGCATATGCCCCAAACTTTTTCAGGAAAAATCTCTTTGTGAACTGTTCTAAAGCCTAACTTATGAAAAAATTCTGGAACATAAGTTAATGCCATAAGTCGGCTAATATTACGCAGTTTTGCGGTTTCGATAATGTCCTGCACAATAATTCGGCCTAATCCAGCGCCTTTCTGGTTTTGATCAACCATCAAGCTACGAACTTCGGCAAGTTCGTCTGTAAAATGTTCTAAGGACCCGCAGGCGATTATCAACTCGTTTTCTTTAATAACTCTGAAATGTGTCAAATTATTCACAATGTCTTGCCTGCTGCGTGGTAACAACTCGCCCATGCCTGAATAGTGAAACAATAATTTTTGGATAGCGGGGATGTCCTGCGCAGTAGCAGGCAGCACTGTGTGCGAGTGGTTCATTTATCTATGTTGAGAATACGTTGCAAACTACAGTTAATTGATTAGGAATATATCTTAAAAAAATCGAGGCTTACGATGCCGCTAGAATATCGGTCGCCGAGTGGCCTAACATTTCCCTTGCTGTGGCTCGAACACTGTCAGTTATTTCAGTTCCACCTAACATTCGAGCGATCTCTTCGGTTCGCTGCTCGCCTTGTAAATTCACCAAAGTCGAGTAAGTTTCATTTGCCGAACTAACCTTATTAACCGCCAGGTGATGATCACCTTCGCAGGCTACCTGGGGTAAGTGAGTAATGCAAAGTACTTGGGCATGTTCACCAAGCTTAGCTAGTTTAGCCCCCACAATACCGGCAACCTTGCCACCTACGCCAACATCTACTTCATCAAATACTAAGCTTGGAGTGCTGGATTGTTCGGACGTAATAACCTGTATCGCAAGACTAATTCGCGACAACTCACCACCCGAAGCCGTTTTCTGCAACGGCTTCAGTGGCATGCCTTGATTGGTACTGACAAGATAATTTATCTCATCAATCCCGTTCTCTGAAATGAGTTCGGGATTGTCTATAACTTGGATTTCAATCCGCCCACCCTGCATTCCCAAACCTTGCATTTGATCGGTAATTTTAATGGATAGGCTGTTAGCAACTTCCTTACGTTTTTTGGAAACCGTTAATGCTACCTTGGAGTACTGGCTTCGCAATAACTGGAGTTGAGCCTGGAGCTTTTCGGGTTGCAAGTACTCGTTTTCCAAGCGCGCATAGTCCTCACGAAGAGTCTGATGCCGGTCGCTCAAAAGATTTTCAGGGCATCGATGTTTACGTGCCAAATTTATCAGTGTGTCTAATCGCTGACTGACTTCCTGTAGGCGTTCAGGGTCCTTTTCAATTTTTGCCAAACTGGCACTTAGGCTGCCCTGAGCTTCTTCTATTTGCGCCAAAGCTGAATTGAGTAGGTCAGTGCTCTGATTGAGACTTTTGTCGTGCTCAGCGAGCTCTGTAAGTAGATTGATTTGTTTGCCTAGATCGGTGGTCACATTGCTCGATTCATTGTGAAATAGTTGATCTTCAGCTAATTCAATTCCCTCGATTAATTGCTGAGCATTACTGAGTAAGCCCATTGCTTGGTTTAGATCAGAATACTCATCTGGCGCAATATTTGCTTCGTCTAATTCATTCAGCTGAAACGACATTAGCTCCATTCGGTCTGCATTGTCCGAATTACCTTCAGCAACGGCTTTAAGCTCACGCTCTAATCGATGGATTTGCGAGGCTAGTTTAGCTAAGTCATCGAGCTCAGCTTGGTGATTGGCAAACTGATCAACAATTCGACGTTGGCTGGGACGTCGCAATAATGATTGGTGTTCGTGTTGGCCGTGTAGATCGACTAGTAACTGACCGATTTCCTTCAGGCTTGCGAGCGTTGTGGCTTGGTCATTGATATAGCATTTTGTGGGCTTGTTGGCCCTTACCACACGCCTGATTAGGCAGTGACGTTGCGGCGCTTCGTCGTCGCCTCCGAATAAATCACGTTGTTCTAACCAGCTCGTTACATTGCTCAAATTTGAGATGTCGAAAAGAGCGCTGATATCACACTTGTCTTCGCCGTGGCGAATCATGTCTATGTCTGCGCGCGCGCCAAGTAATAGATTGAGCGCGCCTAGGACGATAGACTTACCCGCGCCGGTTTCTCCGGTAACGACAGTTAAGCCGTCGTCAATTTCAATTTCGAGCTGTTTGATGATCGCAAAATTGCGAATTGAGAGTTCTTTCAGTGCCATAGTGTGTTTCTTAAGCTGTCAGCGGGGGCGGAGGGCTTATTGAGCGCCACCCCAGCCAAGTTTCGCCCGCAGCATTGCAAAGTAATTATAGTTTTTAGTATGTACCAATTTAACCGACAGTTTCGAGCGCGTTACTCTAACAACTTCGTCTCCGGTTAAACTACAGCCGATCAATCCATCGGTCGATACATGCGCGCGATTTTCAGCACGATTATGGATTGTTAATTCAATATTGGCATTCGCGGGCAAGCCGATAGGGCGATTGGATAGGGTGTGTGAAGAGACGGGGACCATCGAAATCACATCCAAGCCCGGATGCATAATGGCGCCGCCAGCCGAAAGGGCATAAGCAGTTGAACCAGTAGGCGTTGCCAGAATAACGCCGTCAGAACGTGCGGCGGTAACGAACTGGTCGTCGACATGAGCTTGCCAACTTATTAATTTTTCCAGAGAGTGTTTACCCAACACGATGTCGTTAAGAGCGAACTGTTGATATATAACCTTTGAATCACGCAGCACCGAAACATCAAGCATCATGCGTTCTTCAAGGTGATAGTTGCCCTCTAGAATAGTATCGATTTCGTCTAACATATCGGCCTGAGAGATGTCCGTCAAAAAGCCTAGCCGGCCGAGATTGATCCCAATTAACGGGACTTCAGCTTCAGCCATGCGACGTGCAACATGTAATAAGGTACCATCACCCCCAATTACGATTGCTAAATCAATGTCCTGAGCAAGGTCGTTATCCAGTTTTTCCTGAGGCAGATCACGAGTGATCTCCTCGGCAGTTGTATGTCCGATCTTAACCTGTACGCCTTTTGCTTCGAGATGAGCCGTTAATATTTTGAGCGGTTTCTCGATGCTGGCATCTTGGTACTTGCCGAACACGCCGATAGTTTTAAACATTGAATTTATTATTTATAATTTGAAGAGATTGATTGTCGCTACTAGCTGTTGCTTTGTCCAGTAGCATCGCTCTAGGATTAATACTAGAGTAGCATTATGAGGCAAAACTGCTAATGCAGTAGAGTAAAATTATCATTAGTGGTAATACGCAATTAAAGAGTAGTATATACAGTTGCTAATTCTTCTGTTGGTCCCTATCTAATACACTATGAGCCTAGACAATCGCGCCGAAAATGTACTGAAGACCCTAGTTGAGACCTATATTCAACAAGGGCAGCCTATTGGTTCACGTACTTTATCTAAACTCCCTCAATTAGGGGTGAGTTCAGCGACGGTACGCAATGTCATGTCGGATCTAGAAGAACGAGGCTTGATAATCGCGCCACATACCTCGGCTGGACGTATACCAACCTCGCAAGGTTACCGACTGTTTGTTGATAGTATGGTTCGAACGTCCACCCTGACTCGTCAAGCAGTTGAACAATTATCAGAGCGTTTTCAATCAGAAACAGATCCAGGCACACTATTATCCCATGCCTCCGACGTGCTTTCAGATCTTACTTGTTTTGCCGGAGTGGTAGTGCTGCCTAACCATTCGGTCACTCGATTTCACCAAATCGAATTCATGCCCTTATCCGATTCTCGAATTTTGTCTATCTTGGTTACCGAAGATGGTCGAGTTCAAAATCGGGTAATGACCGTGGATAAGTCATTCAAGGAATCAGAGCTAGTTGAAGCCGCTAATTTTTTCAATCGACGTTACAAAGGGACTACGCTTGAAGAGGTTCGGCATAGATTAGTTCATGACATGCGATCAGATAACGATCAGATGCACAGGCTAAATCAATCAGCAATGTTGGTTGCCAGCAGAGTTATAAGCGAAGAAGATGCAAACAAAGATCATGATGTGATGCTAAGCGGCGAACAAAAATTATTAAACGTGCCAGATCTCTGTCAAATCGAAACCCTACAGAAATTATTCGATGCCTTTAAAACCAAGAGTGATTTACTCGACCTGCTTGATCGCAGCATGAAAGCCGAAGGGATTAGTGTCTTTATCGGTGAAGAATCTGGTTTTAGCGCGCTAGACGAATGCAGCGTGGTAGCCAGCCCCTACGAAGTAGAAGGGAGAATTATAGGTACTTTGGGTGTCGTTGGCCCAACCAGAATGGCCTACAACGAGGTCATATCCGTTGTCGATATCACCGCAAAACTGTTAGGCCAAGCTCTGAGTAACAGCGCCAAGCGGTAATTGGCTAAGTACTTAATGAAAATTGAACCTGAAAAAATGAGCTGACTTTTTTAGGGTTGCCAGAGCCGACAGAAGATTCCTGTTTGCTGGCGGTAGAGGTAGTGCTGCTTCAGGTTCTGGTGTTATTGCATTGGCTGGCCTTGCTTTCTGCCTGAGCCTTATTTACCTCCACGCTGACAAACCTTCTCACTAAATGGATATTTGAGATTGAATACCATAAACCTGCGTAATTTGATGCCATCACGTAAATAAATTATTAATATATTTAGGCGCAACCTACAATGCTGCCTGATATTTTTTCAAACTAATTAACCTGCATAGGTGCGCTTTTATGAGTAATTCGAAACAATTCGACATCGTGGTGTATGGAGCCACTGGGTTTACCGGTCGCTTGGTGGCCGAGTATCTAAGCCAGCAATATGGCAATGGTAAGACCTTGCGTTGGGCGATGGCGGGTCGAAGTGCAGAGAAATTAGCCTCGGTACGTGATGAAATTGGCGCACCGCAAGACACTCCCTTAATAGTCGCGAACAACGACGACGAGCAAGCGATGCGCTCGATGGTACAAAGCACCAAGGTCATTATCACCACCGTCGGACCGTATATGCTCTATGGTGAGCGTCTGGTCGGCTTGTGCGCTAGCGAAGGCACTGACTATGTGGATTTATGCGGTGAAGCCGTGTGGATGCGCAAGATGATTGATGCTCACGAGGCTACTGCCAAGCAATCTGGCGCACGTATCGTGTTCTCTTGTGGGTTTGACTCCATTCCAAGTGATTTGGGGATCTTCCATTTACAAGAGCTTGCAAAGCAAAAGACTGGGGCTGTATGCAAACACGTCAGCGGACGAGTTCGAGCAATGAAAGGCACGTTTTCTGGCGGTACGGCTGCCAGTATAAAGGAGTCTATAAAGGCGGCAAAAGGTGACCCCGAAATATTTAAACTTGCTATCGATCCGTTTGCCTGTGTGCCTGGTTTTAAAGGTGTTGATCAACCCAATGGCGACAGAGTCTATTATCAAGAAGACTTAGGTAGTTGGCTAGCGCCATTTGTGATGGCCGCGATTAATACTCGTAATGTTCATCGCAGTAATTATTTGTTGGGTCATGCTTATGGTGAAGATTTTACCTACGATGAAATGATGATGACTGGCCCCGGCGAAAAAGGCGAAGCAATTGCCAATCACGTTGCCGGTGACAAGAGTATCGCCGGGCCAGATGCCCCAAAGCCAGGCGAAGGGCCGAGCAAACAAGAGCGTGAAACTGGTTTCTACGATATTTTGTATATCGGCACGACCCAAGATGGTGGCAAAATCACCGTAAATGTCAAAGGCGATAGGGATCCTGGTTATGGTTCTACCTCCAAAATGATTACTGAAAGTGCTATTTGCTTGATTCAAGATGCGACTGACACAGTAGGTGGCATTTGGACCACAGCGCCAGCCATGGGCAACAAACTAATTAAGCGACTAGAAGCTAATGCGGGCGTGACTTTTACTCAGGTTTAAGAGCTCAGCTTTATATCAATATTGTGCTCGAGTGATCCCGGAACGTGGCGGGCAGTTACCTTGAAATGTTTCTGCCAAGCAACTTTTGAAAACCTACGCTGTAATCAAAGCGTGTGAAAAAAACGATCGTTGCGTGGTAAGTAATTGTTATCGTAATTCAGTGACATCACAACCGAACGGGTTCGGCCAATGATTTCATTTCTTGGCACTAATCCTATTACCCGAGAGTCGGCGCTATTATCACGATTATCGCCTAAGGCAAGATAATAGTCATCAGGAATGGTGATGGGGCCAAAGCTCGAAGCGCTTGATGCAATTTTTTTAATCCGAACCATATGCGAGGCTCCCAGTAAGTCTTCCATCAAATCTTGATAAATTGAATCTCGGTCAGACTCGCTGGCTAAAATGTAACTAAGTGTTTTGCCATTAATAGTAAGCGTGTTTTGGCGCATTCGAACGTGATCTCCAGGAACACCGATAACGCGTTTAACCAAACGAATATCGGAAACCTTCGAGTCAAACACCACGATATCTCCGCGTTTTGGGTCGGCAACCTTTTTCAGACTAATTTTCGAAAATGGCAGTCGTATATCATAGGCAATTTTATTCACAAAAATGCGATCACCCTCTATTATAGTCGGCTGCATAGAACCAGATGGAACAACATTCCAGTCGGCTAGGGCACTCCTAAACATAACCATCAGTAGCATAAACAGTATAAACGCGCGGTATTCGCACCACAGACTCGACAACCATTTTTTCATTTCAATTCTCTTTTAAGCATTGT
>CAWUWF010000207.1:0-9380 GCA_963925935.1 uncultured Arenicella sp. | reverse complement strand
CTCCGGGACACCAACTATAAAGGTCACGTTTTTTGTGGCCTTTTTGTATGGTGTCTCGAAGTAGTATTTAGAGAACCACCCATGGTTCACAATATTGCCAGGAGCAATATTGAACGACGAGATCAGCAAGTTGCCCGCAGGGTGAGGCGCATGGATGCGACGAATACAATTTCATCTGGAATGAAATTGAACTGCCATAGGCTGCCGCTTCGTTCATAAGTCAATAAAGGCGTTAGCGCAATGACTATCGTTGATGACGAACCCAAGACCAATAGTGACGACTCGGCTCATCGCCCTTTAAGGAAGAGGCATTAGTCACTGGAACCCTTAAACTTGCCAATACCAGCGCCACCCTCCCTTTACAACAATTAGGTGCAATAAAAGCGTGAATTAGTCCACTTCACCGCCGAAAATGCCCTATTATCGCGCTCTAAACCGCCCGCACAGAATTTTCAGCCTTATTAAAGGAACCAGTATGAACTTTGCCTCACTCGACCTAGCCCCAGACCTGCAAAAAGGTATCGAAGCCTGTGGTTATAAAAAAATGACCCTGATTCAGGAGCAAGCAATTGTACCTGCCCGCCAGGGTAAAGACGTCCTGGCAATTGCGCAAACTGGCACGGGAAAAACGGCGGCGTTTGCGATTCCGATACTACAGCGAATGATAAACTCTGCGGACGAATCGCTTGAGACAAAGCCGCGCGCGTTGATTCTAACGCCGACACGCGAGTTAGCTGCACAGTTGGCGCAGACAATAGGCGCTTATGCCGAATTCTTGCCACTAAACGTGAGTGCCGTGTTCGGTGGCACTAAACTGACCAGCGAAGCTAAGAAATTAGAAGCCGGAGTCGATGTACTAATCGCCACGCCAGGTCGTTTGTTAGAACACATTGCAGAGTCAAACGTGACATTGGCTGGAGTAGAATACGTCGTGTTGGACGAGTCAGATCGAATGCTTGATATGGGCTTTGTTAGCGACGTGCAAACGATTTTGCAGCGTACTCGTAAGAAGCGTCAGACGGCCTTGTTCTCTGCCACCCTATCCGGCGCGGTGAACGAACTGGCGCACAAAATTCTCCACAACCATGTTGAAATTCGCACCACCAAAGCCAATAGCGCTGCAGACACCATTGAGCATGTGGTTTATCCGGTAGAAGAGCGACGTAAAATAGATCTGTTTAAAGACCTTTTGGCGAAAAACAATTGGTATCGAGTGTTGGTGTTCACCAGCACCACCCATCAAGCGGACAAGTTGCATAAAGCACTACGCGAGGCAAAGGTTCTGTGTGCCGTTTGTCATGGTGATAAGCGTCAAAATGCGCGTAAGCGTGCGCTGGCTGATTTCCGCTCTTCAAAAATTCAAGTGCTGATTGCAACGGAAGTCGCGGCCCGAGGCCTAGACATTCCTGACATGGACTTTGTACTCAACTATAACTTGCCATACCTGGCTGAAGACTATGTGCACCGCATTGGCCGCACCGGCCGAGCAGGTAATAAGGGTTATGCCATTTCCCTTGTAAGCCGTGAGGAAGAACGCTCTCTACAGTCAATTGAGCGCTTGATCGGCAGCCGTATCAAACGCATCACCCAACATGGTTTTGAGGTCAGTGACCGCGACACCTTAATAAGTAAAATGTCGCAGCAAAAGCGCCCAGGCCGTTTGAATAAAGCAGGCAGCACGAAGATTGACAAGAGCTAATCACCTATCTGGAAAGAGCCAACCTCGTACCGCATATTTGTCTCTTTTAGATGTAATGTAGTGGTCTAATACCTCCGAGAGAGCAGCAACGAGTAGTGTACTGCACTAGTGATGGTCACCTGGGTCGTCTTCGGATCTCGCCGTGAGTATCTGGTATTGCGTTTCAGTCAGTTCAGGGAGCTTTTGCAAGAAAGACACCATAGCCCAAATTCGAGTGTCGTCATGAGTCGGCCCCCAGGCTGGCATTCCACTTGCTTTAATACCGTGCTTGATAATCCAAAAAGCGCGACGTGCGGCGTCCTCCTCCGGCGTTTGGTCAGCATGAACATGGCCATGCTCATCTGGCTTACCAGCTAAATTAGCTGGGCTGGGATACAAACCAATCGTCATATCATTCTCGTTTACGCCTGGGCGAAGGTGGCAACCTGAACACATGTCGTTGTAATCCGCACCGCCCACGAGTAATAGCAAGGGGTCCGATAAATCAGGAACCTCAATATCGCTTGCTGAACGTGCAATCGAACGCTCGCGCAGGGTCTCGAGCCCCCAATGCACAAGTTTAAAGTGGTGATTATCGGCGCCCACGGGGTATAGGCCTGAGTAAATAAAGCCCGTACCGATCACCAGCGAGATGACGAATAAGCCCACAAATTTTTTAATCATGATCGGTTTCGCTATCGCTAGGCTGTGACTCTTGGGTAGCACTAGCATCAGCCTCTAAAGTGCAGTGCCCAAGTGTTGCATGCTCTTGCGTACAGGCTGGTTTTTCAGCTTTGTTGTCATGATGGCCGTCACTCGTAGATTTGCCGCACTGTTGCATCATGGCCTGCATAACAGGGTCGGTCATATCGATGGAGGATGAGTCCATCTTGTGCATGGCTTCGCAATTCGGTTTCTCCTTGCTTGCAGCGTGCTTCGATGGGTCGTGCGCGATTACAGCACTTGAAAGGAAAAGCGAGATCAGCGTGATGGCTGTGTAAATAGTTTTTTTATTCATTGTATTTCTCCGAATTTAAAGTTGGGGCTAGAACCAAGAATGAATGCCTATCATGGCCTCAAGGCTGCCACTGTCTTGACCTCGCGCCTTAGCGAAGTCTTTGGTTTGACCAAAGGTTTGGCGCGCGGTGACGCCGATAAAGGGTTGGAATTTTCGATTGCCGTCGCGTTCGTAGCCGAGTCGTAGACTAAATTCTGCTTCAGCTAGGCCTGAGCCCTCTTGATAGTGTTGATTGGTTCGGCCATTGGCTACGATATCAAGCTCAGGTGTGAGCACCCATTTTTGAGTGAGCATCATCTCGCGTTCAAGCTCAATTAACAGCTGACTGCTGGAATTCTCGCCCACGAAAACACGTGCATCCACAGCGACAAAATAGGGTGCGGTTCCGATGTAGCCAAATGACACCCAATTGCGAGTGTCGCCATCGCGCTTGGGTTTGAAGTCATGTCGCACTCCTAATTGTTGATCCCAGTAGGTACTGACTGCGCTGCTGTAGACGAACTCAATGTTGGCGCTTTCGACCGCCGAATCGGCATATTCGCCTGAGCTCTTGATCCAAAACTTGGAGAGATCACGCCCATACCAAGCGTCAACGTCCCACTCGAGTACGGGTTCGCTATCTTCTTGTAAGTATTCAAACTCCGACATCACCTTAGTTAACCAAGGGTCATCACCCATGCCGGCCCAACTTTGACTCAAAGGCAGCGCTAGGCAAATATACAATAGTAATTTTTTCATGATGGGCTCCTTAAGTTATGTGGACTTCGCGGAACATGCCCGGCATGTGATAAATTAAATGACAGTGATAGGCCCACTTGCCGAGCGCATCGGCGGTCACTAAGTAACTGATCTTTGAACCCGGTTGCACGATCACTGTGTGTTTGCGCGGAATATAGTCGCCATCTCCCGTTTCAAGCTCACTCCACACTCCATGCAAATGCATCGGGTGATTCATCATTGTGTCGTTGACCAGGGTGATTCGCACACGTTCACCATAAGCCAATTGGATTGGGTCAGCCTGGCTCGCCTTGATACCGTCCAGCGACCACATATACCGACTCATGTTGCCGGTAAGATGCAGTTCTATTTCACGATCCGGTTCGCGTGGATCAAGCGTTTTGTTTAAATTAAACAAATCCGCATAGGTCAGAACTCGTCGCCCGTTATTGCGAAGTCCGACGCCAGGGTCATCGAGACGGTATTGCGCGCCTTGCGCAAACATGTCAATTTGTGGTCCTCTTTTAAGGTTGGCATAAGAGATCGGTTTAGCGGTGCCATAACCGGCTCTGCCCGTGGCAAATTCCTGTATGACCTTTGGAGTTTCACCAGATGGCATTTCGCAATGCCCTATCTCGGCATGTTCTGGTGAGCAATTATTTTGCGGCATGGGCTTTTCTTCGGCCACGTCACAATGCCCCATGGCCGCATGCTCTGGTGAGCAAGTGTTGGCAGGCATCGCATTTTTTTGTGTATCCCCAGCCATCTGCATGGCACCGTGTGACATACCCATATCGGCGTGAGTCAGAAATGGAGATTCATCCATTTCAGGTATTGTTGGAACCAGTGATGGATCCGGGCTTAAGGTGCCGCGGGCGTAACCTGAACGATCAATTGCCTGGCAAAACAAGGTGTACGCTTGTTCGGTACTTGGCTCCACAATGACATCGTAGGTTTCGGCAACGCCGATGCGAAATTCGTCGACGGTCACTGGTTGTACATATTGGCCATCAGAGGCAACCACGGTCATTTTGAGCCCGGGGATGCGCACGTCAAAAAAGGTCATCGCCGAGCCATTGATGAAGCGCAGTAAGATTTTTTCGCCCTTGTTGAACTGACCGACCCAGCCATCAGCCGGTGTTTGGCCGTTCATCAAAAAGGTGTATATCTTGCCCGTCACATCAGATAGATCGGTATCCGACATGCGCATATTATTCCACATCGCACGATTGTTTAACGCTCCGCCCAGGCCCTTACTTTTCACATCGCTGGCCAAATCGCCGAGTGTGCGTTCATTTATATTATAAATATGCGGTAACTTTTTCAGATCGGCGTAGATGTCTTCAGGCGCTTGGTCGCTCCAATCAGACAACATCACCACGTAATCTTTATCGTATTGATATGGCGCTGCTTGTTGTGGTTCCACCACAATGGCGCCGTACAATCCAGTTTGTTCTTGAAATCCTGAATGGCTGTGATACCAATAGGTACCGCTTTGATTAACATCAAACGCGTACTCAAAGGAAGCACCAGGCTTAATGCCGTTAAAGCTTAAACCAGGCACGCCATCCATGCCGGTAGGCAAAATAATGCCATGCCAGTGGATCGAACTGTCGACTGCCATATAATTGTGCACATTTAGTTGCACGCGAGCGCCTTCTTTCCAGCGCAGCACCGGCGCGGGAACGGAACCATTGATCGCCGTTGCCTGGCGTGTTTTACCCGTGTAATTAACCGCTAAATAGCCAATATCTAAATTAAAACTACTGCCGCTTAAGCTTGGTTGAGACAGACGCGCACGGCTAAGCTGCTCCGCGGCTTGAACGAAGCCGCTGGAATTCATCATTCCTAAGGCGGTTGTGGATGCCAGACCGGTTACAAACCGACGCCTGGATGCTGAAACGGGGGTGGTCATACGACCCTCCTAATAAAATAAGTTTACCAACTAAAACAAACAGCTTGGCGGCGACTTATTTTGGAGGATGTTGCTCGACACCATATTGTCGAGTTTGGAAGTATTCACTCACAGAGGCTACTTGAACCGGCGGTACCATCAAAACCAGATCGACAAAGATGTCTGTGGTCAGCGCGTGACTGGTCGCAGAACAAAATATTTTACACGCACTCATCATGCTTGCGTCCGAAGACGAGGACTTGGCTTGGTGACAGTCGGACTGCATATCGCCCATGGATGCTGCGACTTCTAAGCCTAGTGCTTGGCTATCACCAGAACCGATGTGCATGACAGTTATGGCGTCTTTAGTTGCCGCGGCGCTGGGCATCGGAAAGGCATGCGCGGCCGCGATACTTGCAACAACGAGGTAGCAGAGTATAGAGAGTCGTGCGATGGCTTGGCTGACGATTTTCATAATACGCGTAGCTTACACCTTAGAGTTAACTCTAGATCAAGTATTATTGATATTAATTAATTCCGGACCCTTCGTGCAATACCTCTACAACTGAAACGTTGGGTAAGAACTCATTTTCTTTTTTCGGGCATTTTAATGCCTTCAATAATGGGGCACTGTTGCGCATCACCACTGTGCAAGCATGCATCCAGCATCTGTGAGAGGTCTACCTTGAGATGCTTGAGGTCCTTTAGGCTTGCTTCGATTTCATCTAACTTTTCTTGCACTAGGCGCCGCGCTTGTGGTTTCTCGACAGCAACAGACTTATCGAGTTCAATTAATGTTCGAATGTCGTCCAAGGAAAAATGCATCCGCTGCGCTCGCTTGATAAACTGCACCCGCTGGATATCTGTTGCGCGATATTCGCGACGCCCACCCATTGTTTTTGCCACAGGCGCCAATAAGCCAATTTTTTCGTAATAGCGCAAAGTATGCGTAGTTAACCCCAATAGCTCAGCTACTTCACCAATAGAACTCATTGTCTACTCCTTCTAGTTAACATTTAGCATGCCTCGGTACATCTGCATTTGGCAATAAAACGGGTACTGTCCTGCCGCAAGCCCAGGTAAGTCGACCGTAATGGCTTGGTTAAGCGGCAGGGTTTGATTAATATCCAGTGACGGAATCATTACCACCCCTGCACAGGGCGACTCATCTTTGCGTAAAAACGTCAGTGTTGTGGGCTTATTGGCCGGCAACGTTAAATGCGCCGGGGTATACGAACCAGAGTCGGCGATGATAATAATATCACTATTACTCACAGATACTGTGACGGGTTTGTAAAACCAAAACCACCATACCACGAGCCCAATAGCCAACAAACCAAGTAAATTAACCAGCATCATACTATTTCTCCTAATGGGTGCTAGCGTCAAAGAAATGCAGCCGATTGGCGTTCAGAACGACAGTGAGCGATGAAAACGCCATCGCTGCGCCAGCGATAACAGGGCTCAACATCAGGCCAAACATAGGATATAGGATACCCGCGGCAATTGGCACACCGATTGCGTTGTAGATAAACGCACCAAATAAGTTCTGTTTGACATTGTTAAGCGTGGCCTTACTGACCGCGATGGCATCTGCTAGCCCATGTAGCGAGCCACGCATCAAAGTAATGTCAGAGCTCTCAATGGCCACGTCGGTGCCGGTGCCTATCGCAAACCCAACATTGGCCATGGCCAGTGCCGGCGCGTCGTTGATGCCGTCGCCGGTCATGCCTACGATCTCGCCTTCCATTTGCAAAGCCTTAATCTTATCCATTTTGTCTTGCGGAAGTACTTCGGCGTAAAACTCCGTGATGCCGATTTTTTTCGCAACCGCCGCAGCAGTTGCGCAATTGTCGCCGGTGAGCATCACCACGCGCAAACCATTTGCCTGAAGTCGTTGGATGGCTGCGATCGAATCATCTTTGATGGGGTCTGCCACCGCAATGATGGCTGCGAGCTGACCCGCCACTGCTAAAAATATGGGCGTTTTGGCGTCTTGCGCTAAAGCCTGGGCTTGCTCTAGGTACGCTCCGATTTGAATATTCTTAACACGCATTAGGCGTTCATTACCAAAATAGACGCGCTGATCATCAACCAGCCCCTCGATCCCGTGCCCAGCAATGGCGTTGAATCCAACGACGGTAGCTGGCTTAATACCGTATTCTTTAGCCGACTCCACGATCGCTAGTGCGAGTCGATGCTCAGAACCCGCCTCGAGACTGGTCGCAAACTGAAGAGCTTGCGCTTTAGTGTCTGCGCTGGCCAGTAGCACATCGGTGACCTTCGGTTCCCCAAGTGTGATGGTGCCTGTTTTATCGACCACCATGGCGGTAATTTTGGAAGCGGTTTGCAGGGCTTCGCCATTGCGAATCAATACCCCTGCTTCAGCCGCTTTACCGACACCAACCATGACCGACATCGGGGTCGCTAAGCCTAAAGCGCATGGGCATGCAATGATCAATACCGTGGTGGCCGAGACCACAGCAAACGCGACCGTAGGCGCGGGGCCAAAATTCAACCAAACCAGTGCGCTAATGATGGCGATGATTATGATGGCAGGTACAAAGTACCCAGAGATCACATCGGCCAAGCGACCGATGGACGGTTTGGCGTTTTGCGCACGTTTCACCATATCTATGATTTGAGCCAAGGCCGTGTGCTTGCCTACTCGTGTGGCTTTGAACAAAATCGAGCCGGTTTTATTTAGCGTGCCGGTGGCGACAGAGTCACCCATTTTCTTTTCGACAGGAATAGGCTCACCAGTCAACATCGACTCGTCCATGTTTGTTCGTCCCTCGATGACCACACCGTCCACGGGTGCTTTATCGCCTGGCCGGATACGCACAATGTCACCCAGCACAACATCTTCAATCAGAACATCAACTTCCTGGTCGCCTCGAACCACGCGCGCAGTTTTGGCCTGAAGTCCTATAAGGCGCTTAATAGCGTTTGATGTGCGGCCACGAGCTTTAACCTCTAGTGCCAGTCCCAAATTAATCAGCCCAATGATCATTGCGGTTGCTTCAAAATACACGTGCCGCGCCATTTCGGGCAGCAGCTGCGGGAAAAACACCACAACCATCGAATACAACCAAGCAGCGCCGGTTCCCAAGGCTATCAAGGTATCCATATTGGCAGTATGTGACCAGATTGACTTCCAGCCACCAAGGTAAAAATGCCGGCCTGAGGTAGCCATAACAGCGAAGGTAGCTAAGCCGACGATTCCCCAAGCAAGACGTTCAGCGCTGGTCGACACCGTCATCTCACCGATAAATAAACCGTATACCATCAAGGGAATACCAAGCCCCAATGCAACTGAAGTATCACGCAATAATCGCTTGTAATAGACTCGGTCGGCGCGTTCATTCTGATCAATCAATTGCTTGTCTGAGACATCAAGCATGCTTCGTGCTTGATAACCAAGGGCTTCAACTGCCTGAATTAAAGATTCGGTGGAGGCTAAGCCTGAGACCGTGGCGGTGCGCTGCACTAAATTCATTTCAGCATGCCCAACGCCTGCCACCTGCTTGAGTGCGCCTTCTATTTTGGTGACACAACTCGCGCAACTTGCGCCACTAATTTGCAGCTGCACCTTCGTTTGTGAAGGCGTTAAATCAATAGTTTTGTCGGCATTGTCATTCATAGTAGTATCACTAGGCATTGATCGCTATTAGGAAATAGGGCTTGTTGCGCCCTATTCCCAAGAATTGATATGTACCTACTACTTTACTTCTTAGAGTTGACTCTAGGTCAAGCGTAAATTGTAACTATTCCGCTTACCTCCATGCAGGCAGAGCTATCATCCCTTATCTCCAACTATGCACTCATAGACCTATAAAAAATCAAGGCCCCTATTGAGTAAGCTAGGCCTTGATTTTCATTATAGATAACCGCTGTTCATGCACACTGGTTTTTGGCAATTTCTATTTCTTTTTCGTCTTCTTTACCTTCATCTTCACTATCCTTATCTGGCTTTTTTTTGCCGTCTTTATCTTCTTCGCCTCCTTCTTCGCCTCCTTCTCGGCCTGGCTGAACTTGAGCTTCTTGATCGCGTTCCACACCTTCTTCTTCTG
>CAWUWF010000206.1:0-28598 GCA_963925935.1 uncultured Arenicella sp. | reverse complement strand
CAGGGCAATCGACCCTGAGGCGCAAGCTGCCTCATGACGACTGGTCGGAATCGAGCTTAACTCTGGGTATGCTTCAGCAAAAAATCCACCGAGTTGGCCCTGTCCGGTAAATAGCTCACCGACAAAGTTTCCAACGTGGCCTACTTCAATCTGCTCTGGCTCTAGCCCCGCAGAAATAAGTGCGCTATCAAGTGTTTGTTTGAACATCTCATAGACGTCTATTTGCTCTCGATGCCAGTTACGTGCGAAATCCGTTTGGCTACCACCGAGAATATATATTGGCGTTGTCATATGCAAAACCCTATTTAATTAAATTGGCCCAGCAGCGCTCTTTTAAGCGACGTTGAGTTCTTCGCCACGGGCCCAAGTAGCATGCACGCCACTGGATATCCGATGCGGCAATATGACCTGACAAATTGGACCAGAGGTGATGTCTTTAGCGTCGAACATGACAAATTCAGAACGATCAAGCTTGGTGTCTGTAATGATCGAAACCACATAGCCGTCATCTTCACTCTGTGGATTAATTCTTGGTGCAAATGCGGGTTCGCTACCAACACGTTGATCACCGAACATGTAATTTTGCTGCTCGCCGGTTTCTAAATCGTCTTTAGACAAACCGTCAAACTGAAAATACCCTGGGGTGGGGATTACACTATAGATATACCGATACTTGAGGCCTTGGTAAAGCGAGTTTATAACGCCAAACTCACGTGTCCGGTCATCCAATCGTTGCTCAATAGTCTCTCCGGTTTTCAGATTGAAACGCCAGCGATGTAACCGTGGTAACAGTAAGTCATTGGCCAAGAAGCCCATCATACGCGCTAGTCCAGCAGGTGCATTCGGGTGGCTTGGCGGTTTGGGGCACTCTTGAAAATATCCGTCTAGGACAATCTCATCACCTTCTTCGTAGGCATTGGTCCAATGCAAAACATAGGTTGGGTCCGCCTCGAACCACATGATGTCGTCTTGATTGCCATAGCGCGGGATGACCGCGAACCGAGTCTTCATGTCTGGATAGTACTCGACGGCATGAATGTCTTTGTCGAGTAGTTCTTGGTTCCAAAACATAGGCATGTCGTTCATGATCGAGTAATTGTCGGTGAACGCCATGTCGTGGGGTAATCTTGGCCCTGGAACAGGAATCGGCGTGTAGTGCTTTAGTTTATTATCGGCACCGACCACTCCGTAGTGCATGTACGGCGCGTGTTTTGAATAATTGAAGAATAATAATTCCCCGGTGCGCGGGTCAACCTTGGGGTGCGCCGAAATACCATCAATCGGTACCCAACCCTCAGCACCAAATTGCTCAAGTGTCACGGGGTCTAAACGATAACCTTCGGCAGATTGATAAAATGTAGATAAGGCCTTACCCGCATGCACGATAACGTCAGTAGAGGACGAATCTTTCAAGGCTTCTTGTGCTCCCCAACCGGGGCGAGTAGAGCGAGAAGGATGCTCCGCCAAGCCAGCCCACAAAGACTGCCCTGCCTCTTGTTCTGCCTGAAACGCTTTAGTTTGCACAAACCGGTTTCGATAGCCAATCACACCATCTTTAATCTGGACACTGTGGATCATGCCATCGCCGTCAAAGGGGTGATATCGACCAATCGGCTCGTGCACAGGGTTCTCGGTATTACGCAAGTATACGCCGTCTACGTCCTTTGGAATCTCCCCAATAACTTGCATGTCCGTGGCATTGTATTCTTTATGATTGGGAGTCCATGCACCAAATGTATAGGGGTTGGCGTTTTCTTCAATGGTGGATTCAAATTCTTTAACTAGTTCTACTGGCATGATATTTGCTCTATTAATACGCGAAGCTGTTAAGTTGTTATAAATCTGTTACTGGCTTAAATGAGACCTAAATAGGCATATCCGTTTATTTAGGATTTTTAGATCAAAAATAGTGACTTTCACAAATAGACTAACAATAAATATTAATCAAATCAACTATTAAGAACAACAAACTCTAAGCTAATCAGCTATATTTTGGGTCGATAAAAAGATCCTATTTCTGTTTTCTAAACGCCTCAAAGAAATCCAACTCAGCTTATTAGTCCTACTTATCAGGCTCTAATATCCCTCGACAAGCCCGAAATCACTTGCATGGCCGCCTCACGCTCATCAAAGTTTTCCTGTACATACTGCCGAGCATTGTCAGCCAAGCGCTGCTGATCGCTGGTTGGCCTTCGCTTCCTTATCGAAAGCAGCAAGATTGAGTTCTTTAATACGCTAAGCCTGAATCGTCAGACGGGCATTCATTTGCTAGCATCACGATAATATCCCTGATACCACTCCACGAAATTCGCCACGCCCTCCTCCACACTAACCTTCGGTGTGTAGCCAACATGCTTGGCTAACTCATCGACGCTGGCTTCAGTATCTGGCAGATCACCAGGCTGCAACGGCAGCATCTCCATGATGGCCTTTTTACCGAGGTTTTCTTCGAGAACTTCAATGTAGCGAAGTAGCTCAACCGTTTCCTCGTTACCTATATTATAAATTCTGTAGGGGCCAGCGCCACTGGTTGAGGGGTCTGGTTGCTTACTATCCCATTGTGTATTTATCGATGCTGGCTGATCCAGCACTCGAATCACACCCTCTACTATGTCATCTACATAGGTAAAGCTGCGCTTGTGTTTGCCGTTATTAAAAACCCGGATAGACTCACCGGCCAGTATCGCTTTGGTGAATAAAAATAAGGCCATGTCGGGCCTACCCCAGGGGCCGTACACAGTGAAAAATCGTAGGCCTGTACAGGGCACATTAAAAAGATGGGCGTAGTTATGCGCCATCATCTCGTTGGATTTTTTGGTGGCGGCATACAAACTCAGAGGATGTTCAGTATGCTGTTTTTCCTGAAATGGCATATCGGTATTGGCGCCGTATACCGAACTGGTAGAGGCGAATACTAGATG
Source organism: uncultured Arenicella sp. (assembly GCA_963925935.1). Taxonomy (GTDB): domain Bacteria; phylum Pseudomonadota; class Gammaproteobacteria; order Arenicellales; family Arenicellaceae; genus Arenicella. Next base: position 25,677 of record CAWUWF010000206.1, on the reverse strand, counting down.
CTCTACATTGTGATGGCGGCAACCTTCGAGCAGATGTAAAAACCCAGTGACATTGCTTTCAACATACACATGCGGGTTTTCTGCAGCGTAGCGCACGCCGGCTTGCGCGGCCAAATTCACTACCCTCGTTGGTTTATGTTCCGCAAATGCGTTTTCCATTGCATAGCGGTCTGCAAGATCAATTTTAAGATGGGTGTAATTCGGGTGATCTGCAAACCGAGTCAGGCGAGCCTTTTTCAGATCGACGCTGTAATAATCATTTAGATTGTCGATGCCCACCACTTGGTCGCCACGCTCCAATAGCCGAAGGCAGAGGGTCGAGCCAATAAAGCCGGCACTACCGGTAACTAGTACTTTCATAATCGCAGATCACTTTGGTTTTGTTCAAGAATATATTTAAGGTCATAGACAAGCGCATTTTCGTTTCCTAGTACCCTTATCTGTTTTGCGCCCATGGCCACAAACTCGCTGTGCGCCACGCGATAGCTACTTCAGAAATGGGTATCAGCGTCATGATGTTTAGTAGAACCGTTACAGCTCTTATTATGGGCCGAATTGTGAGCGAAATGACGTATTGCGTGATTTAGTTTACCATTCGAATACATTCCACTCCCTTGAACGCACTCGTTAGATTGAGGTTCACGGCCGACAACACGCTTCGCAGACGATAGCATTATTGCTTGAAGAATGCACTATTCGAGGCCATGCCTGGTCTCAACATAGGCCGCTGGTTAAATCAATACGGCACACTGATTGGGTCTTCTAGCTTGCCTTAATCAGGGGCTCCTTAACAAGCGTTAAGATTTCCCGGTAATATCAAGAATCGCTCGCACGCATTGTTGCGGCTGGTCCTGTTGTAAAAAGTGGCCTGCATTACTAATGGTTCGATGCGCCACGCCCTTGCAGCCGGGAACCTGCTCTAAAAACTTTTTATCGCCACCAGCCGTGACTGGGTCATTGTCGCTGAATGCCGTCATAAAAGGCTTATCGAATTTGCACAATAGTCGCCACGCCGCTTTGTTTTCCTTAACTTCAGGCTCATTTATAAATACCGGCACTAATGTAGGGAATTGACGCGCACCGGCCATATAACTTTGGTCTGGAAATGGGGCTTCATAAGCGCCCAGAACTTCATCGCAGAGTGCTTCTCTAGCGGTAACTCGCATAACATCAGCAATCGAGAAGTCGGGGCTTTGCGCGGCGTATTTGCGCCAGTAAAGAAAACCGGGCACACCCCATTTAACCCTAAACTTAGCGCCCAGCGCCTCTGCTTTTACTAGCGCTAAGCGCGGGTACATCCACTGTAGAATTTTTCCTAATAGAGGCGGAATCATGCCAGCAGGCAGCCCACCATTGGCCAACACCACGTAACTAAAGCGCTCAGGGAACTCGGCAACTAATCTTAGCCCGATTAAACTCCCCCAGTCTTGAAAAAACACCGTGACGTCGCTGAGATCCATCTGTGTTAACCAATCACTCATCCAGGAGACATGTCTAGCAAAGGTATAGTCGGCCTGCTTGGTCGGTTTATCTGAGCGCCCAAAGCCAACCAAATCCGGCACGATGACTCGAAAGCCAGCATCTACCAATGCAGGAATCATAAAACGATATAAATACGACCACACTGGCTGGCCGTGCATCAACAATACAATAGCCCCATCTCGTGGGCCTTCATCTAGATAATGGATTCGCAGCTTGCCGCCTTCAGTATCATCCACGTTTAGATAGTTCGGTGAAAATGGATAGTCAGGTAAATTATTAAAGCGTTGGTCAGGGGTTCTCAGAAAATCCATAATTGTTCTCTTATCTTGCTTTGGTGGTTCTATTTTTAAACGGGTAAGGAGCTTAGTTCGGCGTAAACACGTGCTCATCGCCATCAACGAAGCGCTCAGCCAGAGTTTTATCAATCATCACAGGCAGCTGGACTGTCGCTGGATACAAGGGCTCACGTGATGCTGCATTGTAATCAGCCAGCAAGCCCTCAAGCTCAGCCAACTTTTCAACACGAGAACCTGCCAAGTTATTTTGCTCGGTAGGATCTGCCGCCAAATCGTACAGCCACTTTTGCAAGCCGTCGCTCGGCCGATTATTCAGCTGTAGCTTCCAGTCGCCATGGCGCACTACCTGCGAATGGTCGCTCACCCAAAACAGAGATTCTCGCTGCCAATTTGAGGCTGTTTCGACATTGGTCAACGGTAATAAATTGTTACCATCAATTTCAATTTCAGACGGAATATCGATACTGGCGGCCGCCATGATAGTTGGCATTATGTCAATATGAGCCACTGGCTCTGTTACCTTAGTACTCGCTGCTAACTTGACTGGCCACTTCATAAACAGCGGCACTTTTAAGCCGCCTTCGAACGAGGTTATTTTCCAGCCCCGGTATGGGCTATTCACTTCAGGCAGGCCTAGGTAACCCGGCCCACCGTTGTCACTGGTAAACATCACTAGGGTATTTTCGGCTAAACCTTGTTGCTCCAGTTTTTCCATTATGCGCCCGACGCTACGGTCTAGCGCGCGAATCATTGCTGCGTACACGCGCAAACGATGCGGCTTAATATCACCCACGGCATCGTAGTCTTCTCGTGTTGCTTGCAGCGGCGTGTGCACGCCCCAGTGCGCCAGGTACAAAAAGAATGGACGGTTTTTATTGGCTTCGATCACTCTAATCGATTCATCAGTGTAATAGTCGGTTAGGTAGCCACCTGGAGTAAAGCCTGCGGTATTCGTTTCGTTGAAGCTGGCCGCGTACCGCATGCGCGCCCATAAGAATTTATCAATTGGATCAAAGTCGAGCTTGGCATTCACCACTTCTGGGCGATCCTCGGGTAGGTACAAACCACTCTGCATCAGCAAGCTATCATCGAAGCCCTGATCTCTGGGCGCCATACCATTAGAGCGACCAAGGTGCCACTTACCAATATGCGCAGTGTAGTAGCCGTTAGCCTGCAGCAACTCGGCGATGGTGATTTCCTGACTTGGTAAGCCTTGCTCTTCAAAGGGTAGCTTGGTTGCGGATAATTTTTCATCGAACACTGCAGAAGGTAAGTTGCCGTCCATTCCATCCGTGATGACACTCACTAACTTCCCCATGGAACCTGGAATCGGTGTAAATGCAAAACCGCTACGACTTGGGTAGCGGCCTGTCATCAACATGCCCCGTGAAGGCGCGCAAGTATTGGCCCCCGAATAAGACTGTTCGAACACCACCCCGTCGGCAGCCAACTGGTCAATATTTGGTGTTGTTACTCGGCCGTCGGCTACGCCACCGCCAAAGGTCGAAATATCATTAAAGCCAAGATCGTCAGCGACAATCAAAATAATATTGGGTGGCCTGTCAATAGCGGACCGTTCGGCCTGAGATGGTCCTGGAGTCCAAGGGACCTGATAAAATGGTTTACGATCAGCGTATTGCTTATCTGACTGATAGTTAACGACAGCAAGCAAGACCGAGGCTTTATTCAGCCAAGCGATTACACCGAGCACAGCAATGACAAGCAGTAAATAAGCAAATATCTTTTTCATTTAAAGCTCCTGTTAATAGATTGGCTCGGCCAAGCAGCTCAGGCCTGTTGATAGTTTGGGCTATAGACGGTCACATTATCATATGGCATACTTTATGCCAATACCAAACTAAGCATAGTCCAAAGAACTTAATCGTGCTGAGAACTTAATTGTACCGAGAACTTATATGACACCGACCTTTATCTGGGGCATTGCCGCCCTACTCTATGTTGGCTTTTGGTTTTGGTATATCGGCATCAGCCGTAAGATCACTTCTGATGAAGTCGAAAGCACCATTAATTTACTTCAAACACGCAGTAATTACAGCGTGAAGCAAATTGATGCTATCCGTCACTTCTTCGAACAAGACGACGGCAAAGATTTTGTGATGGTCAATTTGCTAGAGCTTAAAGAGCCGATGCAACAATCACGCAAAAATCTGGCTGCTTATCAAAAGGTATTTTTAGGCAATTTGCTAAAACGTGCAGGTCATCCGGTTTTTATCGCCCGCGCCGCCAGCGGCAATCTTGAAGACATTGGCTGCGGTACTGATAACTGGACAGCCGCGGGCATGGTGCGCTATCGCAGTCGGCGCGACTTATTGGAAGTTTTGCCCGCCACTGTGGGCAGCGAGCATCATGAACTGAAACTTGAATCGCTTGTGAGAACCTTTGCCTACCCGGGCGCACCTTGGACCCTGATCGGCGGGCCTAAACTGATTGTACCCATGGCATTAGCGCTGATAGCCGCATTGCTACATTTAGTATTGCTCTAATGAAGCGCGTCTTATTAACCGGCCTAAGTGTGCTTAGCACCCTCGCCGCCTTTCTATTCTGGCTGGCTTTCTTCTCTTCTCGGCCACTGTTAACCACTGACCCAGCTACCCTAGCAGGTGATGGCAGCTCCTTAAACTACTGTGAACTTCCTGAACTAGATGGAAGTGTCAAAATGGCAGCCGAGATTGCCAAAGGGAATACGCCGGCTTGTGGCTATGATCACTTTCCTCTGCCGGTTTTAGCCGACTGTACTGAGCCCCTACCTGAAGGCGCAGCCGACATTCGCGGCCTATGGATTGGCGTTCAAGGCGAGCATATCGGGCACCTTGAACGTGTTGAACAATGCGGTAGTCGAACCGTGATTACCGCGGCCGGCATCATCCATGACTATGGGCCGAATAGCACCGCGGGTCTCAATACTAATGATACCGAGGGTTCAGTACTTTTCACCGTGGGCGAGATAGAGTACTGCATGCGTACTTCAGCCTCCATGATTTGGAACCACGACGTACTGGAGTTTCATGCCTTCGGTTGGGGGCCATTAGTCGTTAAACGCTATCTAGACGACGAACAGCTAGTTTGGGAATATGTTGATGGCAGCACCACGCACATGAACAGACTGTGCACGCTCCCTGAAGCACACAAGACCCCAAAACCAAGGGGCAATCGATACTCTTTATTTTAAGTTAGAGCAATACGCTGCATCAGGTTGGCATTCACTGCTTCTAAATAGCGGGAATGCCCCTTAATGCAGCGACTGTTCGGCAATTAGAGCGCTGCTAGCGCTTCGAAATCAGCGTCACTCAAACTAAGCATTGACTCAGCACCAGCTTCAATACTGATCTTATGCGCCTGCGTACGTGGCATGATTTTTGCAAAATAGAAATCGGCCGTGGCTACCTTGGCGCGGTAAAAGACATCGTCATTTTCTACTAATTTCGCTTTGGCCGTTGTGCCCATCAGTCCCCATACCCAGGCGGTTACCATGTAGCCTGAATACATCAGGAAGTCTACGGAGGCAGCACCCACCTCATCTGGATTAGACATGCCTTTCATGCCAATCTCGGTGGCAAGCTCGCCCCATTCCTTGAGTTTCTTTTGCAAGGGGGCGGCATAAACTGGGTCCATAGTCTGAGTGTCAGCTGCAACCCTAGCGATAAAGCGACCAAACATGGCACCTCTATCTTTTATGATTTTACGCCCAAGCAGGTCAAGAGATTGAATGCCAGTGGTGCCTTCGTAGAGAGTTGAGATGCGTGCATCTCGCAGATTCTGCTCCATACCCCATTCGCGGATAAAACCATGCCCGCCATATACCTGTACACCGATATTCGCGGCCTCAAAGCCAGTTTCAGTCATAAAGCCTTTGGCTATTGGTGTCAGCAAGGCCATTAGCTCTTCAGCTTCTTGTTTTTGCTTTTCATCCCCACGTTGCGTTTTATCTGCTTGTTGCGCTAGAAGATAAAAGAAAGCCCGATGACCTTCCGAGAAAGCACGGATGGTCAGTATCATTTTTCGAACATCTGGGTGCACAATCAACTTATCTGCGGGTCGATCAGGCGATCTCACACCAGTCAGTGACCGGCCTGCTTCTCGATCTATCGCATAAGCGAGCGCGCCCTGCAGAGCGACTTCTGCATGATTCAGACCCTGTGCAGCAGTGCCCAAACGAGCACCGTTCATAAAAGTGAACATGCACATCAGGCCCTGGTTTTCCTTGCCTATCAGATAGCCTGTTGCGCCATCAAAATTCATCACACAGGTGGCATTGCCATGAATGCCCATCTTGTGCTCTAAAGAGCCACAACTTACCGCATTGCGCTCACCAGCCTCGCCCTCTTCGTTGGGGGTGAATTTTGGCACCAGAAACAAAGACAGGCCTTTGTTGCCCGCAGGGGCATCCGGCGCTCGAGCCAGCACGATATGAAGAATATTACTGGTCATGTCGTGTTCACCAGAACTGATGAAGATTTTGGTGCCAGTAATGGAATAAGCACCGTCGCCGATGGGCTCCGCTTTGGTACGTAAGAAACTGAGATCACTACCACCCTGAGATTCAGTTAAACACATAGTCCCTGACCATTCGCCAGAGACTAGTTTGGGCAAATAATTCTGTTGTTGGTCAGCGGTGCCGTGGGCCATTAAGGTTTCACGACAACCAGCGCTCAAACCTGGGTACATGGTCCAAGCATGGTTTGCTTCGCCCATAAGCTCACTGACCATAAACCCAAGTGACGCGGGCAAGCCTTGTCCGCCAAATTCTTCGGGTACAGACAGGCCAGTCCAGCCGCCGTCGATGTACTGCTGGTACGCTTCTTTAAAGCCGCTAGGAGTGGTTACCCCATCTTCGCTCCATGTACAGCCTTCTTCATCGCCAATACGACGCAGTGGTGCTATAACCTGTTCAGCGAATTTAGCCGCTTCGCCAAGGATCGCATCGCGTAGTTCGGCATCGACCTCTTCGGTACCACTAAGTGACTGGTAGTGGTCGTCGAATTTCCAGAGTTCGTCAGTAACAAAACGTAAGTCGCGTAACGGGGCTTTATAGTCAGGCATGAGAGAGTATTTTTCCTATGAGTTAGGCAAAGATTTGCTGCCTAATGTATTGAGGTTTGAAACCATAGCAGCATGAATTTCATGTGGTCGGCATTATAATGTCACTAATTATGCCAATACAAGTCCGATGGAGCATTACCCACATTCATCTAAAAAATATTAGGTGCATGCCCAGACATCATCGATATTATTAATCAAAGCCGGTGTAAGTAACAAATTCGCTATTATCGACACGCGTTGAACGTACATCATTAGCCGCGAAAGTTTCGTCTGGGTAGCCCATCGCGATACAGATCATGATGGCTTCATTATCCGGAATATTGGCGTGCTGGTGAACCACGTCGGACTGCATAATGCCTTGGCCATTAATCACGCAGCCGATACCTCGCTCCCATGCGGCTAAAACAATGCCATAGGCCAGAGAACCTAGCGTGAACTGGGTTATTGCCGCTGGCTCTAGCGATTTATCATAGGTCAATACCAGAGACACAGGCGCATCGAACTGACGGAAGCCGCGTAGCATCCAATCCATGCGCTTGTCTTTATCGTCTCGGCCAATACCCATCGCTTCAAATAATTGAATTGCTACATCAATTTGACGTTGGCGGTTTTCGCCCAAGTAATTTTCCTTATAAGGGAAATCGCGTACATGCGGTTTACCCGCTAACGTGTTATTGGTGTTGCCTTCACGAATTTTATTCAAGACATCGCCGGTGACTGCATGCACACGCCAAGTTTGAGTGTTGTAAGAAGAGGGTGCCCACTTTGCTGTATCGATGATCTCATTGACTAGTTCTTTTGAAATCGGCTTATCCAGGAAACCACGGGCACTTCTTCGTGATTTTGAAAACTCTGTAAAATTCATATTTATCTCTTAAGTCTACGTATTTATTAGTAAAGTCTCGCAACCAGTACCCGCGAGCAAAGTATTCACCTTGTTCTTCTCAATCTCGTTCAATGCTTGATACTGCTGATTGATCCACTGTAAGCACTTGCCTTGATAAGGAAATGTTTGTTGAGTCCAGACAACCCCATCTATTTCGGCCTGCCACTGCTTATCGCCTGCTTGCAATGCTTTGGCATTGGCTAGCAGCGCCGGCGCGTAGACACGGCCTACTTCATTGAGGATTCCTTTTAGTGACTCTGGAGTTTCATCAATATTATTCCAATCACTGAGCTCAGGCTCTAAACCACTGAGATCATCCGTCATCAAACTCCATGCCACGGTGCGTGGTGCTAATTCGTGGGCAATGGCTCTGGGTGTTGGGTCAAAGCCCACCAGTTGCGAGAGCTGGCCCATGATGGCAAAATCGCCTGCTCCGGGGCGCGAACCCAGCATGAAAGGTTGGCTGGCGAGATGCGCATCCATGGCTTGCAGAAACCGGCGATAACTAGCATCGATCACTGGCGCAGTGGTGTCGTTCGAACCCACCACATATAGCCGGTCTATTTGGCGTTTGCTAAAGTAATTCTTTGCATGCTGTTGTTTGTCAGCCGACATACTTGGATCAATACAAAATGGCAACATGGTGCCGGCATTGTCTGCATCAATCTGCGGATACCAACGATAGTGAAACATATATTTTGTGCCCCACTCGTCTGCGAAGTCTTCAAGCAAGTAGACGATAAACGCCAAAGCAGGGTCTTGCGGGATAACCGAACGGCCGCTATGCGATGATTCTAGCTTGCGAATAATGGGCGTGGAATCGACCATTGATTGAGGCTCGCCACCATCGTCTGTGAAAATAAACGTGGGCAGTAATGCGACCTTGGGTTTAGCTATTCTACGTTTTTCAAGCTCCTCACCTGGGTCAGCCCAGACAATTGAGTAAGGGATATGCCGGTAGCGTAATACGCTCACCATTTTTCGAGTGTAAGGCGAGGGCGTATTGCCAATCAGGGTAATTCGGTTTGTGGTTGTCATAGAGCTTACTATTGAAATGATTGAAGAATGAATTTGCGTATAGCCTGTTCATATTCGACTCTACCAGTTAGAGATAGGAACCTGGGTTTAGCGTAGTTAAGTTGGCTTAGACTGTCGCTAGGCTGATTTACAGTCCTTTACGAACAAGGTTTATGTCTCTCGAGCCAGCAGGCATTGAAAACATCACGCCGTCTTGCCCAACAGTGTATTCAGGGAATATTTCATCGGCACCATCGAGGAATAGACTCTCTTGACCAGGCACGACCAACGGCGGAACAATATGATAGTAAAGCAAATGGCCAACCCCTGCCGCTTTGGCAATCTGCGCGGCTTCCTTAGGCGATGCGTGGTAGTCGAGGATGTCGATTGCGACTTTCTCGAGCACCTTATTCGACGTTTTTTTAGCAGCCGCGTTCATCATCATTACCAAATTTGGCGCTAGGGCTTCATGCACTAATAGGTCAATGCCTTTAGAAAACTTAAGTACGTTATCCGACGCTTTTGTGTCACCCGTAATCAACACGCTACGCCCCTTGTAAGTAAAGCGATAACCCACTGCAGGAGTAACTGGAGCATGCTCTACCAACAAAGCTTCAATCTTTAAATCAGTCTCGCTGTAAAGTATTGCTAACTTATCAAACTCAGGCGCCGTAAATTCCTTAGCCACCATACCGGCCCCACTTATAGGCGCTACGGTATCGCCATGATGCTCATATCGGTATGTCTTATCCATTGCATACACAGAATTAAATCCATCCACGACCTGTTGCACTCCACGGGGGCCATATACCGGCAGCGGCTCTGTATTGCCTACGCTTACCCAACGAATAGTCGCCATCTCACCAAGCCCATCGATATGGTCTGAATGGAAATGAGTTAAAAACACCGCTTCGATGGCACCGGCCCTCAAGCCCATGCGGCCGAGGTTTCGAAGGCCATCTGTTCCTGCATCCACCACAAACATCCGATCACCCGCGATAACAGCCACACAAGGGCCAGACGCATTAGGTGCTGGCAATGGGCCACCAGCGCCACACAGTGCAACATGTAAACCATCTTCAAGTTCAGCGATGGCGTCACTGCCGAGCCTGACTTCCAGCCCTTTGCTAAACACGGCGGTTAGAATTCGGTCTTTTTGAAAAACGAATAGGGCAGCAATAAACAATACTGCAATGGTGAAAATCGATTTTTTACTCATTTTAAATACCCTTTGAACAACAATATAATGACATACATTATGCCATTAATTCCAAATAAAGCAAATAAGGCAAATAAAACCAGTTAGTAACGTAAGGCATCGAGAATGGTTTTCTCAACCAGTTCTTGAATTAGCTTAGTGCTTTTCTTTTGCGAAAGTTTTTGATGGTCCCGCAAGCGCGTCCACATCTCAAAAGACGTAAAGCTATCGATCAACTCGCGTGCATCCGAATCAATATCGGTCAGCTCAGGAATCCGAATATCTAAGTCCTTGCGTATTCGTCGCTGCCATCGGGCATAGTTTTCTTGCAATACGTCATAACGCCAGAGCTGCGCCTTAGTAGAGCGAAGGATTGGCTTGCTCTCCTCAAAAGTTCTGGCGTGTAACTTAACCGCACTCTCTATTCTCTCACTCAGCGACCCATTACAAACCACCTCTGCGAAAGAACGCTCGTAACCAGGCTGCAGAGACGCATCGAGTTCACGAAACAGTGTTTGCATGTCAGGAAAGTGACGAAAGAAAGAGCGTATCGGCACACCCGCTTTGTCAGAAATCATTTGCGCGGTGGGCACCAGTTGGCCCTCCTTCATCAGCATTTCGCAGGCACTTAGAACTGCCTTTTTACTGCGCTCACTACGCAGGCGACGTCCATCAATCACCTCATCTTGCTTAGTCATATATTCCCGTTAGGTAAAAACTCGTTCGCAAAACAAATAGCATAACATATGTTGCTTTATTCAATAAGCAACGAGCCTAGCAGGCTATCAACAGCTCGGCTGGTTGCTAGCCTAGCGCTTTAGAAAATCACTAACTCGTGTCAACCCTTCCTTCAAGACCTCTGGGTTATTTGCAAAACCAATCCTCACGTAGCCCTCCATCTCCATTACGGATCCGGGTGTAAAGAGAACACCTGTCTCATTCAGAAGCTCAACACAAAAGTCTCGAGAAGGCTGATCAAATGCGTATTTGAGAAGCGCTGTTGTGCCTGATTTTGGCCGAACCCAAGTTATCAACGACTCAGCCGCGACCCACTCAGACAAAACAGCTAGATTGCCACGTGTGATTTGCTTACTTCGATCAAGTATCTTTTGATGATTCTCTATTGCCATTGCAGCAAGATGGTCGTTAATCATTCCTACAGATATGGTGTTGTAGTCTCGATGAATCATCACCTTTTCTATTAATTCGCGCGGTGCGGCTATCCAACCCACTCGCAAGCCCGCAAGTGAAAAGGCCTTTGAAACACTTGCGGTACTGATTCCCTTTTCGTACAAATCAGCAACCGATTCTGTCATCCCAGAGCCGTCTTGATCGATGCCACGATAAACCTCGTCACAAAGCAACCAAGCGTCAGCCTCACGCGCAATTGCAACAACTTCTTTTAGCATCTCAACGCCCATCAGACTACCCGTAGGATTATTTGGGTTATTGATTGCTATTAAACGCGTTTCAGACGTAGCCAGTGAGCGCAGTTGTTCCAAATCAGGGAGAAACTGATTCTCTTGGCTTAAGCGCAAGTGGTGTACATCCGCGCCAATACTTTCAGGTATTGAGTAATGCTGTTGGTAGGTTGGAACTACCGCGACCACTCTATCCCCTGTGGACACTAAAGTTTGGTGAACCAAGGAATTCGCGCCAATTGTGCCGTGGGTTATCAGAACGTTTTCAGCGCGTTGCTGTTGATACAAAGTGGTGATCGCCGAGCGCAATCGGGCCGAGCCCTCTATTGCCCCGTAGGTCATTTTAAATGGCAGAACCTCTGCGATAGCCTTATCCGACTGGCCACAAAGTGCCAGCAGCTCTGATACAGTGATGCTCTCGACACAGGTTTCAGCAAGATTAAGCTCACACACGGTCTCAAACTCATTCATCCAAAGTTCAACACCAAATGGTTCAATTTTCATAATAAATCCTGATTACAATAGGCTAGCTGTCAATAAAATAGGATCCCATACTATATCCAAATTTGAGTTTTATCTTGTCGTTTGACAATTAATTTATTATTAACCGTGCCCTACTATTGCGCCGTACATCCGCCACCAGGCTGATGCCGGCTTTAGAATAACCGGAACTTATCGTCTTCGACCTTGATGGAACACTGCTCAATCGCCACTCGCAGAAGCAATTGGTCGCTTTGATCTTTCCTACGTCCCGACAAGGGGCAAGGAGCTGCCTGATTCAAAACTAATTCTATGCGCTTGGCCGTTGTCTACCAGCGCATTTTTTAAAACAGCAAAGGATTGCCGAGGTCGAGACATTACTTTTTCTTTAGTCGAGTAAATTTTAATCAATTGAAGCAATACCACCAAGCGGTAAAACTTGCGCTGAACTTCTAAAGTTTCTACCATGGCAAGGCGGTTGGTTTGCGTGAGGCAAACCATGCGTTCCTTTTGTCCGAGATTTAACACGAAGGCATGACACATCTTGTGCACTTCGCAACGCAAGCAGGGTTCTATTATCCAATCACACGCGCAAATATTAGTCATAGGCGGCGGCATCATGGGGGTGGGTTTGTTGTATCACCTCGCCGAAGAAGGCTGCTCCGATCTTCTGTTAATCGAAAAAGGTGAATTGACCTCCGGTTCCACTTGGCACGCGGCGGGCCAATGCCCTAGCCTGGTTGGCAACTATAACCTCGCGAAGATACAGGCCTATAGCAACGACCTGTATCCACGCCTTGAAGAGCTTACTGGCCAGTATGTTAGTTGGCATCCGTCGGGAGGTATCCGCCTTGCGCTTGATAAAGCTGATCTCGAATGGATGCGCTATATGCGCGGCATTTCTCAAAGCGTCGGTTTTGATATGGAGATCATTAGCCCGAGCGAGATCAAGAACATCGTGCCATGGCTTGAACTAGACGGCGTTATCGCAGGTGCTTACACTAAGAGTGACGGCCATGCCGATCCGTCTGGGTTGACTAATGCCATGGCCCGCGGTGCGACCAACATGGGTGCCAAGATCGAGGTAAACAATCGCGTACTCGACATTACCCAGCTACCTTCTGGCGAGTGGTTGGTTGATACTGAAAAAGGACCTGTCACAGCAGAAGTTGTGGTGAATGCGGCGGGTTGTTTTGCCCGGCAGGTGTCGCAAATGATTGGCAGTGACATGCCGCTGATTAACATGGAGCACCAGTATTTGGTGACGGGCAATGTGCCAGAGTTCGAAGCCCGCGATGAAGAGATGCCGGTGATACGTGACCCACGCTCTTCGTCCTACATCAGACAAGAACAAAAAGCAGGCATTATTGGTATCTACGAAGGTGTCGGGATGACCGAAGCATGGGCACCGCGTGGTTATCCGCAATGGTCATCCGACAGTGAACTGTTTATTGATGACCTTGACCGATTAATGCCATGGTTGGGAGACGCGATGGAACGTTTGCCCATTCTGAGTGAAGCTGGAATTAAACGTATCGTTAATGGCGCGATACCCCACCCACCAGACGGCCCGCCTTACCTAGGCCCAGTTGCTGGTGTTAAAAACTTTTGGTTGTGCTGTGGATCATCCTTTGGAATTGCCCAGGGCGCAGGCTGCGGTAAGTTTTTAGCCCAATGGATGTTACACGGTGACTCCGAAATTAATATGGCCGGTTTTGACCCTCGTCGGCTTGGTGTTTACGCCGATGAAAGCTACGCCAGGGCAAAAGCGTTTCAAGACTTTCGCATGACCTATAGCACGCCATTGCCAGGTGAGGAATTACCAGCAGGTCGTCCACAACGGTTTAGTCCCTTGTATGAGCAACTTAAAGCTAAAGGCGGTGTATTTACCGAGACCTTTGGTTGGGAACGCCCCAAATGGTATTCGCTTGACGGCCGTAAAGAACAATACAACTACCGACGTAATAATGTTTTTGAGGTTGTTCGCGATGAGTGTCTGGCGGTGCGAGAGCGAGTTGGGATACTTGATTTGAGTGGCTTTGCGAAATACGATATTACCGGGCCAGATGCCGAAGTATTCCTTAATCGGCTTTGTGCAAATCGCATGCCCAAAAAAGATGGCGGCATAGTACTGGCGCACATCCTGTCCGTGAACGGTCGCATTTTAGGCGAGGTAACTATTACTAAAATTGCTGACGGTCACTACTATTTGCTGTCTGCTGCAGGCGCTGAGTTACGTGATATGGACCACCTGGTGCAGGGTTGCCTTGCGTCAGAAGACGTTTCCATTAGTAATATCACTGATGATCGTGGTGTATTGGTTTTGGCAGGGCCGAGGGCGCGTGATGTGCTCAGCCAATTAACTGATACCGATCTGCATAATGAATCGTTTCGTTGGTTAACCAGCCAGCAGATCTTGGTGGCCGGCAAGCCAGTGCGTGCTTTGCGGGTGAACTATGTAGGCGAACTCGGTTGGGAATTGCACCCTGAAATGGCCGATCTGCCGCATATTTATGCTGCGATCTGGCAAGCTGGCGAAGCACATGGCATCGCCGATTTTGGCTTATACGCTGTTAACAGTTTGCGGATTGAGAAAGCCTATCGCGGCTGGGGCGGGGAACTGACCAATGAAGTGACCATGATCGATGCCGATATGGAACGATTTCTCAAGTTGGATAAAGACGATTTTACTGGCAAGGCTGCTACGCTCGCGCAAGTTGATAGTGAGCGTAGCCTGCAGCTGATTTACTTCGAAGTAGACGCAACTGATTCTGATGTGCGTGGTAACGAGCCAATTTTTTGTGATAGCGAAGTGGTTGGGCTTACCACCTCGGGGGGCTACGGCCATTACACCAAAAAGTCGCTTGGCTTTGGATATGTTCCGCCGGCGTTGGCGATTGTTGGCAGCAAGCTACAAGTTGGCCTGCTGGATGAACAACATCAGATTACCCTTATTGAAGACCCGGCGCATGACCCCGCTAACGCACGACTGAGAGTTTAACAAATGGCTGATTTACCAAAGAAAGCAAATGTCGTTATCATCGGTGGCGGTGTCATCGGTTGTTCGGTGGCCTATCATCTAGCCAAAATGGGTTGGGACGATGTAGTTCTTCTTGAAAGACAGCAGTTGACTAGCGGAACCACATGGCACGCGGCAGGCCTAGTTGGCCAACTGCGCAACTCCATCAATATGACCAAGCTGGCGCAGTACACCAGTGAGCTTTATCGTGGTTTGGAAGCAGAAACTGGTCAGGCAACCGGCTACAGACAGTGCGGGTCTATCTCTCTTGCTACCAATGAAGAACGTTTTGAAGAGCTTAAGCGCAGCGCTTCAATGGCCAAAGTATTTGACCTTGAAGTTAACGTGATTGACCCCGACGAGATAATGGCGCGCTACCCATTGGTTAGCGGCAACGATATTCTGGGCGGGATTCATATTCCCTCAGACGGCTACGCAAATGCCGTTGATATCACTCAGGCATTAGCAAAAGGTGCCCGCAACAACGGTGCTCAGATTTTTCAAAACACTAAGGTAACAGCGATCAATAACGACGGCACTCGGGTCACCGGCGTGTCTACCACCTCCGGTGACATCGAAGCCAAGTATGTGGTTATCTGTGGTGGAATGTGGTCGCGTGATCTTGCCGCGACCGTTGGTGTTAACGTTCCCCTACATGCTTGCGAACATTACTACATATTATTTGAGTCGGTGGCTGGGCTTGACCCGAACTTGCCCGTGTTGCGCGACTATGATGCCTGCACTTACTACAAGTATGATGCTGGAAAATTGTTAGTCGGCGCTTTTGAGCCAACTGCCAAACCTTGGGGTATGGACGGTATCTCCGAAGATTTTTGCTTTGATGAAATCGTCGGTGACTTCGATCATTTTGAACCAGTGCTACTCGATGCAATGAAACGTATCCCGGCATTGGAAAACGCCGGCATTCAAAAGTTCTTCTGTGGGCCCGAGAGTTTTACGCCGGACGTGCGTTACCACTTAGGCGAAGTTCCAGAACTTAAAAACTGCTTTATCTCAGCCGGTCTAAATTCGATTGGCCTGCAGTCTGCCGGTGGCATTGGCAAGGTCATGGCTGAGTGGATACGCGACGGCCATCCGCCGGTTGACCTTTGGGAAGTTGATGTTCGCCGCAATATGCCCTTTCAAGGCAACCGTAAATATCTACAAGAACGTGTAAGCGAAAGTCTTGGTTTGTTGTATGCAACACATTGGCCCTTTCGACAGTATGAGAGCGCCCGCGGTGCTCGTAAGTCAGCCATCCATGATCGCCTAGTGGAAAAAGGCGCATGCCATGGCGAAGCCTTTGGCTGGGAACGACCTAACTGGTATGCGCCAGAAGGCGTGGAGGCCAAGTATGAATATAGTTACGGTCGTCAAAATTGGTTTGAGTACTCAGCCAACGAGTGTCGCGCTGTTCGAGAAAAGGTGGCGCTATTCGATCAATCGTCATTCGCAAAGTTTCGTCTAGAAGGTCGTGATGCGGTTGCCGTACTAAACCGCGTATGCGCTAACAATGTTGATCAAAAGCCAGGCCGCCTAATTTACACCCAGTGGCTGAATGAGCGGGGCGGCATTGAGGCTGACCTAACGGTTACCCGGCTTGCTCACGATGCATTTCTAATCGTTAGCGCTGCCGAGACAGAAACGCGCGATTTCGCTTGGTTGAAATCACATATCCCAGCGGATGCTCATTGTGTTTTGACCAATGTAAGCTCTGGTATGGGGGTGATTTCCATTATGGGCCCACGGGCTCGAGACTTGTTACAGTCACTGACGCCGGCAGATCTATCGCATGAAGCATTCCCCTTCGCAAGCAGTCAAGAGATTGAACTTGGCTATGCGATTGTGCGCGCTTCGCGTATCACCTTTGTCGGTGAACTGGGTTGGGAGTTGTACATTCCTACCGAGTTCATGGTCGGTGTGTACGATGTGATTGCGGCAGCAGGAAAAGAGTTCGGTCTAGCGCACGCTGGCTATCATGCGCTCAACTCGCTACGCATGGAGAAAGGCTATCGGCATTGGAGTCACGATATTACCGATGAAGATACGCCCTTAGAAGCAGGCCTTGGCTTTACCCTTAAGTTTGATAAACCGGGGGGCTTTATCGGCCGCGAGGCACTGCTTAAGCAAAAAGAGCAGGGGCTGCCTAAACGCTTACTGCAGTTCAAATTGCTAGACCCTAAACCAATGCTCTACCACAATGAACCTATTTGGCGAAATGATGAGATCGTTGGCCACATTACGTCGGGTGCCTACGGGCACAGCCTAGGCGCTTGCATTGGGCTAGGCTATGTTCACACCGACATTCAGACCAAAGGGAGTGTTCCACCGGATGCGGTACTGGAAGGTAATTACGAAATTGAGGTGGCTGGCGAGCGCATCCCCGCCGAGGCCTCCTTACGTCCTATGTTCGACCCAAGCAACGAGAAAATTCGCTGCTAAGGGTCTAAGTAGGCTGGAGGGCTTTTTAATGAACTGTGGCCCTTTTATTAAGCTAGGGCCCTTATTCAGCTAGAGGCCCAAGTCATATCTAGCCCGCTGCGGCGCGTTTCTCAGCAATAAGCTTGGTGGCAGTCTCAACGGCATTACCAGCGTCGCGGCAGTAGGCGTCTGCTCCAACCGCAGTGGCGAACTCCTCGTTGAGTGGTGCTCCTCCAACTAAAACAATATAGTCATCGCGAATTCCCCTCTTTACCAGTTCTTCAACTACCACCATCATGTACGGCATGGTAGTGGTCAATAGAGCAGACATACCCAGAATGTCTGGAGAATGCTCTTCGAGCGCCGCCATGTAATCATCGATGGTATTGTTGATTCCAATATCGATCACTTCAAATCCGGCACCTTCCATCATCATGCCGACCAAGTTTTTTCCAATATCATGAATGTCGCCCTTTACAGTTCCGATAACCATACTGCCTACCGGTTTGGCGCCTGTCTCTGCGAGCAGTGGCTTTAGCACTGCCATGCCGGCTTTCATAGCGTTGGCAGATTTCAGGACTTCAGGAACAAACAGAATGCCATCACGAAAATCAATACCAACGATGGTCATGCCATCAACCAGCGCGTTATTCAGAACACGTTCGGGGCCCCATCCACGCCCTAATAGAATATTGGTACCTTCGAATATTTCGTCAGCCAAACCATCGTAGAGGTCGTCGTGCATCTGAATTACAAGTTCAGTGTCGTTAAGCGTCGTAAGATCTAACTCGTCGTCAAGAATTTCGGTCATTTTAACCTCGCCCTATTGCTTTTGGCGTTAAAGAAATTGGAAATTGGTTCCGAATTGCCTGGTCGGTTTCATCGGAGATGTGTTTGGGGAAATGACTGGCCAGTATTTCATCGCGCCGCTTTACTGCTTTGTCGAGTAACACTGGTTTGCCTGCACTCACCCAATCGTTCGGACTGCTCCGATCGCTCATATCGGGATAAATGTACTCACTTTGCATTACTGCGAGCGTTTCATCAGAACCAAGATAATGGCCTAGCCCGCTCTCACAAACTTCTTTCAGGTTATCAAAACCAAGTGTTTTCTCGTTAACTTCAATGCCGCGTGTAATGCGAAGCGCCGCGCCTAAGACATCATTGTCAAGCAGCAGGCTTTCCGGGCAAGCACCAAGTAGACTGGCGTACATACCGGCAGATTCATAAATGATATTTGCCCCTGAAAGCGCTGGCGGCAATATGGTATAGGCGCGCTCTGCTCCGCCTTGAAAATCAGGAAATTTGGAGTCAGACATTCCGCAGGCTGTGCCAAACGGCAGGTCAAAGTGCAGGCCCATTTGAGCACAAGCAGATGAGATTAAAGCTTGCTCCGGCGAACCGCCACTCATCGCACCGGTACGAAGGTCAGACACAAACGGCCAGGCACCAAGAATCGCGGGTGCACCTGGCTTAATTGCATTTACATAGACCAGGCCCCCAAGAATCTCTGCCCAGGCTTGCGAAACACCCCCGGCAAGACACGCCGGCGTTGTTGCTCCTGCTTGGCCTGCGGATAACAGCAGTATCGGCATTCCACTTTCGACGCCAACACGGAGACAGTCCAAGGCATCTTCTGCGAACTTCATTGGCGGCACTACAAAGCAGTTTGACATGCTAACGAAGGGTCGGGCACGCCAAGCGTCTTCCCCACCGGCAATGATATGCAGCATTTCAATGGTTTTCTCGAGATGCGTATAGTGCGTCCAACTCGCGCCTACGTGTTTGCTGGTACCTTTAACAGCACAGTAAGTAGTGTTGAGGTCCATTTCATAGTTATCTTTAACATCACGCAACACACACATGCGTTGAAACATATGAATGTTTTCGCAGGTGTCAGCGATTCGTGCCATGTCATACAAATCTTGCGATTCGGACTCACGATAAGTATTGGCAACAGGGTCGGCGATCATCACCGCAGCACCTGCGGTGGAAAAATGTACGCGTGAACCGCTGATTTGCAGATCGTGCTTCGGATCTTGCCCATAAAGAGTCAAGTTACGATCAGCCTTTTCAAGGGTTGCCTCTATCACCTCGCGCGGAAAGCGCAGTCGACCATCACCACCGAGCACGGCTCCAACTGAAGTGCACGCCTCGATGCAATGCGGTGTAGCTTCGTTAAAGCCAACTTCAGACAGAATTCGGTAAATGTTCGCTTCTACCTCAAGGATACCGTCTTCACTTAAAGGCTTATAGGCACCGCCCAATTCGCCAGGGTGAACTGGTTTGATATCTTCAGCTAACGGAGCACTACGGAGCGCTTTACGCGCTTCTCGACCACCTAGTCTTTTGGCCATAAAATTAATCCTCATTGATGGAATGTAAATTCGCAATAACGCGAAGGTGATTCCGTGATGTTACACTCATGTGCTCTTAATGGCTTACTCGACTTAGCATTACTTTGATAAGAAGCATCGGTAGTAAACTCGATCACTATCAATGCCAATCGCTTTGCCGTTTAATGAGTGGTTTGAGGAGCCCATTCTGTTCTCAAGTAAAGGGCGCTTCAATTGAAAACTATTGTATAATCGATTAGGAATACTAATGCTTGAGAGATGGTGATAATGCAACGACGTTTACCCCCCTTTACTAGTCTTAAGACCTTTGAAGCAGCCGCTCGCCTCCTGAGCTTCACCAAAGCAGCATCAGAACTTTGTGTAACACAAGCAGCAATTAGCCATCAAATAAAAGCGCTTGAAGAATATCTTGGCTCAGCCCTGTTTATTCGTCATCCACGCAAACTCGAACTGACCGAAACTGGTCAAAAATTGTTACCTGTTGTGCGGGAATCGCTCGATAACCTGAACCGGACAATTGCGGATATCAGAAGCGAACGTGACTTCTCTCCACTGTGTATTGCGGTAGCACCTTCGTTTGCTGCGCATTGGCTGATGCCGCGACTAGAGCAATTATTCCAGAAGCATCCATCCATTGAATTGTCACTCAAGCACTCGAATGCACCTGTAGACTTTACCGACCAATCGTTCGACATCGCTATAATTTACGGAGATGACAAATGGCGTGGTTTGCAATCACAACTAATTCTTGAAATAGATTTCTTCCCTGTTTGCTCACCGGCATTATTGGCGGGAGATCGTAAACTGAAAACGATTGACGACCTCAATAATTTCAACTTACTGCACGACTCCGATCATCAAATCTGGACTAAGTGGCTTGAGTTAGCCAGCGCGGATGGCGTGGACCCAAATCATGGAACAGTAATTGACGACACTAACCTGATAATAAAAGCGGCGCGGGATGGTCTAGGTATAGCGATGTGTTCTATGCCCTTTGTGAAGGATCTGTTGGCGTCGGGCAAGCTAGTTCGGCCCTTTGACTTATCAATGTCTTCCGATAAGGCATACTACGCAGTGTGCCCGAAAGAACATCTTTCCCGAAAAGAAGTTAATACTTTTTGGACCTGGTTATCGGATCAATCACGCGAACAAAAAATGATGTCAAGTTGATTGCCCGCTATTACCGTCGTTTCCCGCCTCAATTGGAGATATTTCATCCTATTTTTATTTCGCCCCTGACTTATGCTGAGGTCTCACTAAAAGAGGAACCCTATGTTAATCTGACTTTCGCTCAGAAAAACACAATTGAGGAATACCTTGCGCACTAAACACGGATTAAATCGATCACTTAAACGACTCGATACCTTTGCGCTTGCTTTCGGCGCCATGATTGGTTGGTCCTGGGTAGCATTAATTAGCGATATAATCGGGCGTAGTGGCTCTATTGGCGCGATGATTGGAACATTCCTGGTTGGCTTGGTTATTCTGGCAATCGGTTTTATTTATGGAGAACTTGCATCCGCAATGCCGGATGTCGGCGGAGAGCATGCTTACTCTAAACGCGCTTTGGGAAGCACTGGTTCTTTTGTTTGTACCTGGTCTATCGTATTTGTTTATGTGGCGGTCTGTGCTTTTGAGGCGGTCGCTTTGCCGAGTGTATTGACCAACCTTTTCCCAAGCACTGGAATAGGAGAGCTTTGGAGCGTAGGCGGCGCACCCGTGTATTTTGACCTAGCACTGATTGGCGCGGTTACATCTGCGATCATTACTTGGGTCAATATTCGCGGCATTAAATTAGCAGCCATCGTGCAAACCGTAGTCGTTGGCGTTATCTTATTGGCTGGCCTGGTGCTCATATTTGGAATCGGTGCACAGGGCGAGTCGGCTAACATGCAGCCTCTGTATATTGGCGGTGCTACAGGGATGCTGGCTGGCATGGCCTTGGTTCCGTTTATGATGACTGGTTTTGATGTAATACCCCAGGCCGCGGAAGAAATTGATTTACCTCCGCGTAAAATCGGAATTTTGTTGGTCTCTACCATTGGCTTTGCGATCGGCTGGTACATCATGATTGAATTGTCCGTCGCAAGCTTACTCTCGCCTGCAGAACGCGTCGGTAATCCCATGGCCACAATTGCGGCAGCAGAAGCGGCGTTTGGTCACAATGGTAAAACCTTTCTATTGCTAGCAGGACTCGCCGGAATTTTGACCAGTTGGAATAGCTTTTTAATTGGCGGTTCACGAGCCATTTTCGCCATGGCCCAGGATGGAATGTTGCCAGCGTTTCTGGCACGAGTACATCCACGTTACCAGACTCCCTATAACGCTATACTGCTGATTGGAATTGTCGGAATACTCGCACCATTGTTGGGCCGTACTGCATTAGTCTGGTTCGTTGATGCGGGTTCATTCAGCCTGATGATCGCCTATTTACTAGTGGCGGTTTCATTTATTGTTCTGCGCCGTAATGAGCCTGAGATGGTACGGCCCTTCCGAGCGGCTGGCGGTTTAGCATTAGGGTGGTTTGGAGTTTTTGCCAGCATTTGTATGGCCTCGCTCTATTTGCCGGGCATGCCTGCGGCTTTGATTTGGCCTCAAGAGTGGGCCATGGTACTTGCATGGTTTGCACTGGGTACTTTGTCCTATGTTTTTGTCTTTATGCCAACTCACGGTAATCGGCAACAGACTAAGCTGTAACCCAGATACGCTGGACAACAATGCAGGTCCTGGTCCGCAAACCTCACTATGCTCTCTCTTGGCCTGATGCCTGCCACGACGCCGAGCGGTTGGTGCTCAGACCAGCTATCGATACCAGGACCGACATTCTTTGAAAACTCGCCTTTGAGCAACTGAGCAATGCCACAAGCGTAATCAACCACTTCAACATCGCGTTGAAACTCACCCAGAGCATCATCAACAACCTTGCCATGCTCAGAGGTAATCGCAACGCCGATTTCATCAGCGTGCTCTTCAATTATTGTTATTCAACTGAGTCGATAATTCGTCTAACGCTGTCGAAAGATCTACTCAAGTCATCTATGTTCGAATTCAAAAACGGCGAAAATTGCAAAATATCCATGCCATTGCGAAGCACTAATTTCTCTTCAGAGAAACACCGCTTATGGATCTCTAATCCACGCGCACCTGGTGCACCTTCTCGGGGTGCTAATTCAATAGCGCCCATCAATCCAAAATTACGCACATCAATTACTTTTTCATTCCCTGCAAAACTATGTAATAGATCTTCAAAGTCTTGCTCAAGGGCAATCGCCTGATCGAAAACCCCTTCTTCCTTATACACATCCATCGTCGCAATACCAGCAGCGGCGGCCACCGGGTGCCCGGAGTAGGTATAACCGTGAAACAACTCTATCATGGTTTCCGGACCCTGCATAAATGCTTGATAAATGTGGTCTTGTACCAATACTGCCCCCATTGGAATAACACCATTAGTTAGTCCTTTTGCAGATGTGATGATATCCGGAATCACGTCGAAGCGACTAGCGGCAAAGCCAGAACCTATCCGGCCAAAGGCGGTAATAACTTCGTCAAATATAAGCAGGATGCCATGTTTATCGCAGATTTCGCGTAGCTTTTTAAGATAACCTATGGGCGGAGGTAGAATTCCGGTCGAACCGGCCACCGGCTCTACGATTAGCGCAGCTATATTGCTGCCGTCATGCAATACGGCCAAGCCTTCCAAGTCATCCGCCAGGTGGGCGCCCCACGTTGGCTGCCCTCTGGTGAAGGCTGATTCTTCTAAATTGTGAGTCGTGCGAATATGATCAACGCCCGGGATTAAATTTGCGCTGAACATTTTTCGGTTGGGTGCAATACCACCCACTGACATGCCGCCAAAATTAACCCCGTGGTAGCCACGTTCTCGACCGATCAGCCGCGTTCGGTTCGCCTCTCCTCTTGAACGGTGATATCCAAGCGCCATTTTCAATGCTGTATCTACCGATTCCGATCCAGAATTAGTGAAAAAACACTGCGTAAATCCATCTGGAGCCAAATCTAATACGCGTTCAGCCAGCTCAGCGGCCTTGTTGTTGGTAACCTGAAACGACATCGAATAATCGAGTTTGGCTACCTGCGATTGCACCGCTTCGACTATCTTCGGATGACAGTGTCCTACGCCTGTAGTCCAAAGGCCTGAAAAAATATCGTATAATTTGTCGCCATTACTGTCGGTGTAATAATGACCTTCGGCGCTTTCAATAATGCGCGGGTTTTTCTTAAAATCGCGATTAGATGTAAAAGGCATCCAATGAGCATTAAGTTGTTTTTGAGATACAGGCATTGCGAGGCTCCAAAAGGTTTGGATTCAGAAAATGAAAGTATAATTCTGACTTGTTATGTTAAACAACCAGTTAAATGGATCCCGTTAAGCTATTGATATTCAAGAAATTGATTGCAATAATGTTTAATATACTCAACAACATCAAGCATAATCAATATGGACAATGAAATTGGCGAGAGACTACGGCAACTCAGAATTCTAAATCGCCTGTCGCAACGAAAACTTGCCCAACAATCTGGCGTCGCCAACGCAACGATCTCACTGATTGAAAATAATAAGCTCAACCCCACTGTCAGTATGCTAAAAAAGGTTCTAGATGGTATCCCCATTCGGATGAACGAATTTTTTAGTGATCAGGCTGACGCGCCCGAAAAGGTCTTCTTCCGAGCCGATGAGCTTACTGAGATCGCCGATGGCGGAGTGTCCTACCTTCAAGTGGGGACCAATCTCAACGGTAAGGCTATTCAATTGATGCGTGAATGTTATCAACCTGGAGCCGGAACAGGAAAGCATCAAATTACGCACGAAGGGGAAGAGTGCGGTGTAGTTCTAAGCGGAAACTTAAAGGTCACTGTCAACAATCAGACGAAGACACTTAGACCCGGCGATGCCTACTATTTCAACAGCACTCAGCCACATAGCTTTCTGAATGCAGGTACCGAGGAGTGCGAATTAATCTCTGCGTGCACACCGCCATCTTTTTGAGCATACCGAACTAGCCTTCTACTAGTCATTCACCCCCCCTAAGGCGCGGAAAATCCAATAACATAATGAAAGTTACATTATTAGTAAAACGATGTACGAGCAAGAGATATACCCATTTACAGTTGACCTTCTAGCGCTGCCAACTTTTCAATAGTTCTGAGTAACTGATGGTTTGACCCTGTGGTTTTTCATTTTCCAATTTAGGCTTTGGCGCGCCCGGCTGGTTAAACCAATACTCTGCGCTTTTCTCAGGATTTAACTGCGGCCCACATTCGCCCTGCACTTTTGCGCGTTGTAGGCGAGATAGAATTTTATCCTGCGCCTTGGCTAAACCATCAAGAGCCACCTGCGCTGTGGATTCACCACTTGCCGCCTCGGCAATATATTGCCACCAAAGCTGAGCAAATTTTGGGTAATCAGGCACGTTGGTTCCCGTAGGAGACCACTGCAGACGTGCGGGACTGCGATAAAATTCAACTAGACCGCCAAGCTTAGGTGCGGCATCGGTCATTGCTTGCGAATTAATATCCGATTCACGAATTGGCGTTAAGCCCACCAATGTCTTTTTTAAGGAGACCGTTTTCGACACTGTGAATTGTGCGTACAGCCATGCCGCTAAACGGCGTTTTTCGGGTGTCGACTTTAAGAATGTCCAGGCCCCCACATCTTGATAGCCAAGCTTCATACCTTCTTCCCAATACGGGCCTTTAGGCGATGGAGCCATGCGCCACTTTGGTGTGCCATCCTCATTCACCACCGGCAAACCTGATATCGACAAGTCGGCGGTAAACGCGGTATACCAAAATATCTGCTGCGCTATTTTACCTTGTCCAGGAACTGGGCCTGCCTCACCAAAAGTCATGCCCTGGGCTTCACGCGGCGCGTATTTATTCAGCCACTCAACATACTTCTGGGTTGCGTACACGGCAGCAGGGCCATTAGTTGCGCCTCCGCGACTAACACTTGAACCAACTGGCTTGCAGCCGTCTACACGAATACCCCATTCATCCACCGGCAAGCCATTGGGTATG
>CAWUWF010000205.1:0-11609 GCA_963925935.1 uncultured Arenicella sp. | reverse complement strand
CGTATTTGATTCAAAATACGCGCGCAGATCACCCTCGCTTAGTGCTGCTATATCGTTATAGAATCCTTGCGCTATGTATTCCAGTTTCTGGATTAGGCGCCTTCGTATAATCTCGTCATTCGTATTCAAACCCAATGCCATAGCCTCTCGAAAAAGGACTTCATCACGCACATAACTATCGATTAACTGCTGTCTTTCAGCATCGCTAATCGAGGCTAATAAATTGCTCGACGTCTCAGCATCAAAGCTCTTACGCTGAAACTGAACATACTCCTTGAGCACATCCTCATCAATAAAGATGTCCATTACTGAATCGCCGCGCATTTGCGAGGGAGAAATGACGCTAATCAACAAAAACAATAGTAGACCCAGAACAAAAAATTGAACTAAGGGCTCAGCAAACAAACGTTTCACTCTAGAATCACCAATAGACGGCTAACAAGTTGAACTGGGTGGGCAAACGAGACTCGTTTATGGCGTATACCAAATTGGCGAAGTATAGGCGCGTTCTTGAATTGTGTTCGGCTTATCCTGAGCTGACTCTAATTGTAATGCTACCGCATCATATAGTGAGTGGCGCGGTGTCGGTGTTTGTAAAACCCGTACATAGTAAAAGGCGCGCTGAGCTGGATCAAATTCAGGATCTACCCATAATTCAGAGAACTCTGCCGAGCCGATACTATTATCATACGAAGGAACAGATTCATCGACGCTACTCCCCACCAAAGGCAAATAACCAGAAGCATCAAGTTGCCTCTGCTCAGGTTCTGACCAGGCCACGTTGAACACCGTCTCATGTGTTTGGCCATCGCCAGAAACCCACCCTTTAACCACCTGTAGTCGGTCTAAATTACCACCAAGCGGGTCTTTGGTCGCTCGAATTAACAGCTGTATTGCTGCCTGTGAATTTTCAGATTTCGATAAATCACCGCCCATTGGCACACCCTTGGCGTAGCCCGGCGCAGATATGTCTCTCGCTTGCGCATCCTGCGCAGAGAAGTTCCATCCGGCGAATACTCGAATCGCTATTCTAGGGCCCGTGGTGGCATAGGTTTCTTTTCGTTTAAAGGCAGCGAAAATTGCTTCACGGGTATTCTCCTTAGCCCAAACAGCAGCAAGGCCTTGGGCCGCCATGTCCCAACCATTAGCGGCGTCTTCGCGATCACCTACTGGCATACTTTGCTTGGTCTCTGGAGTCGAGTCTTTTGCCATCTTACCCCAAAAGTTTGTTTCTTCTGCTGAAGCCATTCCAGTATGGGCGTCGGTGGAGCCAATAAAACCAAACTTATAAGGATTAACCCCAACCTTTTGTTCAATACTCAGCCCGGTTAGTAGCGCCGGACGGACGTAATCCGCTTTGGTAGGCTGGTATTCCTGCGAAATCTGTTGAATATAATGTTCGTAGGTTTCAAAGTCTGCGAATTCATCATTGGGTGAAAGCTTTGGATGCGTTTCTGAATCCCCTTTTATCTGGGTAATTTCAGCAATCGGCTCCCAAGCAATTCGTCTGCGCGCATATTCGGCAGTAATTGGCATACCCTTTAGCGTTGTCTCGGCAAACATGTAGCCTTTAGAGATATTTGAATTATGCGGAATTGCGATAAACCTCGACCCTGTGTCCTGCGAAGTTTGCTCTAACCAATCCCACAGATCTTCAGGATATTGACTTTGATCGGAACCGAACGGCAAATACTGCTTTGCCTTATCTGCGCCGTCTGGGCTAATGACAACGCGATGCAGGTTTGCGCCAGTTGGAATCGAGCTCCATTCCCAGCCCAGCAAGCTGGTGAACTTGCCCGGTGTATTATGTCGCTCAGCTGCATCTACAATTTCATGCCATGCCGTTTGTTCGGTTTTGAGAGTGTTTCCAAAGGCAGCTAATGCTAAAACATTCGCCGGATCGCTGACTGGGTCAACGACGTTAGGATCTTCTGGCGGTTTAGGTAGTATCTTGGCGAAAATATCTCGACCTTGTTCATTTTCAATCGCATCTAAAAGAAAGTATGCATTGATGCGACGCTTAATGGCATTGAAAAAATCGATGCTCTCGTTCTCATCAGTGTCGTTCTCTATCGCCCGAATAACCCCCATTAATTCAGCGTGACCTGACACCACCAAAAAGTCTAAGGGCGTGTTGCTTTGAATGCGTGAGCGATTATAGGGATGAATTACAGGCAAGCCTTTTGCCCACCGATAGGCCGTGTCTGGATCGGCTGACTTATTCTGATTTAGAAAGGCATCGAATGAATAAGAGGTGTGCAGATGAGTGTCACCCCACAGTAGCTCTGTGGTGCTTTGTGGCACTTGCTCTGAAGACTCTGAAATAGATTCCTTACTCACAAGTGCTGCTTCGTCTGCGGCCAATGCCGAACCACTGCCAACAACAACATAACCCAGCAATCCCAACACTAATACAAGGTTCGCTGATCCAATAATATTTTTCATTCGTCAATACTCCTATCAATAAAGCTAAGCTGTTCAAGGGCTCTACTCAGCATTTTATAATTGCACACAGTATGCCAATACAATCACGCCATGCCTAGTTTTTTCTACTTGGTTTAATGCAAGATAAGCAGATGACGATATTTACCGTGCTTGTGAGGCGGCATCAAGTTTTTGACATTTGTTAAGCCGTATCAAATGACGCTGACATGCCACAGCACTATCAATTATGGGAATATCAATCACCGCACTATTGGCCAATACCTTACATTAGCCAATCACGAGTAGCATTGGCTAAACTTGGGAATCTTTCACCTAACTTGGCTCCCCAGTAAGTTAACCAATATTCGATTTGTTGCAGCAAAGACATTTCCTGCCTTTGTTGCAACAAATGTTGTAGCTGATCAAGGTAAGCGTGAATCGATTCAATTTCTTGCACGTCT
Source organism: uncultured Arenicella sp. (assembly GCA_963925935.1). Taxonomy (GTDB): domain Bacteria; phylum Pseudomonadota; class Gammaproteobacteria; order Arenicellales; family Arenicellaceae; genus Arenicella. Next base: position 8,724 of record CAWUWF010000205.1, on the reverse strand, counting down.
AAGGACTGGTGAAAACCCACCATCCCTTTATGCGCAAGCACACCACCAAAAGCGATAGCCAGAAATTCAGCATGAGTCTTTTCACTCATGTAGCGTAGATCAGGAATCACCCCGTTGCTCTTAGCGCTTATTCCATGGCAAACACTGCAATTACGTTCATATAACTGGCCGCCCTTTTCAATTAGCTCAGGCTCGGTGTTGGCATTATGCCCGAGCGCCAAGATGGTCGCTACGCCGTTATCGGCGACCGCCTTGGTATAGCCGAACGAGCCTTTTTTAAACACCAGCAGGCGATTCTGATTCTGTTGATTTCGCTTTAACATGTCGCCCATTAATAACATGGCAGCACCGCCAGAACCTTGCGCCACCGCAATGTATTGTTCACCATCGAGCTCATAGCTAATAGGGCCTGCAAGAACAGCACTGTCTGATTGATATTTCCATAATCGTTGGCCCGTTTCTGCATCATAGGCGGCAAATAGACCATTACGTGTTCCCTGAAATACTAAGTCGCCAGCCGTCGACAGAACGCCTCCATTAGCTGAGTGCTGGTGCCGTACCTGCCATGCCCTCTTGCGCTTGACTGGATCCCACGCCACCAGTTCACCAACCATGTAAGCGTCAATTGTAGCTTGGGCCTTTACCCAACTCGCTGGATCTCTATTTTCATTGATATCAATGCCGGTATTCCAACGACCGACCCCATAGCTAACGTCATCCAAAGCAGAATAAAAGCCCGGCGTGTTTTGTACCGGAATGTACATGAGACCCGTTTTCTGGCTATAGGACATAGGCTGCCAATTGTGTGCTCCAATCGGTGCTGGCCACAGAATAGTGGCGCCGTTGTCTTGGTAATTGGCATAGTCAGTTTCAACAGGTCTGCCGGTTTTCATATCGACGTGCGATGCCCAAGTAACTTTCGAATAAGCATCGGCCGAGAGAAGCTCCCCGGTTTGCCGATCGAGCACGTAGAAGAATCCATTTTTAGGTGCTTGCATTATCACCGATCGCGTTTCGCCATCGATCTCCAATTCGGCCAAAACCAATTGCTGAGTTGCGGTGTAGTCCCAATTCTCGCCAGGCGTCACTTGGTAGTGCCAAACGTATTCGCCAGTATCAGGCCGCAATGCAAGGATTGAGCTGAGGTATAAATTATCACCTCCACCAGGGCTACGAATTTTACGGTTCCACGGCGAGCCATTACCGGTTCCTATGTAGAGTAAATCCAATTCAGGGTCGTACACAAAGGAATCCCATACGGTGCCTCCTCCGCCACCATTTTGATACCAATAGTCACCGCTCCATGTTTTAAGCGCTGCCTCTAATGCTGGGTTTTCCTGTGGTTTATTGCGGTCACCGGGCACGGTATAAAACCGCCAGCGACGTTCTCCTGTTTTAGCATCATAAGCGCTGACATAGCCACGCACTCCGAGTTCAGCGCCGCCATTACCGATGATTACCATGCCTTTGACTACCCGTGGCGCGCCGGTAATACTGTAATTACCGTCGGTCGGCGTGGTTTGTACTGACCAGTTCTCTTGGCCGGTGGCAGCATCAAGCGCAATTAACCGGCCATCCAGCGCCCCGAAAAATACCTGCAAACTCGGCTTTTGAGATACGTTTTCAAGCTGCGTCCCAGTCTGCAAATCTTTAGCTGCATCGGCGTGCCACAGGGCAACGCCTCGATTGACCGGACCACAGCAGGTTTTAACCAAATGTGCTTTATCCACTTTCGCATCGTAATGCCACAATTGTTTGCCTGTTCTGGCATCTAGGGCGTAGACGTGACTCCAGCCGGTGCTAATGTAAATTATGCCGTTGTGCACTAATGGCGTTGCTTCCATACCTCGAGCGGTGGAAAACTTGAATGACCATGCGAGGTCCAATTGCGCAACATTCTCGCGGTTGATCTGCGTTAAAGGGCTAAAGCGTTGCTCTTGATAATCTCGTCCATAACTCAACCATTCCGAGCCAGGATTAACAATTGCGCGCTCATCCACCTGAACGGCATATGAAGTCTGAATGGAATAAAACACAAAGGCAATTAAGCCGACACTTACTAAAAACCTCGAACGAATCGACATAGATATTTTCCCTTTAAATTGAATCCACTGACTGTAATGTTAATTAGTTTGTTGGTACTACAACGATAAACTCGGACGTTCTGCCAAACTTTCACGCCAACGAATTATATTAAGATGGTGTGGTTGTGCCTTTACTTTAACGATGCGTGCGAAATCCACTGCAACCACCGCGGTAATATCGGCATTAGAGAATTTATCAATCGCGACGTATTCACGGCCTTCTAAGTGAGCATCAAGCATGTCAAAAAACGCCAGCAAACGACCTTTTCCACGCTCAGCGAGCGCTGGTATCTGTGCCCAATTGGCGGCCCCCGTAACTGCTCTGTCCTTCATTCCGGGTGATGAATTTCGTAGTGCATCAGCAGCAGGCATAAAACCTTCAAACTCAATTCTTGAAGTCCAGTCGGCTATCATGGCTTTTTCTACCGAGGTAGTGCCCAGCAGTGGCGGGTTTGGGAACTCACTTTCAAGATAAGCGGCTATCCCTGCGTTTTGAGTAATGATGGTACCGTCATCCAATGTCAATACGGGAATAGTTGCGGCGGGATTAATCGCTAGAAACTCATCACTAAGCTGTTCGGCTTTCATCATATCAATAACGACAACTTCGTGGGGAACTTGCTTTTCAGCAAGTAAAATTCGTGCTCGACGTGGGCTCGGCGCGTGCGGAAAATCGTAGAAAGTAATTGGCATTAAATGAATCTCTTTTTGGGTGCTGGGTAAATTATCAACTAGAGCAGATTGCTCAAACGGTATTTATCAGACCGCGCCTAATAGCTCAGTTCTAAATAAGTAAGATAGCATATGAAGCTTAGATTGATGTTAAAGCCTACATTATTTTGGCGCAAGGTATGCCAAAAGATTTCAGTTAGAAATTGCCTCTTTTTTGGACAGTTTAATGATTATAGACTAGCTAAGAAAAGCAGCAAACGGTGGAACCCAACAAGGATGTCACTGGCTTTGAAGATATTTTTACTCGCAACCGCTTTCTAATGCATAATTTGGGTTCAGCAGGCAGCGCAATCTAAGCTAACTTAACCTATATATCAGGCCGTCGAATCATGAATCTACTTAATAATAAGTCCATCCAAAAGTTGACCTCCTTAGCTATTTTGGGCCTACTGGCCACGTCGCCTAGCCAGGCATCGAATGGAGAGATAGTCGAACAACTTATGAGCTGCGCTCGGATCCAGCAAGATGCCGACCGCTTAACTTGTTATGAGCAATTGGGTGAATCGGTGCTTGGCGATGATACGCAAGCATCCACCGAGACCTCAGCCACGCCAGCACAAGTCGACGTAATACCGGCAGAAGGCGCATTGCCTGACAGTTTAGGCGGTGGCGACTTCTCGGATAAAGCGGGAATTAAAGTAGAAACTAACCGCGGCAGAGTAAGCTCTTGCAAAAAAGCATCCGATCGTAAATGGTTTTACATTTTCGACAATGGTCAGGTATGGAAACAAGTAGACAGCCGTAAACGACACTACAAAAATTGTGACTTCTTTGTGACCGTCAGCAAAGATTCGTTTGGTTATACGATGGTCATCGACGGTAAAGATAGCAAGATTCGTATTGACCGACGTCGCTAGCTGGGCTGTCAATTGCCAGCAAGCAGGTCTGTATCGGACTTTTGCATTTAGCTTTTGTCGTTAGCCACGAGAAAGTTTTAGCAAAACAAAGAAAGCGAATTAATTGATTTACTTGTGCGCAATATGTAAGAATATGGGCCTAGACACACCGTCCATCACATTTAATGCTAAACAAACAAAGCTGTTTGATAATGATGATCGTGGTTCTGCTAATGCAGGCCGCGACGGTATCTCATGGCATGGAGCATTTGGACCGGGGGCATACGGAACAATGCTTAGTCTATTCGTCAGGTGACCATGCGTTTGCGGTAGAGATTGATTCGCATGCGACCCCAGATTACCAGTTCGTCCTCTCTCAAAACTCATCAGCGCCCTCCCTATTTAGTCTCTCTAGGCCTAGCGCATATTCTTGTCGCGCCCCTCCTCATCAGTAAATAGTGTTTTCTATTCATTAACTCCTTTCCCAGCGTCAACATAGACGGCCTGAGACTTAGGAGTTTGGCTTGTTTCTATTTACTTCTGGATCTCCTATCGTGCGTCAAAATAATCATTTTATTTTTCTAATATTAACTTTCTTCGCTGTCTCTAACAGCGCCAACGCGGACGACTTGATCGAAGAGCTCCGAGTCTCCGCACATCCCTTGTCTGAGACCGGAATAGCGCAGGCCAATTCAGTATTGCGGGGCGAGGCCTTAGCAGAAAAAATTCAGGGCTCTATTGGCGAGACCATAGCTGGGGAAGCGGGTATCAGCTCTGCAAGTTTTGGTTCGGCAGTTGGACGGCCAGTGATTCACGGCTTGGGCGGCGCGCGGGTCAAAACAACACAAGATCGAATAGACAGCCTTGATGTGTCAGTTACCAGCGGTGACCACGCAGTAACCATAGAACCATTCATCGCCAATCAGATTAATATTCTAAAAGGCGCCAGCACCCTGCTCTACGGCAGCAATGCCATCGGTGGGGTGGTAGACGTAGAAACCGGTCGAATTCCAACCTCAATGCCGAACCAAGCACTGGCCGGACGAATTGAGGTGCGAGTCAGTGACAACGCCCAGGCAACAGTGGCCGCAGCGCGTTTAGATGGAGCCGTTGGCAGTACCTATGCTTGGCATCTAGATGCCACTAGCCGAGAAGCCGATGAATACCGTATTCCTAGCTTTGCCGAATCGAAAGCCTTGCGCACGACCAACAATCAGCAAATTGACCAAACAAAAGTCCTTAATTCGGACCTGGCTGGCAGTCAGCTTGAAAATGAAGGCCTGGCGTTTGGCCTCAGCCGATTTGGAGAAGACAGCCAGATCGGCTTTTCGATCAGCGTTTTAGATGCTCAATACGGCTTAATCGGCAGTCTTGAAGAAGAGCCCGAGGAAGCGTCAGACGCGGCCACCGGTTTAATTATAATGGAGCAAGTACGTACTGACTTCGAAGCTCAATTTAATAGCCCATTTACAGGCATAGAGAGTATTAATTTCCGATTAGGCATTAATGACTATCAGCACCAAGAAATCGAAGGTTCTGGCGAGCTTGGTACGGTATTTGAGAACGATGCATGGGAGGGACGTGTCGAATTAAATCACGCTGCCATCAAGGGCATTCAAGGTACTTTAGGTCTGCAGTTGAATAGCCGTGAGTTTAGCGCTGTTGGCGAAGAGGCTTTTGTACCACCGGTCGAAACACAAAGCGCGGGACTATTCTGGGTCGGCGAGAAAAACTTTGAGCGCTTTGATCTAGAAAGCGGTCTGCGCATTGAAAACCTCGAACACAGACCTAGTTCGGGTGAAATAGCAGCAAGAGATTTTTCTACTGTTAGTAGCTCTTTGGGTATTGTTATACCGTTTGCAAATGGCCTGTCCGTTGCCGGGCTAATGGACTATTCGAGCAGAGCGCCCAGCATTGAAGAGCTGTACTCAAATGGGCCTCATTTAGCCAATCAGACATTCGAAGTTGGTGATATTGCTTTGAAGAAAGAAACCGCAGCCGCATTTAGTTTAACCGCCGGATACGAAGTTCAGCTTGTCAGTATTGCCAGCACTATCTACCAAATGCACTTTAATGATTTTATATTTCAGGACAATACCGGCGCCCAGCGCGATGAATTGCCATTGTTCGTTTATCGCCAAGGTGATGCTCGTTTCACCGGCATTGATCTAAAGGCAGATTTTCATTTGGGAGAAATAGCCTCAGGGGATTTAGACATCAATATTCTGTTTGACGTAGTGCGAGCTGAGCTCAGCGAAGGGGAAAATCGCAATTTACCAAGAATACCGGCTCGCCGTATCGGCTTAGGTGTCGCTTGGACTAATTTGAATTGGCTCGCTAAGCTCAATTACCAGCAGGTTTCTGAGCAGCAGGATGTTGCCAATTTCGAGCTTGCAACACCGAGTTATGACGATTTTAGCATCTACCTTAAACGTGATTTTAGCTGGGGCGATACAGATGCAAGCTTCTTCATTCACGGCCGCAACCTTAGCGACCAAGAGCAACGCCATCATGCTTCATTTATCAAGGATCTAGCTCCTGCCCCAGGCAGACGCGTCGAAGTGGGAATTCGCTTGCAGTTTTAAACAATAAAGAGTTAAACAACCACTAAAGCGATGCCCAGATACACCAGTGCCGCGAGACCTGCGGCAATCAAGGCTAATGGCAATTGGGTATTCACATGATCCATTAAGTCCGAACCGCAAGCCAGCGACGACAAGATCGTTGTATCCGAAATGGGAGAACATTGATCGCCAAACACCGCCCCACCCATTATCGCACCAAAACATAAAAGGATATAAGTGGGGTCTTGTGACAAAACTAAAGCGAGTGGCAAGGCAACCGGAAACATGACCGCATAGGTGCCCCAGGAAGAACCAATCGAAAACGCCACCAACATACAGATGAACAGCAATAGACTGGGTAATATATAAGGCCAGTGTTTTAGGAAGTCAGCAGTCATATCTATCACATAATATGCGGTGCCTAGTTGCTCACTTACGGTGGTTAAAGTCACGGCAAGCCCCAGCACGATAGCCCCAACTGTGACCCCTTTAATGCCAGTAACCATTGCGTTAAAGGCGGTGTTCACCGACATCCCTCTGATTACACTGCAAAGAAATCCTGCAACTACTGCCATGCCAAAGCCTTCAAAGACTTTTGGTCCATCAGCAAAAATCCACGGCAGTATACAAAACCCCATTAGCACGCCAATCGGAATCAGAAAGTCGAGAATAGAAGGAGTATAACCACTGGGAACGTTCGACTCGGTCAGCTCTGCGGAGGCCATTGGGGTAGAACCGGGTTTATCTAATTCACCAGTTTGTTTAACTCTAGCAACTACTTTTGACATCGGTGTGTTGAATAGAGGCAGGCGATCAAAAGCAAACAATAGGGTCATAGTAACCGCGAAGATTGCGTAAAAATTAAATGGTATCGCCATTAGAAACAAACTAATCGCGGCGGCTTCGCTATCAACCAATCCCACTAAAGGCTCGATCGTTATTAGCCCAGCTATGTAGATCGGCCATACATTAAATGGAATAAGCGTTGCGATCGGCGATGCCGTGGAATCAACTACATAGGCAAGTTCTTCATGTGTCACCCCATGACGATCTGAAACCGGCTTGACGGTGGTGCCAGTTAAAACCGTGCTAATTGTGCCACCTTGATGAAACACAATTCCCATTACCCAAGTGAACACCTTGGCAGAAGTTCTGGATCGCACGAACTTCTTGGCCATAAGATTTGAAAAGTGCCGGGCTCCACCATTGCGATTCCATAGCCCTAACAAACCGCCAAGCGCCCATAGATAAACGAGTAGTATCTGAGCGTATTTCTCACTGCCGAGGCTCGGCACCAGTAGGCCTTTTATAATATTAGGTTCGCCAGCGATCAAACCACCAGTAACAATGCCTAACAACAAAGCGAGCAAAACATTTCTGGTGAAAAAGCACAGAGTGATGGTAACGGTTGCTGGTAATAGTGACCAAATACCGTAATGCTGAATCACGTCTACCGGACGTAAAAACCAAATCAGCAGCCCGCATAGGCATACCGCTAGTATGCCGAGAATCGTTTTAATGTTTAGCACCAGTTAATTCAGCCCGACTTTAAGTTCTCATTGCAGCAGTTCATCAATCACTGCAGCAATGTCTTTGAGTGTGTAATTTATGTTCACTGCGGAACCATGCGGATGGTAAATATTGCCGCGAAAAGGCTGGGCAAGAACCTTACCGTCTTTATCGATAATCCAAAAGTGCGGCACACCATAGCGTTGCGCTTCATTTTCAGCACGAAAAGCGCCTTGCCAACTGGGGATAGGCCCATAAGCATCAGACAAAGACGCCTGCGTCTGAGTACTCATTATCAAGCGATATCGCGGATCAAAATAGGGTTGCACAGGGATAATACCGTTGTTAAACGCGATCTGAGTTGAATCAATGTAAGCTGCTTCCGCCTCCCTATAAGCAACACTGTCACTTGTATAATCGAGCAATGCTCTTTCACTAAAGCCTAATGGCTTGGTGTGGTACACAGCAGGTACGCCGATCGGAATAAAATTCACCTGTGGTGAATAACGGCTGACCAAGCTTCGTAAAATATGTAAGTCTTCAAATGAATCAGGACACCAAATGCCTCCAGGTGATTTCTTATTACCCATCGCGCCGCCGCCAAAGATATAAACAACATTAATATCTTTAGCGCCGCGTTTGAGCAAATCAAGCAATCCAACCGCTTGGCCATCGACATCGATAAGCTCTACACCGGTGTCAATTTGTGACCCTTGTTGGTAGTGTTTGTTTGCTGGATCAGCCGTTGCCAGACCGGAGAACAAAACTAGTACCGCAACAAAAACCCTCAACTTAAGCCTGCTCAATATGCAGTAGCTCATATGTCGCGTAATTCTCGGCGTAATATCTTTCCGGCTGGCGACTTTGGTAAATCTTCAGCGAACACTATTTGCCTGGGTATTTTATAGGCGGTTAGTTCACCACGACAAAACTCGATGATGTCTTTATCGGTTAATTGTGGGTTGTTCGATACGACGAATAATTTAATAGCTTCGCCGG
>CAWUWF010000204.1:0-39341 GCA_963925935.1 uncultured Arenicella sp. | reverse complement strand
CGCGGGTTCTAAAAAGCGTCGGCAGTAACATGTGGTTATAGACCATGTAGGATTTTACCCCTGCGGCTTCCACGCGACGAGTAAATGGGGTGACTCGGGAGCGTTTGCTAATACTAATAAGTTTATTTTGTATCACGGTATTTTCCTGTTGATTGTAATAATTATTGTTGTTTTCAATCACTACTCAAAGAGGCGGCACAATCTTGCGCTTGGATGAATTTGTGATTTGATTTCTAGACCTAAAAACTGAACTGGGTCACTGGGTTTTTTGTAGCTTTTCCATTCTGGTAAGCCTGCTGAATTTGGGTTTCCGGTGCGGGCAAAATTTACCCAATACTGCATTAGTGACTCAGTCAAGGCCCGATCTTCTGCGCTAGTTGGCAACCAGTCATCATGAGTGTTGAATACATAGGGCAACTCTGCGCCGTGATAGGAACCCATTTTTGCACCAAGGTCGCCATCGCGTTGCTTGGTGAAATGATAGAACCATGTCTGACCACCAAAGCTTGCTTTTATCTGTGCCATACTCATCGAAGGACAGGTGTAATTGAAGCTTGTGGCTAATTGATCAAGTTGTTCTAATGACTGGCTATCCTTAGCTAAGGTTTCGAGAATAATGCTTTTACTTAAATCAGGAAACTTCTCGGCTAAATTATCGGCAATCCAGCTATCAATAGTTTCACCAGCCCCCAAGTACATACGTGCCTCATTGGCATTGCTGCCAATCAAGAGGTCTAGATCATTGAGTTGCCCTTGTTTTGCGGCCTTGGTAAATGCTTGGGTCACGCTATGCCCATCAATGACCGGGTCAAAGGAATGATCTTTGTAGACCCCGTTGATTTCAATCAGAAGATCTTCACCGCTTAGCTGCCGGAGTTTCTCGATATCGTTGTCGCCAGATGAGCCTAAGGCGCTTGAGGCCAGCTCAAGTCCCTTTTTGTCATCTGTGTATTTGTGATCTGTGGCATACATCGCCCAACCACCACTTTGGTGAATGGCTCGCTGAAATAGTCCTTTAGCCAGCGGCGATGTCATTAAGTATGCAATATTGCTTGCACCAGATGATTCACCAGCCACCGTTATATTGTTCGGATCACCGCCTACTTTGGCTATATTTTGTTGAATCCATTTTAAGCCAGCAATTTGGTCAAGTAAGCCGAAGTTAGCATGTTGCAACTCAGGGTGCGAGAAAAACCCAAGGGCCCCTACGCGGTAAGGAATGGAGACCACCACCATACCTCGGCTGGCCAAGCGTTCGCCTATATAATTTGGTTCATACGACCAACCACCTTTATTACTACCGCCATGAATAAAAACGAATACCGGTAGTGGTGATGACTTTTTCTGTGAAGCATCGGGTTTTGGACTCCACACATTCAAGTATAGGCAATCTTCGTTAAAACTTGGGGTGGGAAAAGTACTTCCATCACCGCCGAATGAATCGACTACACCTTTATACCAATTAGCCAAATGCGGGCCCTGTAAACATGCTGGGGCGAACTCAGTTGCTGTGACGTTTTGTGAGGCGTGTTCGGAGACCATAGGTAGGGGCATAGGAGGGGCCCAACGCAAATCACCAATAGGTGCTTGTGCAAACGGAATTCCAAGAAACTCTTGAACGTCTCGCTCGAGCGTGTAGGCGCCTTGGTATGTTGTCCCTCTGGCCTTAATCGTTGGAACCTTCGGCTGCTGAAGTTTTCGCTTTGCGGCATCAGGATCGCAGGCCGTTAATAGAAAAACAGCACATATTGTTAACGCGGCGATAGATCTGTTTATAAGTAATCTGTGTTTTATTATGGGCATTTTTTTGTTACATCTATTTAGCTGCATCGGCCGCTAATCGTCTCAATATGTTGCTAGCCCTGCAAATGACATTTATAGTTGGCCGCATGATTAAAACTAATGTATAAATCTTTAAAAAGCTTGTAAACCGCCCCTTCGTCAGTAGTTACTGACGGATAGTTTAAATTTTCTCATACCAAAATAGCTTATGACACTTTCACCAGCGGCCAGACGTTTGCCCTCGCTTAATGCGCTGAGGGTGTTTGAAGCCGCAGCTCGACACCTTAGCTTCAAGGCCGCTGCCGAAGAATTAAGCGTATCGCAATCGGCAGTCAGTCACCAAATCAAAGCGCTAGAAGAATCACTTGGTATTGCACTGTTTCTGCGTCATCCACGAGAGGTTGAGCTTACCCTGCGTGGCCAGTTGTATTACCCAGTAGTACGCGATGCACTAGACAGTATCGCCGATGGTACCGAGATGATGCTGAATAAGACATCCAATACGGTGCTGACGGTACAGGTGTATTCAACATTCACCATACGTTGGTTGCTACCGCGCTTAGAAAAATTTAATACTCAGCACCCCAGCATCCAAGTTCGCTTGCATACCTCACAAGCGAATACGGACTTCCACCAGGATGCCGTTGATGCGGCCATACTGATTGGTCGCGCTAATAATTCTCGTTTGCACTATGACCATTTGTTTGACTGCGAAATGTTTCCGGTTTGTAGTCCTGAATACTTACAAAAACATGGCCCAATAAGGTCGCCAACTGATTTAAAAAGCCATCCCTTGTTACAGGTTTTTCCTTCTCCCGATGACTGGCCAAATTGGATGGCAGCCATGCAATTTGAGCCTCTTCAATATAACCCCCGCCTGCAAATGAAAATGGAAAGTTACAACGATGCTTTAGAAAGTGCAGTACAGGGGTTTGGAATTGCTCTGGGTCAGCAACCGTATATGACCAAAGATATGGACGCTGGGAACTTGATTGAAATTTTCCCCGGGCAACGAGTTTGTAACCCGAATCATTGGTTTCTAGCCTGCCGAATCGAAAAGGCTGCCACCACCAAAGTACAATCCTTTCGAGCATGGCTTATCAATGAGATAGACGCTGATCCAAGCATAAAATCTGCTACTACCAGCATGCAAGATAGCTAGGCCAGGTATTTTCAAGCACTAAAGGCCTTGTGTGTCGTTTACGTTGATTTTCAGCGGCTGCAAAAATTCATCATGGTTTTACATTGCAAGAGCTAGGCCTTATTCTGTTTGATTGACCCAGCTAGGAGTTTATCCGTGATAAATAAACGTTCGGCCCTGATATTAGTTGCTTTGAGTCTATCTCTAGCGGCTTGCCAAAGCGAAAAAGACAGTGCCCCTGAGAAGCCTTCTCTGAGCCCAGAACCGACAATTGAAAACACCAGCAATACGACGAATCGAACTACTATGCCACGCCTTAAACAAATTGCAGCCAAACGTCCGGTTGCTGAACGCATTGACCATCTGTCTAGCCACCATGGCAAACAACTAAGTGATCCCTATTCTTGGTTGAGAGACCCTGGCTACCCAAAAGTTGATGATGAAGCGGTGCTGAATCATCTGAACGCTGAGAACGCCTATTACCATGACTTTTTAGATCCACATGCTGGGTTGGTAGAAAAGGTCTTTCAAGAGTTTAAGGGCCGCACTGATGAAACCGAAGAGTCAGTGCCGTATACGCAAAACGGCTATCAATATCAGTGGTTCTATCGTGAAGGCCAAGAGTATCGAACGCGTAGTCGTAAAAATATTGAATCCAGCGCTGAGCAAGTTTTCTTAGATGAGTCCGCCTTAGCTGAAGGACTCGACTATTATGACCTTGGCGATTGGGAGATCAGCCCAGACAACCGTTATCTTGCCTATTCTTTTAACACTGCAGGTGATGAACGTTACCAAGTGAAAATTCAAGATCTCGAAACCGGTGAGTTTTTGGATGACGAATTAACTGATGTACAGGGTGAGGTGGCGTTTACTGCCGACGGCAAAGCCCTAATTTACGCCTTGTTGGAAAAAAATCGTTGGCACTCAAAGCATATCCAGGTACACACCATCGGCCAACCACAAAGCGCCGACACGGTTTTGTACCGAGAAGAGGACGATGCTTTCTTTATAGGTTTTGATAGAACCAGCAGCCGAGACTATTTTGTGATTGCGTCTAGCCAAGGCGAAATTCAGGAGACCTATGTGGTGCCGACTGACTTATCTAGCAAGCCAGTGAAGCTTGTTTCTCGAGAACAAGCTTTTCAGCAGAATGTAGACCATGCGCATGGTGACTTTTATATTATTGCCAACGACACGCACAAAAATGGTCGTTTAGTTAAAGTGAGTGATGAAACCCCTAGCTATGAGAATTGGCAAACCCTTCAGGTCGGTTCTGATGATGTTTATCTATTGGGCATACAAACGTTTTCTACCTTCATCGCATTAAAATCGCGCGACGTGGGTTTGGATAAAATTCATATTCGTTCATACCAAGGTGAGAGCTACTCAATCGATTTTCCAGAAACCGTGTTTACTGCATCGATCGGTTATAACTCGGAGTTTGATCAAGACTTTGTTCGCCTGAATTATGAGTCGATGATTACCCCAGACACTGTTTTTGATTTTGCTCTGGTCGATAAGACATTGCGGCCACGCAAAGTTAAGAAAATTCCATCCGGTTACGACAAGTCCCAATATGTAACAGAGCGGGTGATGGCGCCGGCTCGCGATGGTGTGCTAGTACCGGTGACCTTAGTCTACAAAAAAGGCTTTAAAAAAGACGCGAGTCAACCGATGTGGCTATACGGTTATGGTGCCTACTCGGCCACCATCACGCCCAGCTTCGACATCTTAAAATTAAGCGCCCTTGATCGCGGATTCTCCTTTGCTATCGCACACGTGCGAGGTGGCTCGATGTTGGGCTATCAATGGTATTTAGATGGTAAATTAGACAAACGCACCAACACCTTTAATGACTTTGTAGACGTGGCAAATTACTTGGTTAAAGAAAAATATGTCGCCGCAGGCAACATCTCCGCATCTGGGCGCAGCGCAGGTGGTGAGTTAATGGGTGCGGTTACTATTCAAGCACCGAAAATGTGGCGTTCAGTGAACTTAGGCGTGCCTTTTGTGGATGTACTAAATACCATGTTAGATGCAACCTTGCCTTTAACTCCCCCAGAGTGGTCGGAATGGGGTAATCCTATTACAGACCCCGCCGCGTTTGATTTGCTGCAGAGTTACTCGCCCTATGACAATATTGAAGCTCGCGAATACCCTCCAATGTTTGTTAGCGGTGGCCTCAATGATCCGCGCGTAACTTATTGGGAGCCAGCCAAGTGGACAGCCAAAATGCGGCATACCAAGACCGATGATAATCTGCTGGTACAGCGTATCAATATGGGCGCAGGGCATTTCGCTAATACCGGGCGCTATGGCCGTTTAAAAGATTATGCCGAGGAATATGTGTTTATGTTTTTGGCGCATGGTGTTAGCAAATAGACTTGGATCGGCTATTTAGTCAGCAGGGCCGGTCATGACGTGGTTTTGTACGAGCGATTTGAGAATTCTCAATCGCTCGGACAGCCACTTTTAATAACCAACATAAACAAATAATATCGAGTCGATATTATTTTCTAAACCTGTGTCGCGGTTCCCGCGACCACGTAAAGGGTCACCAGAGGGCCGACCATCAGCGCACCTGTTATGTGGCTGCCGGTACGCCGCCAGCAGAAAATAGTAATGATCGCTATGGCGGCTAAAAGCGGTACAAATTGAAGTGCAATAACGGTGCTCAGCGGGTCAAAGCTGGTGATCAGACTGCCCGTTGTGAACAATGTGCCGTAGATTATTCCCAGTAAAATCACGAACCCCAACGTCATTGAGATCACAGCCATGGTATAGCGCCGACCATTGCTGTCTGTATCCACGATTAACTGCGTACACAGCGGCTTTAGCGTGATCAGGAATGCTGCAGTGATAGGCACGATGTAGATCGCTGCGATGCCCAAGTGACGCAAGCTCGGTAATTTGATTGCCACAACCCAGAAACGGAAGTCTGTGCCAAAAACAAGGTCAACAAAAACAAGCGACAAATAGGCAATGCCAACTGTGGCGGCGGCAATCAGCAGGCAAAGAAGCCATTTAGGTGTATCTGCTGTCGCCGTTGATTTAAACAAGCGATCAATCAATAGGGTTAAAACAGCGGACAGAAGGGCCCAAGCCAAGACCTGTGTTGTTATCGATTGTGGTAACCACGCGGATGCAGGTACCAGTAAAGAGGCTGCGATAAAGGCTGGGAAGAAAATTAAAGCTGGCAAACTGCTATTCACAAGAAACATTTGCCACCATTTTCGATCCCTTGTATTTCCCTGCAAAGAGGGCGATTTGCGCAATGACTGAAATAACGGCAAGCGGACTAAGGCATCGAACGTGCTCAGGAGTAGCATGATAAATCCGATCAAACCAATCCCAGTTCCAAATTCCTTCCAGTACCATATTTGATCGTTGGAAGCCCGAGCAGAGCCCCCTTTTAAGGTGTCGGCAAACCAGTCGGTGGCCCGTCCGATCGCATCGCGAGACAGATGATCGCCAGGATGGGTGGTATTGGGTTGATGCAGAACTCTTGCTGTTCCTTGTTCAATGGAACCATATATTTCCCCTTCTATCACTGTCGAACTGGTACCAAACACGCTTTGTAATTTCGGGCTCTTGGGGGTGTCGAGAGCACGATCTACGCCCCACATGAGCTGAGAGAATTCATCGTATTGACTGAACACTAACGCGAGATTGCGCGGCCATTGTTCACTGCCTTCTGGCGCGAACGGCGCGCCGGTAGACGAACCTTCAAGCACAATAGATTGATAAGCGTCAGGCATGGCCGCTGCCGCAGCGAGGACGGTCCAACCGCCCATGCTATGCCCTTCAAGGCCAATCTGGTTTTTGTCGACCATGGGCAATGAGCGCAAATGGCGCAGTCCATCTGGCCCGCCAAAGCCATTAGCGAATGCCAGGCCGCCACTGTATCCGTGTCCGGTTTGATCAAGCGATAAAACGACGTAACCGCGGCGTGCAAATTCGATAGCAAACCCGTCCTGAGTTTCGCGCGAGTTTATATAACCGTGCACAGCCAATATGCCTGGCGCAGGAGACTCAGGGCTAGCGCCTTGTGGCACGTAAAGCAAAGCGCTCATAAGCGTACCGTCTTCACCCGCGAACCGAATGTCGCTTACCGATATTCCATCCGATGTTCTTATCATTTGGGCCAGCGCCGCCCCGGCCAGAATCAAAAACAGTCCTACGATGCCTATCCAATATACGGGTTTTGGATAGACCTCATCATTGGCTGAGCTGTTAGTGGCTAATTGCGCATTGTCATCAGTCATTCGGGTATGCCTCTATAAATCTCACGATTTCTTCAGTAATACGTTCAAGTTGTTGCATGAATAGTTACAGCTCATTTTTTCAATGCGTGGCCATTTTAGCTTTATCAGCCTAAGCTTCAGAATTAGCTAGCTGTGCACGCAGAACCTTCGCCCGATTGTCTTCGCCATCATGGCTCCAACCTGGAGACTTAAAAATATAATTCAGTTTGTCGCTCAGCTTATCTGCTCTTCTGACATCCGCGATAATGGCAGGGTATTCGTGGGTAGCAACATAGATAGGGTTATAAGAAGTTATATTGGTGGTTAAGCCATAGACCACTGGCTCACTCGGAATTTCCTTAGAAAACGTTCCGAATAACCTATCCCAAATAATCAAAACACCAGCATGGTTACAGTCCAAATACCGGATATTCGAAGCATGGTGCACACGGTGGTGCGATGGTGTATTAAAGATGCCTTCATACCACTCTGGTAGTTTGCCAACCAATTCCGTATGTAACCAAAATTGGTAGAACAGGTTAACCGACATCATGGTGAAAATCATTAAAGGGTCAAAACCCAATAATGCAAGGGGAATCCAGAAAGCATATTTATGTATTCGCTCGGTCACACCTTGGCGCAGGGCCGTCGCGTAGTTCATTTTAATTGCTGAGTGATGCGCTACATGGCCAGCCCAAAAAATTCGTACCTCGTGATTGGCGCGGTGCATAAAGTAATAGGTGATGTCATCCAGAAAGAACAGAATGACCCAAGCCCACCATTGGCGTTGTATGAAATCTGCCAACGGCGAAATGCTGTGCAGATAGAAAAACAGAACAAATGCTGCGAGTTTTGGCGCTATATCCACGAATACTACAAACACCGTCATCCACAACGACGAAACCGTGTCTTTTCTTTCAAACAGATCCAGTTCGTTTTTTTTGCTGTAATAAAACTCGATAGCCAGCGCGAGTAAAAATATCGGTAGGAAAAAATAGATCAGGTCATCCTTTGCCATCTCATCTAAATAGAATTGTAAATTTTGCATGCTGTTTACTCTCGTCGGTGTTAGACAACTTCGAATCGTTAATCTAACAAATTGTGCTTATAAAAACATGACATTTGGTGACATAATAGGCAAATGAGATTGACTGGCGAAACTCTATCCCAGACCCAAGCCGATTATGTGATTCGGGCTGAGGGTTTTAATGCGATCGACACACTGTTGGCCGAGTTGGGACTAGACGCGAGTGCCGCCTTTAGTGAGATGGGTTTGGATGTTGAAATTCTGCAGCCTCACAATAGTGATCTCGAAATTGACTACCAGAGTTTTTTAAAGTTGCTAAATCACTGTGCCGATATTTCCGGCCGCCAAGACTTTGGCGCGCTATTGAGTCGCTATCAAGATATGAGCGTGATAGGAGTAACCGGGCAGACCATGCTTGAGGCGCCAACCTTTAGAGCCGCGATGGGGAATGTGGTTGATTTCTTTCATCTGCATATGAATGGCCTCAAAGTAGGTTTCCAGGAGTACCAGAATCACAGTCTCATTACCCTAGAAATGGTGATGCCGTTTGCGCCCGCCTACAGGCAGCAAGTGGAGCTGTCGTTGGGCATTGGTATTCGATTTGTTCGCAGGTTGTTGGGGCCATCTTGGGCGCCGATTCATGCCTACTTCGAACACTCAAAAGACAGCGGTTGCGACACCACCAGCCGATTGTTTGCCTGTCCAATTAGCTATGAGAGTGAGTTTAACGGCTATACGATCGATAACTGTGATTTAGATATTCGCCGTGAGAATTTCAACTCTCAGCTGCATCAGGTTTTATACGACTACCTGTGTTTACAGACGCGCGCTATGCAAAATAATTTCGTGGTCAGTGTGCGTGAAAAAATCATTCAGGCTATTCGTCTTAACGAGTGTTCGATAGACAAAGTAGCCGCCCAGATAAAATTACAACGACGTACACTGCAAAGAAAGCTTGCCAAGAATGGCTATATTTTCAAAGATCTAGTGGAAGAAACTCGTATGGATTTGGCGCAACGCTATCTGCGAATATCAGGAATCTCCATAACCGAGATTTCGGACATCTTGTGTTATGCGGATCCTACGAGTTTCTCTCGGTCATTTAGGCGTTACTTTGGGGTCAGTCCGAGAGCCTGGCGGATTAAACTATCCTGAGCTTGTGGGTGACAAGATCAAACTGACCTATAAATTCGCCCCTCCTCAGGCAAGCGAGCCTCTTGAGTCTCTAAATGGGATTTCTACAAAAACGACGCCCTAAAGCGGTTTAAACCGCTCCAGCAGCATGGGTAGCATTAACAGATTAGCGATTAAGGCTGTCACCATGGCAGTGGCGGTTAGGATGCCGAAATACATGGTTGGAACGAAATTTGAAAATACCATGATTAAGAAACCAGCCGTAATTACTAGGGTGGTGTAGAACATTGCCTGGCCGATATTGTTGGTAGCGGTGTCAATAGAGCGGCCGTAATCTTGATTAGCCGCGAACTCGTCACTAAAGCGGGCGACATAGTGAATTGAGTTATCCACCGCGATGCCCACGCTAATTGCCGCGATGGTAATTGTCATTAAGTCCAAGGGAATGGAGAAAATGCCCATTAAGCCGAGTACTACCGCGGCAGAGAAGATATTGGGTACCAAGGTGATCAAGGCCAGCTTAATATTTCTGAACAACACCATGAACATCAACATGATCACCAAGAACACAGTGCCCAGGGTTAATATTTGTGAACTAAAAAGTGAGTTCAGCATGTTGTTGTACATCACCAAAAGGCCAGTCACGTGGATTTGTTCATCGTTGACGCCGTGCTTGTCGATCAGCAATTGTCTAACATCGCCAATCAGCTTATTTCTGTCTAGGCCCTTATGTGATTCAAACACCCGTATGCTGATATGAATTTGATTGCCGTCGAGCGACATATAGGGCGTAAACAAGGTGTCCTTATTTTCTTGTGACAGCACGTTGTACATAAAGCCGAGGTCGATATTATCCATCGGCAGAGCGTCTTTCAGGTTGTCGAAAATACTAATTGAAGTTGCCAGTGACAACACCTTTCCGGTCTCTGGAAGGTCTTCTAGGGTTTGTTGAATCTCTCGTACTTTTTGAATCCCAACATCATTAAACCAATAGCTTGAGAATGCCAAATTGCCGCTTGAGCCAGTGTTATTTTCGGTTCCAAACTCATCTGCGAAATCGCCTTCAAACTCATCCGCAAAATCATCTTCAAATTCATCTGAAAAGTCTTGATCTTCATACGCTTGGTCAATTGCGGTGCTTTGTACTGCATTTAGCTTGGCCTGTTTTTCGGCAGCTTGTTGTTGTTCTACAAAAAAGCTAGCGGGGGCGTCGATAATAATATCTAAGGGTGTTGTGCCGCCGAGTTTGGCATCGATTTGATGCATGCCTTGGTAGATTTCGGTATCGGATTTAAAGTAGTCGATGAAGCGGTTTTCAACGGTTAGATTCGCCAAGCCATAGAGTGCAATCAGCGTTACGATCAAGAAAGCCACGCTGGCAGCGGTCGCTTGGTCGTAGAGTTTTTTAGCCGTGTTCAGCAGGGCTCTACTCAAATTGTCTTTGTTGGCAGTAGCCGCTTTTGGCCTTAGTAATAACGCTAAAGCGGGAAACAAAATAAAAGTTGTCAGCAAGGCGACCATTATCCCTAAACACATTATGTAGCCGAAATCGATAACTGGGCGAATTCCACTAACAATCAGTGAGGCAAACGCAACAATGGTGGTAAGGGCCGTGTACAAACAAGGAATAAATTTAGAGGCGACGGTTTCCTTAATCAGAGCTAGATGGTCGCTTTCGGGCTTGTCCTTATTTAATTCACGGTAACGAACAATCAGATGTATGTTTAAGGACAGCGTGATGATCAGCAGTAGAGAAAGAAAGTTAGAGGAGACCACTGATATAGGCCAGTTTAAAAGGCCAAGCAAGCAGACCATTATGTAGCCGGTTGTAAAACAGGTGATCAGCGGCATCACCACCCAGCCAAGCTGCCTAAACGCGATCACTAAAATCATGATAATGACCAGCAGCGCTGCCGAGCCAAATACCACCACATCGTCTTGGATATAGCTGATGGAATCTGTGACGATCATCGGCAGCCCACCCAAAAAGATGGTCGCCTTGGCTTGATATGGCGTTATGACTAAACGTACATCCTGAATAAGTTGGTCTTGTCTTTGTTGGAAAATTGCCGATTTAGCCTGGTGCTCTAGCGTCACCTGCTCTAACTCAGATTGTTGCTCAGGCGAAAATTTGCCGGTGGCTCGCTGGTCACGTAAATTATTTCGTTGATCCAACAGCGCAGATACTTGCTGGTCGGAGTTAAGCGACACAATGACTGCGGTGGTCGAGAAGTCTTGGCTGAGCAATAGATCACGATAGAGTTGGCTAGTCCTTAATTCAATCTTAGCTAGCTCGCGGTCGGTTTTCTCGCTCAACAGTAATTGCGGCGCGCCATTTAGTTCGGCCAGGGTGATTGGTGGGCTTTGGGTAAGTGGCACATCTAAAATCGACACCACTGATTTGATATTACCCAGGTCGAGGACGGCCTGTCGAAGATTACTAATATCCGCCAACACTTCGTCACTAAACATCCCTCCGCTAGAGGGTAGCGGGGAATAGGTGAGTACTAGAAAATCAGAAGTATTGTATTTGCTAACCACCTTTCGGTAGTACTTTAGCGACTCATCGTTTTCTAGAACGAGCGAATCTGACGACGCGTCCAAGCGAAAGTTGCCGGCATACTGGGATAAAAACCCGATCAACAGGGCAATTAAAATTAGCACCAGTTTTGAATGCCCGAAAACAATATTTTGGTAGAGAGAAAGAAGACTATTTTTCATAAATATGGGGGAAAAGGATGCAGGGTCGATTTGACATGAATAGCTATGCTAACTTAAGTCAGAATAGCCAAATTTTGGCTTAATCAAGCGGGGATGATTCGCTGCTTGTGTAGTTCGTTATAGATTGGCATACATTCATCCACCACATCTTGTTCAAGACTACTCAATGTAACTAGCTTTTTACGATACGGTGCAAAACCATTGGAGTGTTGCACATTTTGGTACCAATGTTCTGCCCATACGCCATCAGAATCGCGTGTTCCTGCTGGCCAATGAAGCATGTTTTCATCAAAGCTTAGACCGAGGTTTTCGCATAAAGCTTTCAAACAGTCTTTTGGGTGTTTTAAGATATCAGCGGCATCAACGATTGGTGGCTTAAACCCGTGTTGTATGGCCAGGTCATAAAGCTTCTTTTGTTGGAAAAACCCGATATCCATCGAGGTAACCGATTCGCGTTTAGAACTATAAGAGGCCACTACTTCGGCAGGATGACGAATTAAAAACGCATGCTTGACCGATTTGAACCAGACCTCGTCTATTTCGCCAATTATGTGCTGGGTCATGTGTTTTTGAAATTGAATGGTATGCCCATCGGTCAGCTCATTCTGTAAGTTTTTACGAATGACTTCGGCTGTGCTGGTCGGTTGACTGGCAATAACTTGTTCTTGCATTGGGTGCCGGACTAGCGACGAACTTAAAAATGAGGCGTAAAATGGTTCGTCTACCACGCAGGTATCTGCACGGTTCTCCCATGCGCGCATCAACGCGCTGGATAGGTTGCGTGGTCCTGACCACATGGCCAGCCGAGTGATTTTCGAATCAGCCATTGGCGCACTCCCGCTCAAGTAACTGCATGTAAAGTTGTTGTAATTTTTTTACCATTGGGCCTCGCTTACCATCACCAATCTCACGTCCGTCGACACTGCAGACAGGCACCAGGCCAGCGAAGGTTCCAGTCACAAACGCTTCATCTGCACTATACACGTCGAATAATGAAAAATTCGTTTGCGACGATGCGATCTCTTGGTCGTCGCAAATGCTTAACACCGCTCCCCGAGTAACGCCATCGATACAATATTGGCCGCTAGAAGTGATTACCTTATTATCTTTGATAATAAAAAAGTGGGTGCTATTGCAGGTTGCTACAAATCCATGCGGGTCGAGCATCAGCGCTTCATCGGCACCGGCCTTGGTCGCTTGAATACAGGCCAGTATGCAATTGATTTTGGAATGGCTATTTAGTTTTGGGTCTTGTACGTCGGGAAAGCCCCGACGCACATGAACGGTGAATAGGTCGATGCCTTTCTCGACCGTATCTGGTAGTGCTTCCTTATATTCTGGAATAATTACGATGGTGGGTGACGTGATAGTCACTCGTGGGTCTTGATAGGGCGTTGACTTGGTGCCGCGGCTAACCATAAGGCGTAGATGTACACCTTCATGCATTTGATTGGCATTGAGCGTATCTTGAATTCGCTGGATTAATTCGACTTGGCTTAACCCAGGGTGAAAATCCAATGCTTTGGCACCCGCATATAGACGGTCTAGGTGGGTTTGTAGAAACGCAACTTTTCCATTGTGCACGCGCAGCCCTTCCCAAACGCCATCGCCTAACATAAAGGCAGAATCGAACACCGAGATTTTAGCTTCCTCGCGTGCAAACAGTTCGCCATTGATATTGATCAGGATCGCCTCATTCCGCTCATCCTGTAGATAGGTGTGCGTGGAGGTTTTCTTAGATACAGATGTTGATTGGCTCATATTTAGTCCCAGAATTGTGAACCTTTAATATTAACAGGATGTGACGGTTTGAGTTAAGCTATCACTCAAAGAGACCTCAGCATAACTCGAGGAACCAATAAAAATCACTGAAAGGCCGCACTTCTCGTTGATAGACCAGTCAATAGCTTACTATTGCCTTCTTTCTCGCCTCAATTGAAGACCGTTCAGCCCATTTTTTTACGCCCTTGAGTTATGCTGAGGCCTGAGAAACATCAATCACTCATTTGAGGTATCAATATGCGCCGTATCCATAAATTAGCTTTTGTATCCGCACTTGCTGTAGCAAACCCCCTAATAAGCTCGATGGCGTTGGCCGACAGCGAGTTGTCAAAAACTATCAGTGGTGAGTACAAAAGTTATTTAGAGCCTTTGTTTGTACACTTTCATGCCAATCCCGAGTTGAGCCTGGTGGAGAACCAAACTGCAGCACGTATGGCAACCGAACTAAGAACGGCTGGCTTTGAGGTAACTGAAGGCGTCGGTGGCACTGGCGTTGTCGCTATGCTGAAAAATGGCGAAGGCCCCTTGGTAAGCATGCGAGCCGATATGGATGGTCTGCCAGTGGAGGAAAAAACTGGCCTAGCGTACGCGTCGAAGGTCATGCAAGAGGATCCAATCACCGGCAATCAGGTGCCGGTAATGCATGCCTGTGGGCATGATGTTCATATCACTAGCTTGGTCGGCACCGCACGTTATATGCAAGCCAATAAAGATCAATGGTCAGGTACCTTAATGCTGATTGTACAGCCCGCAGAAGAGCGTGTTATCGGTGCCAAGATGATGATGGAGGACAATTTGTATAAACGATTCGGCACGCCTGATTATGGTTTGGCGTTTCATGTTACCTCTGGTATTGAAGCTGGTAAAATTGGCGTTACTGAGGGCAGCCCCTATGCTGGCGCAGACACGGTTGATATTATTATTCATGGGGTTGGCGCTCATGGTGCCAGCCCTCACGCAGGCAAAGACCCTATTGTTTTAGGCGCACAAATCGTGATGGCCTTACAAACTTTAGTTGCCCGTGAACTACCGCCGCGAGATCCTGGTGTGGTTACGGTTGGTTCTTTTCATTCAGGGACTAAGCACAACATTATTTCAGATCGGGCAGTACTACAGTTGACTGTTCGCAATACCAGCTTAGAAACCCGTAAAACCTTACTCGACGGTATCCAGCGTATCGCGGTAAATATGGGCCGTGTTGCAGGGCTGTCGGATGACAAGTTACCAGAGGTTATTATTTCTAACGAGAGTGTTCCGCCAACCATCAACGATGCAAAGCTGGTGCAGCGATTACGTGCTGTTTGGGCTGACAAAATGGGCAAGGGTGTTCTGAGCGAGAAGCCGAATAAAGGCATGGGCGCAGAAGACTATCCGTTTTTCACAACCGACCCGTATATTCCTAGTGTCTATTTCGGTATTGGTGGAACTCCCGAAGCCGATTTCGCAGCTGCTGCAGCGGGTGGCACACCAGTGCCGAGCCACCACAGCCCTCTGTTTAAAATAACACCTGAGCCAGCTGTTACCGCAGGTGTTGAGGCGACAGTGCTGGCGTTAATGGAATTGATGGGCAATTAATTAAGACGTCTACTTTGAGTGTTGATCTATGGCTGCTCTACCTCGGTGCCGTGCTCGCGTTTATGAGCACCCCGGGGCCGAGCCATCTATTGATGTTATCGAATAGTATCGCCAGTGGTTTTAATAAAGCCACTGCGACCTTTCGGCCAATTTTCTGCAGATGATTGCCGATAGCATTGGCTTGGTGAGCATCCTTACTCAGTTTCAGAGGCATTCACTTTTATCAAATGGGGTGGGGTTGCGTACATAGGGCTCAAGTTGATTTTCACACGCAGCTGGCTCTGCAGTCAAAACGCCTGCCGAAAGATTGGTGCGGGCCCTATCCTCAGCGAGTAAGGCGCGCCCAACACAGCAAGCGACTTGCCTCGGTAATTTACTCTATAATAGCTTGACCGTAATTCTTCTATCACCCGCAACCACAATGCTATTCGAAATGAATTAGCTGTGTAAAAAAATAATTATGCCTGAAATAGTCACTTATTTTCACATCGGTTACGCCAGAGCGGCGTCAACCTTCCTGCAAAAATCAGTCTTCCCTGCCTTAACTGGCTTGCAATATATTCCGCGCAATCGCTTTCGCGTTCGTGAGAGTGAGAAGAAGCGTTTTAAAGCAGACAAAATTTTAATGTCGCGTGAATCGGGTAAGCATATATTCACCCGGGCCGACGATGTAAAGCGTGTGTTTGGCAGCCGAATTATTATTTCCTTGCGTCGCCATGATACTTTGGTTGCCTCCAATTATCGTCTGCACGCAAAAAAGGGCCATACCGTACGGTTTCACCAGTTTCTTGATCTAGAGAATGATCAAGGAACCTGGAAGCTCGATCAATTTGAATACATGCGACTGATACGCCATGTTGAAAAAACCACCGGCGAAAAACCAATCGTATTAATCTTCGAAGATTATCTCGAAGACCCAGATGCGTATATTGCTACTCTTTGTGCCGCTCTAGAGTGCGGCATTGATAAAAACGCACTCAGTCATAAAATAGTGCACAAGTCCTACACTGATAAACAACTGCGCTTGCGTCGCCAGTTTGCCGATTTCTTTAATGGCAAAGATGCTAATAATAATATTCATGAAAATAAAACCCCGCAGGGAGATAGTTTTGTGAATTTCTTTAAGTACAAAGCCCTGCTGTGGTCTTCTGCAATTTTTATGCGGCTGGCTCGTTTCGCCCCGGACTCATGGTTGTCAGATGAGCCATTGATTGACAAAGATCGGCTGATTGAAATTAGTAACTACTATCAGTCTGACTGGCAGGCATGTAAAGACTACGTTGCCGAGCAAAATAAAGTGCTTGGCGTATAGCGCGCAAGATTTCATGTGAAGTTTTGAAATATATTTTCTTTGGCACCTTCAGGTTATAGCGTTTCACAATCTGACAACACCCTCCAGGGTTACTAGTGCATCTCTGCACGTCACGCTCCCGGCTCCTGCCTCCCGCGATATTAGTGCATCCCTGCACGTCACGCTCCCGGCTCCTCGGCAATTGCTCCTGGCATTGCTCTACTTCCTGAATCCATTCAGTCATGCCTCGCGCGATATTGGTGCATCCCTGCACGTCACGCTCCCGGCTCCTGCCTCGCGCGATATTAGTGCATCCCTGCACGTCATACTGAGCGCAGCGAAGTATCTACTAAATCGAATTCGGCAGCATGATTACATTTGGCGCTGCGGATCTTTTGATGGGGGCATTATTACTAAAAAATTCTGATGTTGATAACGGCATTCTAAAGGCCTTTGCTATCATTACCATCATTCAAGGGATTTTGAAATAACCATTATTTTTAGTGAGCCCGTGATTCTTCTCTTCCTGGTTGCGCTTATGATACTGGTAATGCTTTTCATGCGTAAACCCGACGTGCTAAAAGTGATTTGGCTGATAAGCGCCGGGCGGGTCAAAGTAAGTTAACAGCGGCAAAAGATAGGTGAAAATTTGAATAAGACAGCAATCGTTATCGGAGCAACCGGATTAGTTGGCTCGCAAGTAGTGGCGCAATTGATTGAAGCTAAGCACGTTAGCAAGGTGGTTACCCTAACACGCCGAGCGCTACGCCAGCCCGAACAACACGATAGCGCAAAGCTTGAAAATCATGTCGTTGATTTTGATCGTTTGGCCGATTCTGCATCTTTGTTCAAGGGCGATATCTTGTTTTCTTGTCTAGGAACGACATTAAAACAAGCAGGCTCTATACAAGCCCAACGGGTGGTTGACCTAGACTATCAATATCAGGCCGCTAAGTTAGCAGTGGAGCAAGGCGTAGATCACTTACTACTAGTCTCTTCAAGTGGCGCAGACTCTAAGGGCTTAAGCCCCTACCTGAAAATGAAAGGCGAGCTAGAGGACAAAATACAGACCTTAGCGTTTTCGCACATCAGTATTTTTCAACCATCATTATTGTTAGGTGATCGTCATTCAAATCGCGTCGCGGAAGACATAGCAAGCAAAGTCCTGCCGTTGATTTGTAAGCTACCAGGTTTAAAGCGTTACCGGCCTATCTACGGAGCAGAGGTTGCCGAAAAAATGGTGGCCGAATGCGCGCATCCTAAATCGGCCGTCAGCAGATTTAAACTAGACGAAGTCTTTCCTGATTAAGGTAAATAACTGATCTAACTGCGTGCCTTGGCAATGCCTAGTATTGCTGACCGCGATTAGCGATTACTTTGTCACCCTATGCGAATGCTATTGGATTCAAATTCGCTTTTTGATAAAGCGGGTGTGCAGGTTCGCCTGACTTATTTAGCTTCAAGCAATGTAGCTCAGGCAGAAATTTTCTGACTTGAGTAGACCTGTCAAGAAAACGACCGTCGTTGCCCCATGCCGCTACTATTAAACTGGACTGGCCAACTAACTTCTTAAGCCATTTATCATTCTTGGACCCGATCGGATTTTTGGCGTTCTTCATATCATTTGGTTCGGTGGCTCGAAAGGCAAAAAGGTTGGCGATACAAACGCTGCCAAATCCCCAGGCCTGTGCATAATTCATACATCTTCTTAAGGTAGGGTCGTCTTGCGCTTCATCTGCGGTAGATGGATTTAGCCCAATAAACATCACTCTTGGTTTTGAATCGTCCCAGCTGCGCCACAAAGCATAGCGGTAGTTTCTGCAGGCAGATAGCTGAGCTGATTTTTCCACTACCAACATTTATGCGGCTCCCATGTGCGGCGTTTGGCGTTTCCTAGGCAGCCCTCTATGATCCAGTGTTTATGTGACCCCATAAACTCATGAATTTTCATCGCAGAAGCGTCTACAGGCATGCGTTGGGTAATAGATCTAAATCTAAATGGGACAAGCCAGAGGTTCGGTAAAGCTTTTTAGCGAGGGTTGATTTTCCCGAGGCGGAATTTCCAAATATTAGAATATTACTCAAAAAGCATTCTCTTTAAGACTTTAGTTCCGGGCCTTGTCTACAGTAAAGCACAACGCTATTAGGAGCGCTTGTCCAACCAATCAATAATTTCCGTATAAATTTCAGGCGCCTCAGGTTCATTGAATATCTCGTGGAATAAGCCATCGTAGATCTTTAGTTCTTTGTCAGTGGACGATACCTTGTTGTACAGTAGTTCCGAACCGGCAGAGGCGGTCATCACGTCGTCGCTACCGTGCATGATTCTAATTGGCAAGTTGATGGCGCTCGCTCGAGTTTGGCATTCGTTCATGGCAGCAAACATCGCCACTAAAAACTTTGCGCTAAGTTTGCCCTTATTGACTAAAGGGTCGTTCATGTAGGTCTTAACAACCTCTGGGTCGCGACTGATTTTTGAGGCGTCTAGTTCGAGCATGCCTGCTTTTGGTGCTACTTTGGATATTAGCTTAATCAAGCTAATTTGCCAGCTTGGTGGTGCTTGAGGGCTTTGAATTGCAGCGCCAGATAATAGCGCGCCAGCAAAAAGGTCTTGGTGATCGAGCAATAGCTGAGTCGATATCAGACCGCCCATACTGTGCCCCAAAAGGAACACTTTTCGATTCGGGTACCAGTCATCGATTTTTGCTCGAAGACCCAGTACGGCTTGATGGTAGTCCTTAAAACTATCTATATGACCGCGAGTACCTTCGGACTTGCCGTGGCCGGGTAGATCCATTGAACATACATTATAACCAGCATCGTTCAAGGCAGCAGCAAGGGGGCCATAGCGCTCGCAATGTTCGCCTAAGCCGTGCACCAGTAACACTGTTCTACTGTCTATCACCTGTGACGTTGGCCATTGGCGGTAGTAGAGGCCGTTTTCTGTGAATTGGGTATTATTCATAGTGATTCTGCTCAATTATTTATCTATTAGGGATTATAGCGCGAATGGCGCGGCAGGTGAGACCATCAATATATGGGCCTGATCTAGGGCAAGCTGACTACGGTGTTTAATGATGAGCAAACAAGAAGCTGGCCTTGGCATGTACCTGTTTATGCAGCGTGGCATGATCACGGGCCTGTACTCCTAGACTAAATTGTCGATGAGCAGAGGCAATATCATCACCGCGATCGCCTTGGCGTAATACTAAAACCAAGTTTTGAACATCCTGTAGCAATGTATCTACAATATGTTGGTCGAACTTGATATTGTCGAACGCTGGGTCAAAGTCCTTGAGTCGAGCAGCTTCGTCATAAACTGAAAACAATTCATCCATTTTTTGCGCGGGCTCGACCAGTAATTCATTGCAAGTCGACCATTGTTCAGCATTGATCAAGTCATCCCATAGGTACTTAACCAGTTTAGCCGCAGTTTTGGGTAGTTGTTTGTGCAGTTTCAAAAACTCTTCTAAGGCATCGGACTCAAGCCCGAGATGCCTGCAAATAGTAAGATAGTCGTGAAATCGCTCAGGATCCTTGTGTTGTAAAAAAAACTCCAGTGAATCTCGTTTCTTATATTCTAAGCGACTCTTTGCGCCTGGAAACTGCGCTGCCAGCTCGGCCCAACCTTGCAAACAATGAGAAAGACGCACTCCGTATAAGGCGTAAGGATCATCGTCGAGGGCGTGATCGAAAAAATGCTCGTAAAACTTTAATGCATTTACGAAATCCCCCGATCGATGAGCGAGCTGAGCATCTTCCAATACGCAGACGATTTGTGGTTTATCAGTCACTTCCTTTTAGTAATCCACTGCCACAGTAGCCCTTTAAATCATCCCTAGTTCGAGTTTGGCTTCTTCTGACATATTAGCCATAGTCCAAGGGGGTTCAAAAGTCAGTTCAACCCTTGCGTCAGAGACACCGACCACGCTTTTCACTGCGTTCTCTACAATACCAGGAAAGGTCTCAGCAACCGGGCAACCTGGAGCGGTCAGTGTCATCGCCACCTCTACAAAGAAGTCATCATCCACTTCAAAATTATAGATTAGCCCAAGATCGTAGATGTTGACCGGTATTTCAGGATCATAAACTGTGCGCAATGCTTCAATAATCGCGGGCCCTAAAGACTCCGGCGTAGGTGGCTCACCCGTGCTTGGGGTTTCTACTTTTATCTTCGTGACACTATCGGGGTTGGGGTTTTCGAAACTCCAAACGGGTTCTTGATCATTCATTTTATTCTATCTATAAGTAATAAGTAATTATTAAGCCAGCATTGCTGACGCCTTAATGGTCGCGGCAACTAAGGCATCAATATCGGCCTTATTGTTGTACAGCGCCATAGACGCTCGGGTCGTTGCGCTGACCCCGAAAAACGCCATCACAGGCATAGCGCAGTGATGACCGACGCGTACTGCCACGCCTTGAGAATCTAATAAAGTGCCTAGATCTGACGCATGCACGCCGTCTATTTCAAAGGATAAGATACTCGCTTTCTCTGCGGCTGAGCCGATAATTCGTAGCCCTTCGATCTCCAGCATTTTCTCAGTCGCATACTCTAGTAATTCGTGTTCATGCTGTGCTATGGCTGCAATTCCTATATTGGCTAAATAGTCGATTCCTGCGGCAAGACCAATGGCGCCTGCGATGTTTGGCGTACCTGCTTCAAATTTATAGGGCAGATCGTTGTAGGTAGTACCTGAAAAACTAACCACCTTGATCATATCGCCTCCACTTTGGTAAGGCGGCATTGCTTCTAGTAACTCGCGTTTGCCGTACAGAATGCCAATGCCGGTTGGGCCGAACAATTTATGCCCTGAGAAGGCATAAAAATCGCAATCTAATGCGCGCACATCGACTGGTGTATGAGCAATAGCTTGAGCGCCGTCCACCAATACTTTCGCGCCTTTAGCATGCGCGGCATCAATCATTTTCTTTAAAGGGGTGATAGTACCCAGCGCATTGGATAGCTGAGTAATCGCTAATAGCTTAGTTTTGTGGCTAAGTAGCGCTTCAAATTCTTGGTAAATCAGCTCGCCTTTTTGATTAATCGGGATAACCTTAAGGACAATGCCTGTCTGCTGCGCAAGCAACTGCCAGGGGACGATATTTGAGTGGTGTTCCATTGCGGATATTAGAACTTCATCACCCGCCTTGAAGTTCGCGCGCACAAAACTATGGGCAACCAAATTAATAGATTCGGTAGTGCCGCTGGTAAATATAATCTCGGCGTCGCTTTGCGCATTAATAAACGTTTGAACTGTTCGTCGCGCAGCTTCAAAGCGATCGGTTGCGCGCTGACTTAATTCGTGGATGCCGCGATGAACGTTTGAGTAATCATTTTGATAGAAATCTGAAATGGCGTCGATTACGCTTTGCGGCTTTTGGGTAGACGCACCATTGTCTAGATAAACCAATGGATGACCGGCAATCTTTTGCTTAAGAATAGGGAAGTCCTTGCGAACTTGTTCTACGTCAAAGCCCACGGCGTCTGATTTTACCGCCGCGATACTCATAGCAATTCTTCCAAGCCGCTTAGTAGCTGACCCGCTATAATTTGGGTTATTTCCTCGCGAACCGACGCTACTCTTACTCTTTGTATCACTTCATTGGCAAACGCGAAGGTTAGCAAGGCTCGCGCCGATGCTTTATCGATGCCTCGTGACTGCAAGTAGAACATTGAATTAGGATCGAGTTGGCCAACAGTTACGCCATGCGAACACTTAACATCGTCGGCATAGATTTCCAGCTGTGGTTTACTATCCGCCTCTGCCTGCTTTGATAACAAAAGGTTATTGTTTTGTTGATCAGCATTGGTGAGCTGTGCGTCTTGCGCGACGATGATTCGGCCACGGAATACGCTGCGCGAGCTATCATCCAAAATGGTTTTATAGTACTCATCACTGGTGCAGTTTGGCACGGCGTGATTGACTTCAGTGTGGTTATCGACGTGTTGACGGCCCTTACCAAGTACCAAGCCATTCATTTCGATATGCCCGCCTTGGCCGAGTAGACTACAGTTAGTATCGTTGCGGGTGACCAAGCCACTCAATGCGACATTGTGGGTTTGCACATTGGAGTTCGCGGCTTGATTAATAAACACACCGCCAATGTGAAACGCGTCGTTTGATTCTTGCTGAATCTTATAATGATCTATATGTGCGCCATCGCCAGCAATAATCTCGGTGATGCTATTGTTTAAATACATACTGCCATCGCTGCCGACATGGCGTTCTACGACAGTGCATTGGCTATTAGTGCCGGCAATGATTAAGTTGCGTGTATGGCTTAACGTATTCGCTTGGCTGGCAATAAAATAGACTTCTAAGACGCCTTCTACTACCGCGTTGTTATCCAGTTTAACCACATAACCATCTTGGCAATACGCGGTATTAAGTGCGGTAAAGCCGTGTGTTTCGTCTGGTAGGCAGGCACCAAAATTCTTTTCCCATACTGGGTCTTCGCTGGCAGTCGCCAAAGCCGTATCTAGGCTCATAAAGGCTAAACCAGAGACTGTTGGCAGATTTGATTGCTCAGCATCCAAATAGCCATCAACGAATACTAAGCGAGCGCCCGTAGCTTGGGGCAATTGCATATTTGATTTACTGCCCTTGCTGGCAAGTTGGTACAAGTTGCTTTTTAGCGCTCGTAAATTGGTATAACGCCATTTTTCATCACGCACACCAGGTAAACCAATTTTTTCAAAATGGACCAGTGCTTGGCGACGTTGCGCAAGCAACCAAGGGAGGGAGTCACCCATAAGCTGTTGATCTGCGTAGGCAGACAACCAGCTTTCGGTTTTTTCTGCGGCAATACTCATTAGCTTGCTTCCTGGAGCCCGTCTTCGATCCAACCGTAGCCCTTTTCTTCAAGTTCCAAGGCTAAAGATTTATCACCTGACTTAACGATTTTACCATTGGCGAGTACATGCACTTGATCGGGTACGATGTAGTCAAGAAGACGTTGGTAATGCGTTACTAAAATTATTGCGCGGTCTGGCGAACGCATGGCATTGATGCCTTGTGACACAATTTTTAAAGCATCGATATCTAAGCCTGAATCGGTTTCATCGAGCAGCGCCAACTTTGGTTCTAACATCGCCATTTGAAGAATCTCGTTACGCTTTTTCTCGCCACCAGAAAAACCAGCGTTAACTGACCGTTTAAGAAACTCCTGTTTCATTTCTACCATTTCGGCTTTGTGTTTAATCACCTTAAGAAACTCACCCGCAGTCATCTCAGTTTCACCACGATATTTACGCATCGAGTTGACCGCTGCCTTAAGCATTGCCATGTTGCTGACACCAGGAATCTCTACCGGGTATTGAAAAGCCAAGAAAATACCTTCACAAGCACGCTCTTCAGCTGCTAGTTCGCTTAGGTCTTTGCCCATATATTCGATTGAGCCTTGGGTAATCTCATAGCCATCACGACCCGCGATCACATTAGAAAGCGTACTCTTGCCAGACCCGTTCGGGCCCATAATGGCATGAACTTCACCCGCATTAACTTCTAGGTTCAAGCCTTTGAGTATCGGAGTATCGAAAACGGATACGTGTAAATCTGTAACTTTTAACATTGTCTTTAAGTCTTCTTTAATAGTAAATCTGTGTGTTTCTAAAATTCTTAAGTTCAGGAATACTTAATTCCGCGAATAGAAAGAGCCTTCAGCTCGGGAATTTATAATTCCGCAAATAGAAAGAAACGCTCTTTAGCCTACTGCGCCTTCAAGTGAAATCTCCAATAACTTCTGGGCTTCAACTGCAAACTCCATCGGTAGTTCACGGAAAACTTCTTTACAGAAGCCGTTAACAATCATCGACACAGCTGCCTCTTCGCCTAAACCACGCTGTTTTAAGTAAAACAATTGGTCTTCGGATATTTTTGATGTCGTTGCTTCGTGTTCAAGGTTGGCGGTGGGGTTCAGCACTTCCATATACGGGAAGGTATGCGCACCACAACGATCACCCATCAACAATGAGTCGCATTGTGAAAAGTTACGCGCATTGTCAGCGCCCTTTAGAATTTTCACTAAGCCACGATAAGAGTTCTGACCATGGCCCGCTGAGATACCTTTGGAAATGATTGTGCTAGACGTGTTTTTGCCCATATGAATCATCTTCGTGCCAGTATCCGCTTGCTGCTTGTTATGCGTTAATGCCACTGAGTAAAATTCGCCTACCGAGTTATCGCCTTGCAGAACCACGCTTGGGTATTTCCAAGTGATGGCTGAACCAGTCTCTACTTGGGTCCATGAAATCTTCGCGTTATCGCCCTTGCAGATACCACGCTTGGTCACAAAGTTGAAGATTCCGCCTTTGCCGTTCTCGTCGCCCGGATACCAGTTTTGTACGGTTGAGTACTTAATCTCGGCATCTTTATGTGCAACTAATTCAACCACCGCAGCGTGTAATTGATTCTCATCACGTTGAGGCGCTGTACAACCTTCTAGGTAACTTACGTAAGCGCCTTCTTCGGCAATAATCAGTGTGCGCTCAAATTGGCCCGTGTTCACTTCGTTGATACGAAAATACGTTGAGAGCTCCATTGGGCAACGCACGCCCTTTGGTATATAGACAAATGAGCCGTCACTAAATACCGCTGAGTTAAGCGCCGCAAAATAATTGTCTTGTACAGGCACTACCGAGCTCAAGTATTTCTTAATTAGCTCAGGGTGCTCATGTACCGCCTCTGAAATTGGCATAAAGAGAACGCCGGCTTCAGACAGAGTTGATCGGAAAGTAGTGCGCACAGAAACGCTGTCAAATACGGCGTCTACTGCAACGTTGGCCAGCATTTTTTGCTCTTCAAGTGGAATACCTAGACGGGAATAAGTCTCCAATAATTTTGGGTCAACGTCGTCTAGGCTTTCAAGCTTAGGCATTTCCTTCGGTGCTGAATAGTAGGAGATAGCTTGTAAATCAATCTTTGGATAATCGACATGCGCCCAATCAGGCTCTGTCATTTTTTCCCAGCGACGAAACGCCTTCAAACGATACTCAAGCATAAACTCGGGTTCGTTCTTCTTCGCTGAAATCAGTCGAACGGTGTCCTCGTTGAGTCCGGGGGCAATGGTGTCGGACTCAATGTCGGTGACAAAGCCCTCTTTATACTCGCGTTTGACCAGCTCCTTTAGGTCGCGGTTCTTTTCGTCAGATTCAGGAACTTCTACTGCCTTAGACATTGTGATCACCTATATGAATCGGGATGTCACCAATCTGAGTGACATCCTGTTGGGTCGCCATGATTTGTACATAGCGACTGCGAACTAAATCGCTAAGTTTTTTACTATCCAGAAACTCAAATAATTCCCGGCTTAGATTATTCCAAAGACTGTGGGTTAAACATGGGGCGTCATGCTCACAATTGCCATTTCCACAGGTCATATCAATCTGTTCGTCAACCGCCACCAAAATGTCAGCTAAGGAAATTTGTTTGTCTTCGCGTGCCAGACGATAACCACCCTTTGGCCCACGTACTGAAGTAATCAAACCGGCTTTTCGTAAACTCCCAAAAAGCTGTTCTAAATACGCCTGAGAAATACCCTGACGCTCAGCAATCTCCGTCAAAGTCACGCAATCGATTCTCGCGTGCAATGCAAGGTCCACCATGGCGGTGACCGCATAGCGGCCTTTCGTGGTGAGTTTCATCAGATGTTTAGTTTCATTTTGTGTTCAGCAAAATCAGTAATCCCTAGTAAAATACTCGGGATTAGTAGTATAGGGTTGTCAATGTGTTATTTCAATGCGCAATCGCCTATTTTTGATATCCGTTTCTTGCATAACATTCACGCTTTTTCGGTAATAATACACCGAGCTGTGTTTGTTAGACATTTCCTATCCTTAGTAGGCTTGGTCCTTATCTATCGAGATCGCCAATATGCCCAAAGTAGTCCTACCCCAACCATCCAAGGGGCAGCCAATGTTAGCGGTGACTCAAGCACCCAAGAGTTTTCCGTTGCGATTACCAACAAGCCTGACACCAGTGCTGCGCCTAATCCTAAGCGCTGGTGAAAAGCAGCTAGCCTATATTGCTGAGCGTGTTTGGCTTTCTGTTCACGCTGTAACTGCTGCTGTAAGTCGGTAATTTCTGATTGTTCTGTGAGCCGGCTTAAGTGATCAGGGAGGTCGGCTAGCAGTGCTCGCCACCTAGGCCAATCACGCTTTAGATCTTGCAATAAACCCTGCGGTGACAGCTGTTGCTTCATCCAGTTTTCAAGGAAGGGTTTGGCGGTGTCCCACAAATTGAGTTGAGGATAGAGCTGGCGACCTAAGCCTTCGATATTAAGCAGTGTTTTATACAATAAAACCAATTGTGGTTGAGCGGGCATTTCAAAGCGCTGTATGGTTTGAAATAATTGCATCAATACCAGGCCAAAGGAGATTTCGCTGATGGGTTTTGCAAAGTTGGGCTCGCAGACCATACGAATCGCTGACTCAAACTCTGCAATATTGGTATCCGCGGGAATCCAGCCAGCACGTAAGTGCGATTCGGCTATCGCGCGGTAGTCTCGATGGAAAAAGCCAAGTAGCATTTCGGCAAGGTATTGTTTGTCAGACTCACCGAGCACACCCATGATGCCAAAGTCAATTGCGATCCATTTGCCCTTATCTGAAACGAAGATATTGCCAGGGTGCATATCGGCGTGAAAAAAATTGTCTTCAAATGCTTGCTTGAAGAAGGTTTCAACCCCGTCGGCTGCGAGTTGGCGCATGTCATAGCCGAGCGCGTTTAATTGCTCTACATCGCGTACAGAGGTGCCATATATCCTCTCCATCACCATCACTTGGGTTTGCGTGTAATCCCAATACACCGTCGGCACATAGATTAGGTCATTGTTTTCGAAGTTAGCTGCCATTTGCGAACAATTGGCAGCTTCTTGACGCAAGTCGAGTTCACCGTGAATGGTGTTGTCGTAGTCCCGAATAACTTCTAATGGTTTAAATTGCTTGCTGAGACTCCAATGTCGTTGTAATTTTTTGGCAAAGAAATACATCACTGAAATATCGAGATCGATAATCTCTTTTACCCCAGGACGCAGCACCTTAATAATGACTTGATGACTCTTCTCGCCATTTTTTCCTACGATCGCTAAACCTTCTTTGAGCTTCGCTGCGTGCACTTGCGCGACCGAGGCACTGGCCATGGGTTGTTCTTCGATTGATTCGAAAATGTCGTTAAGATCGTCGCCATAAGCATCAGCAATAATCGATAAAGCGTCTTTACCAGCAAACGGCGGAACTTGGTCTTGTAATTTGCTTAGCTCTTGCGCGATATCCTGTGGCAGTAAATCTGGCCTGGTGGAAAGAGCTTGTCCCAGCTTAATGAAAATTGGCCCGAGCTCTTCTAGAGCGAGCCGTATTCTCACCGCGCGCAGTTGGGTAGTTTTACCCGCCGCGCCAAAAAAAAGACGGCTAGCAAGCTGTGCGCTACCAGATAAATTTAGCTCGTCTAAGAGATCGGCGAGGCCGTGCTTTTTTATTACCCGACGAATCTGCCATAGGCGTAGTAGCGGCGTGGTAGATGATAGGCGGGTCATGATAGATTCGTTGGCTTGCTTAGATGTTTTTTTGAATGCGTTGAATACGCGCTTGCAGGCGATCGGCGTCGGCACGCAGGGTGTCTACGTCGTCTAAAAAGGGCTCTATGTCTGATTTGGAGGCAACTAGGCCCATTTCATTGGTCAATAAATTGCTTATGTGCTTTGAAAATAAGGTCTTGGATTCCTGCGCTATTTCCTTTGCCCTACCTAAACCACCGCTAATCAGCACGGCTGGTGTTTCGCCTATGCGTTGGGCCAATAGACCTTCCCAGTCTATATCTAATTGCGACAATATACGCGCAAAGCGCTGGCCAACAATTGGGTCACCATTTATTTCAAGCTCACCAGAGTCTAATTCAGCATCATCTAAGCCATCACGACCAATCTTGACCAGGGCGCCGATAGTCGCGCTAAGAGTGACGTCGGTAGCGCCTGATGCGTTTGAAAACTCTAAGCCGTGAGGCATTGGGCAGATTGAAATCTTCTGTGGGATTGGCTTGATCTCTAGGGTCATGGTTTTACCATGTAGCTTAGCCAAATCGCGCTGTGCTCGGGGATCAAATTCCAAAGCACCATTGATGGCAAGTTCAATTAAATTCAGTAACATTCAGAAGGTAAGCCTAATATTTGTATGCCATGTGAAGTGCGGTCACACCACCCGTTAGGTTGTGATAGCGAGCCCGATCAAAACCAGCGTCTAACATCATTTGCTTAAGTTCTTCTTGCGGTGGGTGCTGGCGAATAGACTCAACTAAGTATTGATAGCTCTCACGGTCTTTGGATATTATCTCGCCCAATTTAGGTATCACATTGAAGGAATAAGCATCGTAAATTTTACGAAACGTTTCATTGGTCGGTTGCGAAAACTCGAGCACTAAAACTCTACCGCCAGGCTTAACGCAGCGATACATCTCTGTCAGCGCAACGTCTTTGTGGGTCACATTGCGTAGACCAAAGCTAATGCTTATACAGTCAAAATAATTGTCTGGGAATGGCAATTGCTCTGCGTTAACTAAACAAAATTCGACATTGCCGGCGTGCCCAGCATCGGCCATCCGGCGACGCCCTTGTTCGAGCATGTCGGCATTAATGTCAGTGACAAACACCAGGCCTTCGTCGCCTACTTTTTCCGCAAACTTAATTGATAAATCGGCACTTCCTGCGGCTAGATCGAGTACTTTGTGGCCGATTTTTACGCCGCTTTGTGCGACTGCAAACCACTTCCAGAGGCGGTGCACACCAAGCGACATGGCGTCGTTCATGACATCATAGTTTCCGGCCACATTGCGGAACACTTCACCGACTAGGTTCTGTTTTTGATCCTCGTCAACTTCCGAAAAGCCGAAGTGAGTTTTAGTTTGATTGTCTGGCATTATCGTTAGTCTTGCATTTGTTAGTCTGGATTAGCGGCCCAAATTCGTTAATAAAGCGGGCTCAATCGTTTACGACAGGAGTTGGTCGGTTTCCTGAGGGAGCCGCACAAGACTGGCTTCAGCCAATCTGCTAAGATAGTTTTGCCAAAGCTTCTGGCGCTCATGCCCCAGTCGGTAAAGCACATCCCAAGAGTACAATCCGGAATTATGCGAATCGCTAAAAATAAGACGCACAGCATAATGCCCGACTGGTTCTATGGCAACGATGTTTACCTCTTCTTTACCTGTTTGCAATACTTCCTGGCCT
Source organism: uncultured Arenicella sp. (assembly GCA_963925935.1). Lineage (GTDB taxonomy): Bacteria > Pseudomonadota > Gammaproteobacteria > Arenicellales > Arenicellaceae > Arenicella. Next base: position 9,426 of record CAWUWF010000204.1, on the reverse strand, counting down.
GGGCCATGCCCTTGAACTTCAGCAGAGGGAGAATGAACCCGTAAGTATTCACAAGGTAATTTAAATACCTCGTCTTCAAACTTTACTTCAAGATACCGGGACTTACTGTGTAAGCGAATATCACTGGGAGTATTCTTCATGGCGACCTCTGTTTTACTTTTCTGTTCCACTTTAAAACATGCTAATAGTACATCGTTTTGTAGATCAAACCAGAACTAGTTAAACCGATTCATCGCAAATCAAAAATTGTTACTTGTTGCCCGTTTGTAAGCTAGCGCATAATGGAACTACGTATATAACTGCTCATTTAACCTCTTGCGTATCAGTTTGCCCGCTCAGGAACCTTTGAAAATGGAACATTTCAAAATAGTATTACCCGCTGACCTTAACGACTTTGGTAGTTTGTTTGGGGGGATTTTGCTCAAGTGGGTTGATGAAACCGCCTATGTGAGGGTTAGTTTGGATTTTCCTGGGCAGCGCTTTGTTACCATTGGTTTGAACAATGTAGAGTTTAAGCATCCAATTCGCCAAGGATAAATTTTGTGCTTTCGATGCGAAAAAACCCACCTTGGCAGTACATCGGTTACCTACAACGTGAAGGTGCACGGAGCGCAGTATACCCGCGAAGGAGAGCCAGCGTTGTTTAGGAGCAACATCAGTTTTGTGTGTGTGGACGTAGACGGTAATAAAGCGAACATTAACTCAAGGATCGAAGAGCTCTCCTAATATTAATCTTCATCTTCGATGATCGTGGCATAATTCAACACTAAACTTATTTTTGAGGTTGGTAGCATGAAAAACACGTTAATCGCCGTTAATGTCTTGATATGGCTTGTGGCTTTTTCAGTCACTGCTTGTGCGCATGAGCCGGCGCCAGAACAAGACCATATCTCAGTTGTCGGTGTGGGTGAGATCGAGCAAGAGCCCGACCAAGCGATTGTTAATGTCAGTATAAATGCCAAACAGCCAAATCTGCCAGAGGCTAAAAAGCTGGCCGATGATAAGTATCGGCGGGTATTGGCAGTGCTAAACAAGTTGGCCATTGATGAAAAGCACATCAAAGCCACCCGAGTTAGCGCTCAACCAGAGTATGAGTGGAGTAACAATAAGCAAATTTACAAAGGCGAACGAGTTTCCCGGTCGTTGTCCATAACGGTCAATGATTTGGAGAAAGTATCTCCGCTGATGCAGGCCCTAGTCGAGAACGGAGTATCCACAATCGATGCTATCAACACCGGGTTCCAAGACCCCAAGGCTTTACAGGAAAAAGCCTTGGCAGCCGCGGCCGATGATGCAAAGACGAAAGCTAAGTTTCTTGCTGAACGCCTAGGGCGAAGCTTAGGGTCGGCCTACCTCATCAGTGAAAATAACAATCGACAGCAGCCCGTGGGCAGGCCGCAGTATTCTATGATGGCAAAATCGGTCAGCGCAGACCAAGCACCGCCGCCGGAAATGTTTGGCACACAGAAGGTGAGCGCCACCGTCAATGTTAGTTTTAACCTCTTATAGTGAATAGCTTGTTTCGGCTGATACCAATTACCACATCGACTAAAAGACTAACGTTTAACTCAGTGCCGGCGCTAAGCGAACCAATCTATAAATGGTTATACGATGGTAGCGGGCATTACGGGCCTAAACCGCCGCAAGGCGTTAACTCAATAAAGATTAGCAAGTCAGCTAAGTGATACAAAAATATGTTTAGAATTCTAATGTTGATAGTTTTGGTGGCACTTGCTGGCCTGGGTTTTGCATGGTATTCGGCCCAAACTTTGCCAGATTGGTATCAAGCCGATGCGCCAATAGAGCAACAGGCCGCGCAAAAACTGCTAGAAAAAATTCAACAGCAGGGCACCAGTAAGATGCTGGGCGACAAGTTTGCTGACGTAATGACAGGCCAAATTACTTTAACTGAGGCTGAGTTTAGTGCCTTGTTTCAAGCTAGTTTGCACTCTAGCAGAGATGGTAAGCGATTATTAAGTGTGAGTGACGGCATTAACGCGCAAATCACCGAAGACGCAATTGAACTAGGGATAGTGTTTAATTTAGAAAAAATATCAAAGCTTGATGCGCGCGCAAAAGAAAAAGTCGAAAAGGTTCTAGACGCCTTACCGCTACTCGCAGAATCACGCGTGTTTGTGGCCATTAAAGGCGTTCCAATTGCACGCAATGGGGAATTGACAATAGGCGATGACTACTCAATAAAAATTGGTAGCCTGGCATTGTCAGATAAATTTTTAAGTGACGTGGGAGTGCCTGTGGATCTACTGACCTCTAAAAGCCTCGAAATCAGTTTAATGACCGTGAAGTCAGTTGCCATCAATGACGGTCAAATAACCTTAGAGGTATTACCTCGTTTTTAAGGGTGCGAATAGTCGTTAGTAAACTCACCCAATAACCAAATAGATTGGCCCTTACTTTTTGACATGAAATCTTATCTTAGTGAAATATTTATGGCATTTGCTTGCTGCTCGTGTTTTCGCCCTATTTGTCTTCCACGATAAATATAGAGTATTCGCTGGTTGACTCTCTGGTGTCTGATTTTAAAGAAGCGCCAAAATATTTTATCTTTTCATCATTTACCCCAGCGCTGCTCATAGTGATGATTTTTAGTCTCATTATTATTCGAAATTTAGGCCTCATTTCCAGAAGAAAATACACCCAGTATTGCTATGCAATTTCTGCACTGACTGTAATTATCGTTTGGTAGATTATTTTGGATAGTCATATCATTGCCACCTATATTTATTGGGAGTTATCTCGCAGGGCCTAAGATTAATAGTATTGTAAAAAGATTTGACCCCTAGAGTTCGATCAATGCTACAAATTGTACCGCGGAAACCCTGAACTTTAGTTACTCGACCATCTATATTTTCAATTGTAAGGACTTGACCTTTGAGGCTCTTGCATGACCATTTACCTATGGCTTTTCTTACTCGGCTCCCATCTTGTAGCTTTTCTACAGCATTCGAAACTTTACACCAGTATAATTTTCTCTGATGAAACGTGATCCATAGATCATCTTCTGTTAACTCATAAAAATCACGAATTTGGTTTATGTCTCTTGTAGCAGCACCTTCATTGCCATTTCTTGCCTCTAGCCAGTAGCTTCTTACTATCTCCCATTCTCCATTCACCGACTCATTGTGGTACGGACTTTCATAACCAAGACGAATAGCTTCATTATCCAAGCACCATTTTTCCCAGTCCCCACCCGCACCTAATTTAATGTATCGAACTTTCGCTGGTACAAGTTTATTCATCTCTTGGTTATCCTTTGGGAACCTAACGCCCATAAAACAGGCGCGCGCCTTTTGCGCGTCCAAATGAACGCAGTGAATGTGATTTTTTATTCTTGTTAGGCACTTTTAGTCTTATCTACAGTTAATTTACTTAACCAATTTGTAACTGCGTAACACGCTAATTCAAATGCTTCTATTTTTGCTTTATCCAACATAGCTAAAGTGAGACTTTCGGGTCCATGATTTTCTGATTCATATTCTATTCCTACTTCTTCACGCGGTAATACGATACAAACCCTACCGTGTGCAAAAATATTTCTTACGCCAATTAGTTCGAACAATATTTTAGAATTTGGTTTCTTTTTTCCAATAATAAGTTTGGAATCAATATATTTGGATAGCATATCTCTTTTTTTTATCGTATCCATTTTTTCAGACGAAACTTTGGCTTCTTTATGGGATAAGCCTTCTGCTCTTAAACAGTCTTGAATCACTCCTGTTAGCTTCTCCTCTACTTCGCTCATATTCCCAATCTGGACTCCAATAAGCGCTTTATAGTCTGTGCATATACCCATGAATTTCTCTGCTTTGACTTTAACGTTTGATAAGGACTGGGTTTCCTAGACACTTTCTAGATTCATTAAATATCGTTGTTCATACACCGTTGGCGGGACACGATCATTATGCGTGTGTCGGCGCTTTGGGTTGTAGAACATCTCGATATAATTAAACATAGCATGTCGGGCTAATAAGAAATTGGTTGTAAAACCGACTTCGGTTTTTCTCTTTAAAGTCATCCTGTTACCTCTGTTTCTTCAAATGGCCGCGCCTTATAAACCGACATCATGTCGGATAGCTCAAAGTCGGTCTAAATTATCCATTCTAATTTAATCTTTTAAATTCAATTGGTTATCAACCTTTTTCTAACATGTTAGCCCGACGGTCGATTGTTTTCTATGTCGGTGTTCGTTTATACTAGCATTTCACGGATGAAAATAATGAATTAAGGAGCAGTAAGATGGATGATGTTCGAGGGAACTTACCAAACCGGCCTGTTAGATTTTTGGATCAATTTCGAGAGTTTATTCGTGCTCGAAATTTAGCTTATAAAACTGAAAAAACGTACTGCTTATGGGTGAAGCGTTTTATTCGTTACCACCGAATGAAACACCCAAGTGAAATGGGCGCAGTGTCTAGAGGGTCGCGTCTTGAATCTTGAATGCGGCTAGCAATAGATTCAAGACGTGACACCCTACTCGACGTCGTGTGTTTTCCCATCAACGATGATGTAGTCATCTTTCGGCGCGTTGAGGGTGATTTTCCATTCATTTAACTGATCGTCGCAGTTTGAAACAATGGTTTGGTCTTGCTAACGATGTATTCCTTACCATCATCCAATACGATCTCAAGATCTTGGTTGGCTATCGTCCATCGCTGTACACGCGAAGCGTCAGGATTACGCACAAAGGCGATTCGTTTGACCGGTTGGCTAGTTGAATAAGCAACAGTCCAGCGGTTATTTATGTCCTTAGTGATTGTGGTGTCTATGCCGGCAGCAAGTGTCATGTCGCAGAGAGGTGATGCTAATATAAATAACAATAAACCCCATAAATTGAACTGCATACGCGGGGCCAGCCTAAGCTAATTTGTGTTGTGGAATGCTAAGACGAGTTTGTACTTACGGCGCTTTAATAATATGAGCGACCATGCGACTGCCTTCAAACACCGCTTTATCCATGACGTTGGTGTCGTCCACAAAAACAAAATCAAGAACCTTATTATCGTTCAGGTCGCGGTGAAGCATGACAATAAAGGGTTCGCCACTGCTCATGCCTTTATGTACTTTAATGTCCACGTTGGTGTTTTTGCCGTTCTTTAGATAGCTTGAGGCAACATATTTGTCGCCATTGGGTTTGCCATCTTCAAATGGATGCATGACCAGAAATCCAGCGCCGTCGATGTTTACTTCTGAAAAAGTAAGCGTAGACTCATCACGCTTAAGGTCATCGACAATAATCCAGCTTTTTTCTCCATTGCCTAAAGTGATTTGTGGCGCAGCGTCTGATTGGTACTCTTTTGCGTTACTTATTGGCGTAACAAAACTGATGAATACGATGGCTAGAGTACTAAAAACACGGTTATTTGTAGTTCTTGAGCTGAAGATCATGGCGATTCCTCGTTTAAAAAATTGGCTTTAGTCGCTGAGGCTAGCATGCGTAATTCAAGACAACAAGTTGGACAAGGCTGGCGTAAGGTGCCCAGAATTAGATGGTACTCACTTTTGTGTATGATAAATATGCGAAGCTTGTGCTCGGCGAGCACGCCTTGGCTACGTGGTTTAGACAAGCTATTCGCAAACTGTAGTAGACTAAAACTGAGAGTATAAAATGAAAATATGGGTAGACGCCGATGCTTGTCCGGTGGTGATCAAAGATATTTTATTTCGTTGCGCTGAGCGCGCAAGAATCATGGTTATTTTAGTGGCGAACCAGGCGATAACGCACCCTGAATCGCAATACATCAAGTCTATGCAAGTAGCACAAGGTTTTGATGTGGCTGATAACGAAATAGTAAAACGGGCAGAGGCGGGCGACTTGGTTATCACCGGGGATATACCTTTGGCCGCGGATGTTCTGAAACTAGATTGCTTTGCACTTAATCCGCGTGGAGAACGCTATTCGAAAGGCACCATCGAAGCCAAGCTAACCATGCGTGATTTTCTAGATACTTTTCGCGCCAGTGGAGCCCATACCGGTGGTCCGCCGCCGTTCAACCAAGCGGATAGACAAGCGTTTGCTAACCAACTCGATAGACTGATCGTAAAACACCATAAAGCCTAGTCTGCCAAGTGGTAAGTCCCATGCAAAGCAAAAACAAACGCGCTCTTTATAAAGGCGAACAACCTTTGATAAACACCCTGCTATGAAGTCTTCTTTGTTTTTCGCTTAAAATATTGATAAAGGCCAATCACGGAAGCAACAATCCAGAATAACTCAATGACAAAACTAGCCAAGTTGAAGTGCACCAATAGACTAATCAATAATAAGATTGCGCCGATCAGATTGACCAGATTGAAAGCGAGACCTTTAGCGTCGATTTTGTCGATTTGAAGTAAAAAATACACGCCAACGACTGCCGTGGTGCCGAGCATACCGATTATGTTTGCAAATAGATTCATGATGAGGCGGCGGCTATTAAAAACGCACTAGAGTTGAGAAAGTTTAAGACGGTGGTGCGGTCGCCTTCGGGTACTAGTAAATGAGCTATATTTGCTTGCGCTAGATGATAGTTGGGAGTCACTTTTGATTTTCAACTGGCGCTTACCAACTGCCGATATTTTCCATTGATGCCCAAGGCTCCAGACTTGCTAAGTTATCGCCCTTCTGTAATAGCTCAATGGAAACTCCATCGGGTGATTTGATAAATGCCATATAACCGTCGCGTGGTGGGCGATTTATAACCACGCCCTTGTCCATCAGGCTTTTGCATGTTGCATAAATGTCATCGACTCGATAAGCCAGGTGACCAAAGTTACGGCCACTGTCATAGTCGGATTCGTCCCAGTTGTATGTGAGTTCCACCAAAGGGGCTGAGGTGATCTTTGCTTCGTCTAAGTCATAGGGCGCGGCTAGAAATACCAAGGTAAATCGACCCCGCTCCACTTCCTTGCGAGTGACCTCAACTAGGCCTAACTTATTGCAGAAAAAATCCAAGGCGGCGTCTAAATCTCCAACTCGTAGCATGCTGTGTAGGAATTGTAAGCTCATGCTTTAGTCTCGTTTCGTTGCTCAGCTAACCAAAGCGCCACCTGTTCGGCGTAGTAGCTAAGAATAGCATCAGCACCGGCGCGTTTAATGCTGAGTAAAGACTCCATCACCACGGCCTGTTCATCTAGCCAACCATTTTGCGCGGCGGCCTTTAACATCGCGTATTCGCCGCTGACTTGATAAACAAAAGTCGGCATCCCAAATTTTCGCTTTACCGCGCTGACAATATCAAGATACGGCATGCCCGGCTTAACCATCACGTAGTCGGCACCTTCGTCGATGTCTAAGGCGACCTCTGAGAGGGCTTCATTGCTGTTGGCTGGATCCATCTGATAGGTGTACTTATTACCACCCGCTAGGTTTGATGCTGAGCCTACGGCATCTCGAAAAGGCCCATAAAAGGCCGACGCATATTTCGCCGAGTAGGCCAGTATCTGTGTGTTCACAAAGCCCTGTGCTTCTAGTTCCTTACGAATTGCGCCTACACGACCGTCCATCATGTCAGACGGCGATACTATGTCTGCACCCGCCTGAGCGTGTGATAAAGCTTGTTTCACCAGCACGTCGCTTGTGACATCATTTACAACGTAGCCGGCGTTATCAATGATCCCGTCTTGGCCGTGGGTGGTGTATGGGTCTAATGCAACGTCGGTAATAACGCCCAGTTCTGGATGAGCTTTTTTTAAGGCACTAACCGCCCTTTGCACTAACCCGTTTGGGTTGTAGGCTTCTTTAGCATCTAGGGTTTTTGCTGATTCATCGACCACAGGAAATAACACCAAGGCAGGAATACCCAGTTTTACTAGGGTTGCTGCTTTAACCAGCAATAGGTCAATACTGAGCCGGTTAACACCGGGCATCGATGTCACCGGCACAGATTTATTCTCACCCTCGATGATAAATATCGGTAAGATCAAGTCGTCTACGCTTAAGTGATTTTCACGCACCAAGCGGCGTGAGAATTCGTTTGCTCGGGAGCGACGCAATCTACTATTTGGGAAATTTCTATTCATAATTACACTCTTGTTGGTCGGCTATGGTCTCACGAGTCATGCCCCGTGCCAAGCTGATCTATCATCACTTAATAAGAGATTTCTAGGCGTTCGATAATGCTATTAAAGTTCACCAATTAATCGTCGACCGCCGATGCGTGGCATTTGGTCTTGGATAATCGCGGCACGTTCTTCCAGGTATTTTGAAGGCTTAGCCGGATTCGATCTAGACGGCGTTGGTAGGCTGGCGGCTATCAACGCGGACTGCCGCGCCGTTAACTTCGATGCGGGAATGCCGAAATAGTGTTGACTGGCCGCGCCTACACCAAACACGGAGCCGCCGAACTGAGCAAAATTGACATAGATCTCAAGGATACGTTGTTTGGGAATGATTAACTCTAACCATACCGTCAACCACGCCTCCATGGCCTTGCGTACTAAGCTGCGACCTGGCCACAGAAATAAATTCTTGATGGTCTGCTGACTTATAGTGCTGGCCCCACGAGATAAGCCATTTTCACTGTCCTCTAACACCAGCTTGATTTGTTTTAGGTCAAAACCAAAATGGTGAGGGAATTGTTGGTCTTCTGAGGCAATTACCGCGACAGGAAAATAGGCAGAGATATCTTCAAGGTCGCGCCACTCATGCTTGATGTTGCGATTATTGTTGAGTTTGTTGAGCTCAATAAAGGCACTAGTCGGTGGGTCGATGAATCGCAAGGCGACCATTGGCAAAGCGGAAATTATGCAAATAAATAACACAATGCGAAACAGCCAAAGCCTAACCCCCTTTTTCTTTGGCCGCATTAGATTACGCATCGCAAGCTCCTATTAGGCCGATGTGGTAATCCTGATGTATGGACAAATAAGTATGCATCGTGTCACTTCGTGGCGCTAATAGCTCGAACTTGGGGTAACCCGCAATACTTCTTCTATGGTGGTGATGCCGTTAGCAACCTTTTTTGCGCCACTAATGCGCAACGATTGCAAACCGTCTTCACGTGCCTGTCGACGTAAGGCTTGCAGATCACTACCGGGGGTTATTTTTTCCTTCAGTTGATCGGTAATTTCTAACATTTCATATAGCCCGATTCGACCCTTAAAACCGGTTTGCCTACATTCTAAGCAGCCAACCGGCTTTGCTGGAGTAAGTAATGGTATTTCATGGTTTTGGGTAAATTCATCCCACCGCTCAGTCGTGATGGTGTCAGGCTGTTTGCATTCTGAGCAGAGAGTGCGAACTAGTCTTTGTGCCATAACACCTAGCATAGTCGCATTTATTAGGTAGGCAGGAACACCCAACTCCATCAACCGAGTGACCGCAGACGGAGCGTCGTTGGTGTGCAGGGTAGACAGCACTAAATGGCCGGTAAGTGCTGCTTGAATAGCCATCTCGGCGGTTGCTAGGTCGCGGATTTCGCCAATCAT
>CAWUWF010000203.1:0-9662 GCA_963925935.1 uncultured Arenicella sp. | reverse complement strand
GCAAAAATAAAATTCGTCGTTTTGGGTCTGAACCTGGAGCAACGGCCCACTCACATGCAACGCCGTTGGCAACGGTCGTTATATATTCGCTATCAGACTCTAATCCTGATGACAGATTGTCAGCAAATTCACGAACCATGGCCAAGCCTTTCTTCAGAGATTTTGTGGCACCGGCGCGTTTCTCAACCTCTTTTACGCTTTGCAAGAATGTTCGGGTAACCGGTTGGTCGTTTTCGTGTGCGGCAAAGTTTTCGCCTACCGCTGAGTCATATTGGCTAAGGTCGGGACCGGCTAGCTTAGTGGCTGCAAAGATCCATAAAAATAACACGAGTAAAAATAAAATAAACCAAATCATATTAGATCTCTATTGAGTAGCAGTTTTGTTAGCGGGCATTATAGCGATAGTTGCATGAAGGAGGATTAAACTATCGTGAATAGCGGGGATTATGGGTGCTTCGATTAACGATTTTCTTGCCGATAATTGAGTGGTGTCGCGCCAGTCCAGGATTTGAAGGCGCGAATAAACGCGCTCGGCTCTGAGAAGCCCACTAAGGTCGCTATTTCTTCAATCTTGAACTTATCAGCAAATAATAAATTTATCGCGATGTCGCGCCGAGTTTGCATCTTGATTTCTTTAAATGACAGGTCCTCGGCTTGAAGTCGTCGATGCAGAATCTGCTGACTCATTTGAAAGTGCTTTGCAGCCTGCTTTAATGTTGCTTGATAGTTTCCTTGGCGAATATTTTTTTCTAGCCACTGGCGCACTTGGTCGCTGATTACACGGTAGTTTTTTGGTTGGTATAATAGCGAAAGGTTGGTTCCCAATAGATATTGATCAAGCGTTTCGGGGCTTTGCACTATCTCCAGACCTAGGTAGCGAGTATCTATTTCTATTTGGTTGAAGTCCTGCTGGTATTCAATTGCGGCGCCGTAAAATAAGGATTTATATTCTTTGCTATAGCTTGGAGCAGCAAAGCTCATATAGACCTTTTTGAGAGGGATGAATTGTCTGGCCAGCCAGCAATGAAATCGATGTACGGATGAGAGTAAGGATTGAATGACGTAATTATTAAGAGGGCCATCCTGATCGATTTGTTCTAGCCGATAAAACGCCTTACCCGATTCCAATACGACTGAATGCTGATAAGTATTGTTAAATAAATTCCAATAATTGGCGGTACGTCGTAAAGAACGCTTAATCGTTTTTGCACTTATGCAGGCTCGACACATCATGTTAAAACTGCCAAGCGGCTGAGCTTTTTTACTTAGCCCAAGGAACTCATCATCGAGTTCGCGCATAATTTCGATAGCGACGGCGGCGAAGCTTTCTAACGGTATGCGTAACTCCTGCGGCGAAAGTTTGTCTATGAAGTTTGGACCATTTGTGCTCGATTGTTTATCAACGCTGCGACTGTGGTCACCGATGTTATTGCTCAGCTTAGCTTGATGGCTCGCTTGATTCTTTAAAGAGAGTTTGGAAATCCCATGGCGCAGTAGAATTGGCTCGCAATCAAGGCCTTGTTTTTCGGCGCCCTCTAATAATTGCGATACAAAGACGGAGGCAATAGTTATTTCTCTCATTTGAGAATTAAAGCACATATTCTATGAGTATTTGATAAAAATTGCCTATTAAGTCGATAAATTCTGTCATTGAGCCTTGCGCGAGCGCGAGTACAATAATCTGCATTAGTTTTCAGCAAATCTCTCGAGGAAATAATGAGTAATACAGCCTATATCTATGATGCAATCCGCACTCCGCGCAGCAAAGGCAAAGCCGACGGTTCTCTGCACGAAGTAAAACCCATTGATCTTGGCGCAGGTCTATTGCGTGCTTTACAGCAACGTAATGATTTAGACACATCCTATGTTGATGACGTGATTATGGGCTGTGTCGCTCCGGTCGGTGAGCAGGGCAGTGATATTGCCAAGATGATGGTGCAGAATGCCGATTGGGATGAATCAGTCGCTGGAGTGCAATTGAACCGTTTCTGCGCTTCAGGCTTGGAAGCGGTTAATACTGCAGCCCAGAAAGTAGCATCAGGATGGGAACAATTGGTAGTCGCTGGCGGCGTTGAGTCGATGTCGAGGGTACCTATGGGCTCTGACGGTGGCGCGATGAGTGGCGATGCTGCATTCGCAATCAAATCAAATTTTGTACCTCAAGGTATTGGTGCTGACACCATAGCAAGTCTCGATGGTTATTCTCGCGGAGACGTAGATGCTTTTGCTTTGCAATCACAGCAGCGTGCAGCACATGCACGCGATAGCGGCTATTTTGATAAGTCGGTGGTTCCTGTTAAGGATAAAAACGGAGTAATTATTTTACAGCGCGATGACTTCATTAAGGGCAATAGCACGATGGAGATTTTGGGCGGTCTACGCGCCTCCTTTCAAGAGATGGGCAAGTATGGTTTTGACGACATCATCTTGAAAAAATACAATCAGCTTGAGCGTATTAATCACGTCCATACGCCGGGCAATTCGTCTGGAATAGTCGACGGCGCGAGCGCTGTGTTGATTGGCAGTGAGCAGGCGGGCAAAGATTTGGGGTTGAATCCTCGTGGTCGTATTGTTGCAGGTTCAATCATTTCATCCGACCCAATCATTATGCTGGGAGGTCCAGGTCCATCGGCCAAAAAAGCCTTAAAAACAGCAGGATTAAGCAAGGACGATATTGATTTATGGGAAATTAACGAAGCCTTTGCCTCGGTCGCTCTTCGATACATGAAAGACTTAGATATTGATCCAGCGATTACTAATGTTAATGGTGGTTCAATCGCCATGGGGCACCCACTTGGGGCGACTGGCGGTTGTCTTGTTAGCACCATGCTTGATGAGCTAGAGCGCCGTGATCTGCGTCGCGCAATGCTATCGCTGTGCGTAGGTGGTGGTATGGGTATCTCATGCATCATCGAACGTTTGTAATAGACAGTAATCGTAATCGATTTAAATTTTTATTTCGGATTGCCGAGTCGCAGTCGAAATCAGAAGTGAATTTAAGTAAAAATAAAGGTAAAAAATGAGCGCTTTCAAATACCAAAAAGACCCGCAGGGTATCGTTACTATCACCATGGACATGAGTGGCCCGGTCAACGCCATGAATGATGAGTACCATGTCGCCATGAGTGAGTCATTGGCCAAGCTAGAATCGGAAACAGATCTGTCAGGCGTCGTAATTGCGTCAGCTAAGAGCGTGTTTTTCGCCGGAGGTGATCTCAATATGTTGCTGGCCGCTAAGCGTGAAGATGCGTATGAATTCTTCGCCGGTGCGCAAGCAATGAAGGCGGATCTCCGTCGTTTAGAACAACTATCAGTACCGATAGTTGCGGCAATTAACGGGGCTGCGCTAGGTGGCGGATATGAGATCTGTTTGGCCTGTAATTATCGAGTAGCATTCAATCATAAGTCGGTGCAAATTGGCTTGCCGGAATGTTCGCTAGGCTTGTTTCCAGGTGGCGGTGGCGTCGTTAGATTAACCAAATTGATTGGAGTTGAGAAATCCTTGCCGCTGATCTTAGAAAGCAAGCGTCTGGTGCCAGAGAAAGCCTTGGCCGCGGGCATGATCGATCAACTTGTTGATTCTCTAGACGAATTAGTTCCTGCCGCGAAAGCGTGGATATTGGCGAATAAGGATAATCCAGAAGCGGCTATTCAAGCGTGGGATAAAAAAGGCTTCCGCATCCCCGGTGGCGCAATTAACTCTCCGAAGAATGCACAGTTGGCAGTGATGGGGCCAGCCATGTTGCACCAGAAAACTCGTGGCTTAATGCCTAATGTGGTGGCAGCGATGGACATAGCATTCCAGTCAACCATGCTCGACCTCGACACAGCGTTGCGAATCGAAGGCCGTGAATTTGCACATATTGCAACTGGGCCAGTTGCAAAGAACATGATTACTGCCTTCTTTTTTCAATTGAATCAGATTAACGGCGGGGCTAGTCGACCCAAAAATGTACCCAAGAATCCAACTCGCAAGGTGGGTATTCTTGGTGCAGGCATGATGGGACAGGGCATAGCCTATGTGTCAGCGATGGCGGGCATTGAGGTAGTGCTCAAAGATATGACGCAAGAAGCAGCAGAAAAGGGCAAGACGTATTCGCAAATGCTGTTGGCTAAGCGAGTAAAGCGCGGTCAAATGTCCCAAGACAAAGCAGATGCCGTTATGGGACTTATCACGCCGACCTCTGAGGATGTTGATCTGCAAGGCTGCGATCTAATCATTGAAGCTGTGTTTGAAAATGTAGAATTAAAGAACAAGATCACTCAAAGTACCGAAAAATATCTATCAGACGATGGATTCTGGGGCTCTAACACTTCTACTCTGCCGATTACACTGTTAGCAGAAGCGAGTTCTAAGCCAGAAAATTTTGTTGGTATTCATTTCTTTTCACCGGTCGATAAAATGCCTTTGGTAGAAATTATTACCGGCGACAAAACCAGCGATGAAGCGTTAGCGAAAGCGTTCGACTACACACAACAGATTCGCAAGACGCCGATTGTTGTCAATGACTCCCTCGGCTTCTTTACGTCGCGCACCTTCGGAACCTATCTTGACGAGGGCGCACAACTGCTCGTTGAAGGCGTTCATCCGGTAAAGATCGACGCCCTTGGAAAAGCCATCGGCATGCCAGTAGGGCCGCTACAAATTCAGGATGAAACCAGTCTTGAACTGGCCCGAAAGGTGCAAGAAACTTGGGCTGACATGGGCTTTACCGATAAGTGGAGTAATGGTGATACAAGCCGTCGTGTGATCAAAGATATGATTACCGATAACGGCCGTGGTGGACGCCATCACGGCGGTGGTTTTTATGAGTATCACGAAGATGGCAGTAAAAATATTTGGCCAGGCTTATTTGATCTTTATTATGACGAGAGTGTTGTGGTCGATGATCAAGATATTAAAGACCGTTTGATGTTTCGCCCCGTTATTGAAACCTTGAAGTGTCTTGAAACTGGCGTTTTGCGATCAGTTGCAGATGCTAATATTGGTTCTATTATGGGTATCGGCGCTCCGCCTCATACGGGTGGCTATGTACAGTTTGTAAATACCTATGGCATGGATAACTTTATTCAACGCTGCGGTCAGCTTTCTGAGAAGTTTGGTGAACGTTTTAATTGTCCAGAGATCGTTAAAACTCAAGCCGCTAGTGGCGAGTTGTTTAGCTGAGTGCTGAGTTTTCCGGACTTTGATTGAGTTGAGTGATGGGTGATTTAGGCTATATGCTTAAGAAAATTGTTCAGCGAAATATGTTCAAGAAAGTGTTTTAAAGCAAAGGTTTTCAACAAAAAATTTTCGACAAAAACTTGCCAGAAATTTAGAGAACGAAATGACTGATTACCAAAATGTTAATTACGCGGTCAAAAATCGAGTAGCAACCATTGCGCTTAATCGGCCAGAAACTCTTAACGCGTTTAGTCAGGATTTGCGGCAGGATTTACTGGCAACCCTAACACTTGCGGTGGGTGATGATGATGTTCGAATCATTATTTTAACGGGTGAAGGCAGAGGTTTTAGCTCTGGCGCTGATTTGACTGAAGACACTTCAAAGTATCCTTCGTTCGTTGAGCAATGCGAGGCTGAGTACAAACCATTCCTTATGGCTATGGAAAATTCGCCTAAATTGATTATCGCAGCAGTAAATGGTGTCGCAGCCGGCATCGGGTCTGCGGTTGTCATGCATTGTGATCTGGTAATGATGGCAGACGACGCTTATATCTATCAGGCTTTTTCGGCGATTGGTTTGATGCCAGACGGTGGCGCAACTCAATTGTTAGTGCAGCGATTGGGCTATCATAGGGCCTTGCAGTTGGCTGTCGATGCGGGCCGCTTAACAGCCACTGAATGCGTTGACCTAGGGCTCGCCAATAAGCAGGTTGCGCGCCAAAGCTTGCGCCAAGAAGCTCAGCAATGGGCCGAACATTTGGCGCAGGGCGCTCCGCTGGCACAGCAATTTGCCAAGCAATTAATGCGCAAATCTGCACTAATGAGCTATTCTGAAGTGGTTGACGAGGAAGCGGTTTTGCAATCTAAATGTATTGCCAGTGAAGATGCGAAAATTGGCATTACGGCATTCCTAAATAAGCACAAAGCGACCTTTATAGGTAAATGATTGATTTGAAACCGAAGCTACTGAGTCCACTTCTTTCGATGTTCCGCTCGCGGCAGCGAATGACCGGACGCACTTGGTTGACCGAGCTTTGCGCACGGGTAGTTCGCCAGATGTTCAGTGATGGCAGTGCACAGGGAGTAGGGTATCTGCGCGCTGTTATGGATAGCGCGGGCACGTCGGTGTCACCAAAACTGCAGGTCACCATTGCACAACGTGATATTGCAGGAATACCTTGTCTTATAACAACACCAAGTAACTCGGAGCCTAGTTCACCGGTTTTAATCTATTTTCATGGCGGTGGCTTTGTTGCCGGCTCACCTGAAGGCTTTCAAAACCTTATATCATTAATCGCGGAGCAATCTGGCGCTGTGGTGATTGCCGCGGATTACCGTTTAAGTCCTGAACACGTGTTTCCTGCGGCGCAAGATGATTGTCTAGCGGTGAGTTTGCAAATACTCGCTGAGCATCCAAATCAAAGTGTGTTACTTGGAGGAGATTCTGCCGGGGCTAATCTGGCAATTAGCACTGCATTGGCATTATCTGGGCTAGCAAGCCAACATTCGGGTAATCGAGGCGCCGATGGTTTGGTGCTAATCTCACCGTGGGTAGAACCGACGGCTAACGGCGGTAGCATAGTTAGCAATCAAGCCAACGATATTTTTGACCCCGTTTTTCTGCTTAAGAGTTACTCAGATCATATGGGGCAGGTGGATTTATTCGATTCGCGTGCGAATTTCATCAACACAGATTTATCGCCGTTACCGAAAACTTATATTCAATGCGGTGGTGGTGAACAGTTTGTAGATCAGATCCAAGCATTTGAAGGTCGTGCCAAAAGCATGGACGTGGATATCGAATTAGATATTTTCGATACCCAGTTTCATGACTTCCAGACTCTCTGGCCTGTTCTAAAAGAAGGCAAGCTGGCGACGATACAGCTTGCTGAGTTCATTAAGTCAGTCTAGCTTAACGGCTGCATGCTTAGACAGTCAACACTCGCATCACCCAACTCAGTTCCACCATCGACAGTGAGAATGGTACCGTTTACGTATTTGCCCATGTCAGAACATAAATAGATCGCCGCATCGGCGATTTCTTGCTTTTCACCAAAGCGACGTGAGGCTACCTTTTGGATCATGGCTTCTCTAATCGGCCCTTCTGGCGCAAGTCGGTCAGCGCCTTCAGTACCGTTGATCGCACCAGGCGATATGCCGTTTATCCTAAGACCAGCTGGGCCCCATTCAACCGCCAGACATTTAATCAACATATTGATACCCGCTTTGGCAGCACAAACATGAGCTTGAAAAGGCATCGCAACAACAGCCTGTGGCGCGGTAATGGCGATCAATGATGCGTTTTTAGATAGATACTTAAAACCCAATTGGAAAACGTTGTAGGTTCCTACTAAGTCAATATCAACAACAGTCTTGAATCCCTTGGGTGAGATAGCTAATGCCGGAGCAGGAAAGTTTCCGGCTGCGCCTGAAATAAGTATATCGATCTTACCAAAGGCATCGGTCGCCGCCTTCAATGCGGCCTCTACCTGTTCTGGATCGCGAACATCGGCTGTTAAAGCCATCGCGCTGCCACCTTTTTCTTTCATTATTTCTTGTGCTGCAGCCTCGGCTTTCTCTGGGTTTCTGCCGAGCACGATAACCTTAGCCCCAACTTCAACCATTCCTTTAGCAATACCTAAGTTAATACCACTGGTACCACCCGTTATAAATGCCACTTTGTTTTCAAGTGTGTTTCGATCGTACATAGTTTCCTCTGAGTTTTTAATGATTAAATTGAGGCGTATTGTTGTTCTAGATTATGAAGTGCCGCTTAAAATCATGTTTCAATTAGGCTGAATTACTGACTCTTTATGAATAAAAGGACGTCACTGACTCCATTTCTTCGCGGCCTACGTCGTAGTGGTTGATTGCTGCTTTTTGATCGGCATAGCCGAATGAAAGACCTAATAAAACACCATGATCTTCGGGAATGCCGGCAAGTTCATGAGCGGCGGCCGGGAACATAGCCAAAGCACCTTGAGGACAACAAGCAATTCCGTTGGCCGTCATAATCAGCATTAAGGTTTGGACATAAATCCCAATGTCTACTGCATTAACCTCACCCATAGTTTTAGGCATCGATATAAATGCTGCATGTGGGGCACCAAAAAATTGCCAGTTGCGAAGCATTAGTTCCTGGCGCTTGTCTTTCTCTTCATATTTAACCCCAACCGAATCATACAGTGCAATCGCGCAATCAATCTGGCGTTTACGATAGGGTGGAACTAAACCTTGGTCGCCTGGCTTAAAGGCATTTTCTGGTTTTTTACCTGCCATCAAGTCAGCGACCATGCGCTGTTCAATTTCATCTCTCACAGAACCTGAAACTACGCTCACTTGCCAAGGCTGAGTGTTGCAGTTTGAAGGGGATAGCTGTGCTTCCTTAAAGATCGCTTGAAGTAAATCGTCATCTATCTGTTTGTCCAAATAGCTACGGATCGATCTGCGTTGTCTGAGTGCATCACTTAGGTTCATATTTATATCTTTATTTAGGGATGTGGTGAATGTTGATTGGATGAAGTTTATTCATATTGTGCAGAGAATCAATGACGCTTTCTTTCGATTAAATAGACATAAACTACTATTTATAAGCCTAAATGCCTTAATATTGCTACAAATTCAATAAATTATGTCTATACCTTTGATGTCTTCTGTCATTGAACTTTTGTTCGGGGAATCTACAATACTGACATTCCTTTTAAAAATCACAAAATGAGTGTTGCATGAGAAATTTCACCGAAGAACAAAATATGTTCCGCGCGGCCTATCGTAAGTTTTTAGAGCAAGATATTGCTCCAAATATGGAAAAATGGCGTGAGCAAGGTATTGTCGATCGTGAGGCTTTTACTAAAGCGGGTGAACAAGGCTTTTTAATGATCTGGCCAGAGGAACAATATGGCGGTCTAGGCGATAGCGATTTTCGCTTTGAACAAATCATCATTGAAGAAACCGTGCGTCAACAATGTAGTGAGTGGTTTAATACATTGCACAGTAGATTGGTGGGGCCTTATTTGGAGAAATTTGGCACCCAGGAACAAAAAGAGCGTTTTCTGCCTGGCTGTGTTTCAGGTGAAAAAATTCTTGCGGTAGCAATGACCGAAGCCGATGCCGGTAGTGATTTATCTGGCATGCGCTCAACCGTACGTGATGCCGGAGATCATTTTGTATTAAATGGTTCTAAGACCTATATCTCGAACGGAATCTTGGCCGATCTGGTCATAGTAGCCGCCAAGTTAGAAGGCGGGGACAACGCACACTCCATGGTGTTGATGATTGTCGAAAGAGGTATGCCAGGATTCGAACGCGGCCGAAACTTAGATAAAATGGGCCTCAAAGCGCAGGATACCGCTGAGTTGTTCTTCACAGACGTAAAGGTTCCGAAACAGAACATCTTGGGTGAACCGGGTAAGGGCTTTTACTATTTGATGGACGGTCTTGCCGAAGAGCGCCTAATAAATTGCGTAGGCTGTATTGCTAGTGCGCGTAAAGCGTTCAA
>CAWUWF010000202.1:0-3744 GCA_963925935.1 uncultured Arenicella sp. | reverse complement strand
GTGGTTTGTCCGCGGTTTATACATTCTTCGACCCCCAATATAGCAATCGCAGCATCGGCACCTACGTCATACTATATTTACTAAAACTGGCTAGACTGAAAAAAATACCGCATGTCTATCTAGGTTATTGGATCGAGCAATCCAGTAAAATGAGCTACAAGCAGAACTTCAAACCGCTGCAAGGCTATATCAACCGACAATGGATTGAGTTAGATACCAATAAAACACCGGCTTAAATCACAGCACGCCCTAGCCGACTCCAATCGAATTCAATACCGGATACTATGTCTTGATTTATCTCCTATAAGCACTAGTTAGGGGTTCGAACGACAATGCTTAGTAAAGCAAGAAACTAAAACGACAGACCCTAAAGCTAATAAATTAAGAAGCTAAAGGCTTTATTTAATACGCTAGTTGGGGCATCATAGCCTCGCTTTCATAGCACCCCAATAATTTCTGCTAAACCAGATGATTATTGTCGCAATATGAGACTAAATGATTCGTGAATTAAACAGTGAGTTAGCTTAGATATTGCAAATAACGAAAGTACTGACACTACGTATCGGTACCCAAATAAATAATTAGAAGGTTTGAAGTGGCAAAAGAAGATCAGATTGAAATGGAAGGCACGGTTATCGATGCCCTTCCAAATACAGAGTTTAAAGTAGAACTCGAAAACGGGCACGTTGTGCATGCGCACATATCCGGCAAAATGCGTAAAAACTATATCCGGATCTTACGCGGCGACAGAGTAACGGTAGAGTTAACGCCATACGATCTTACAAAAGGTCGAATTACCTACCGAAACCGTACCTAATTGAGGCAGTAGGCATCAACTGACGATATCCAAAGATCACAGTTAGCAACAGTGGTTTTAAACCGTAAAACCACTTACCCACCTGTTGCGCCACTCATCAACTCAAGATCAACGTCACTGTAAAATCCTAAAAAATCTCATACGCATCAATTGCTTAAATAGGATTATTCAGCAAGTGTCGCAGGTGATTTTTAGCGTTCTCCCAAAGTCTCCTCAATAGCAAAATTGTTTTTAAAAACACTGGATGTTTAATCAGTAATTTGCTAGGCTGTATGTATGAACAGCATAGAACTAAAGCCGTTAACGAAACGGCAACAAGAAATCTTCGATTTTATCCTCGAGTGCATGGCGACAAATGGCGCCCCCCCTACAAGGGTTGAAATCGCTGAACACTTTGGCTTTAAGTCACCGAACGCCGCCGAAGACCATCTCAAGGCCCTAGATAAGAAAGGCCACATCGAACTACGCTCTGGCACCTCACGCGGTATTTTCATACGCGAAGAAGCGAGAATAGGTTCGCAACTGGATGTTCAAACCAATAGCGAGCATTCGAATTTTCCAAACGCTGAGACTACCAACCAGGAATTCGGAAATATTGACGGTTTAGCGGTTATCGGAGATGTTGCTGCAGGCGCACCCATTTTTGCAGACCAGCATGTGCAACAATATTTAAATGTCGATCAAACCCTATTTGCTGAGCGGGCAGATTTTTTACTAAAAGTAAAAGGCGATAGTATGATCAATATCGGTATCTTTGAACGGGATTTACTGGCCATCAAGAAATCTCGAACGGCAAAAGACAATGAAATTGTGGTCGCAAGACTAGGTGATGACGTGACCGTTAAACGCTATCAACGCCATGGATCATCCGTGTCGCTAATTGCTGAGAATGACGATTACCTACCAATTGAAGTAGATTTACAAACACAAGCATTTGCCATTGAAGGCGTAGTGGTGGGTTTGATTAGGCAGGGATTTTAAGTAACACTGCTTTTAAAATCAAACGGCTTTTTAGCTATTTTAAGTGAGAGAGTGCGCGAATTGACATCGGATAGAACAGATAAGTTATTATTCTAATTTATTTTTTTCCGATCGATAGGCTTGGGAGGCAATGGAATCGCCTCCACACCCTCTTCTGCCATTTCCTTTATTTGCTCTGGGCTCGCAGTCCCACAAATATTACTGGCATCCTTTTCGCCTCGGTGAATACTAATCGCCTCCTCTGAGAAACGATTACCCACATCCTGAAAATTTTGCTCGATGTAGCTATGCACCTGACTTAGCATTTTCTGCAGCTTTTCGAATTTCTCCGGTGATTGTCCGCTACCAATCGCAACTTCCTGCTTGGTGTGCCCACTCGACACGGCCGGAAGAGAATTGCTCTTTTTGCCAACATTCGGTGCAGTAAGCTTTTTACTAACCTGATCAGAGTCACAAACTGGGCAGGTCAACAAACCGTCAGCTTGCTGAGCCTGCATATCATCGGTGTTTTTAAACCAGCCTTCAAAGCTATGATTAAAATCACACACCAAATCATAAATAATCATTTTAGCTTATCTTCCTAAAACCTTAACTAGGGGCTTTTTCACGGCCAGCGCGTTTACGCTCGTGCTCATGCAAGAAACGCTTTCGAATACGGATGCTTTCAGGTGTAATTTCAACTAGCTCATCGTCATCAATAAATTCAAGCGCGGACTCTAATGTATGCTTGATTGGCGGAACCAAACGCAATGCCTCATCCGTTCCTGACGCACGAACATTGGTTAACTGCTTACCTTTCAAAGGGTTAACAGTCAAATCATTCTCACGAGAATGAACACCAACTACTTGACCTTCATAAACCATTTGAGTTGCCGAAATTATCATTTTGCCACGATCCTGTAAATTAAAGATCGCAAAGCCTAGTGCTTTACCGGTGCCGTTTGAAATCAATACGCCGTTTTTACGTTGACCAAAAGACTGATTCTTCTTAAGTGCATAACGGTCAAATACGTGGTACATCAAACCAGAACCTGATGTCAACGTCATAAAATCAGTTTGGAAGCCGATTAAACCACGTGACGGAATCAAAAAGTCTAAACGCACACGGCCCTTGCCATCTGGCGTCATGTTAGCCAAATCACCACCACGCTCTTGCATGGCTTTCATGATTGTACCTTGGTGCTCGTCATCAATATCGATGGTCACACTTTCATATGGCTCGTGAATTTCACCATCAACTGTTTTGTAAATAACCTCAGGACGAGATACCGCAAGCTCGAAGCCTTCACGGCGCATATTTTCGATTAATACCGACAAATGCAGCTCGCCACGACCAGAAACTTTAAATTTATCAGGGTTAGGCGTATCTTCTACTCGAAGTGCTACGTTGTGGAGCAATTCTTTCTGCAAACGCTCACGAATCTGACGTGACGTTAAGTACTTACCTTCTTGGCCAGCGTAGGGCGATGTATTCACTTGAAATGTCATCGTTACAGTTGGCTCATCAATGGTTAACTGCGGTAAAGCTTCAACCGCGTCACGATCGCAAACAGTGTCTGAAATAAACAACGGCTCGACACCAGTGATAGCCACAATGTCACCGGCATTGCCTTCTTCAATTTCAATACGCTCAATGCCTTTGAAACCAAATATTTTGGCAATACGCCCGTTTTTGGTTTTGCCATCAACGTCAATTACCGTAATCGGCGAATTGGCTTTAATAGAACCTTGCTTGATTCTACCAATACCAATAATACCCAAGTAAGATGAGTAATCTAATTGCGATATTTGCATCTGGAAAGGCTTATCGATAGCCACTGGCGGTGGCGGGACATGATCAATAATGGTTTGGAAAAGCATGTCCATATTATCGGTAAGATTAGTATGGTCATCAGTGGCATAGCCGTTGATTGCTGAGGCATAAATAACTGGGAAGTCTAATTGCT
>CAWUWF010000201.1:0-15037 GCA_963925935.1 uncultured Arenicella sp. | reverse complement strand
CGATATCGAAGCGGTTAGCGCTGCGTTCAAAGGCTTAGAGAAAAGCATCGTACGTGGTCGTGTGATTGCGGGTGAGCCTCGTATCGACGGTCGCGACACTACAACTGTACGTCAGATTGATGTGCGCACAGGTGTTTGGCCTCGTACTCACGGTTCAGCCTTGTTTACTCGTGGTGAGACTCAAGCGATTGTTTCGGCAACCCTTGGTACTGAGCGAGATGCTCAACGTATTGATGCTCTAGAAGGCGATATTTCAGATCGTTTTATGTTGCATTACAACTTCCCTCCTTACTCTGTAGGTGAAACTGGTCGTGTTGGCTCACCAAAACGTCGCGAAATTGGTCATGGCCGTTTAGCGCGTCGTGGTGTTGCTGCAGTTCTTCCAAATGCGCAAGAGTTTCCATATGTTATTCGGGTGGTTTCTGAAATCACAGAATCAAATGGTTCAAGCTCAATGGCCAGTGTTTGTGGTACTTCGCTAGCATTAATGGACGCAGGCGTACCAATCAAAGCACCCGTTGCTGGCATAGCGATGGGCTTGATCAAAGAAGGCGATAACTTTGCTGTTCTGACTGATATCTTGGGTGATGAAGATCACTTAGGCGACATGGACTTTAAAGTAGCTGGTACTCCAGACGGTATTACTGCTTTGCAAATGGACATTAAAATTGACGGAATCACCGAAGAGATTATGAGCCAAGCATTAGCCCAAGCTAAAGAAGCACGGATTCACATTTTGGGTGAGATGGCTAAGGTCCTCAGCACTCCGCGTGAAGAAATGTCTGACTACGCACCGCGTATAATCACTTTCAAAATCAATCCAGACAAGATTCGTGATGTTATCGGTAAAGGCGGCGCGGTTATCCGCGGTCTTTGTGAGGAAACTGGCGCGACTATCGACATCGAAGACGATGGCACGATTAACGTTGCTTCAGTAGATGCTGCAGCGGGTGCAGAAGCACGTCGCCGCATAGAAGAGATCACATCCGATATCGAAGTAGATTCTGTTTACACTGGTAAGGTTGTAAAAATCATGGAGTTTGGTGCATTCGTAAATGTGTTGCCGGGCAAAGATGGTTTAGTACACATCTCACAAATCTCTGACGAACGTGTTGAAAATGTATCTGACGTTCTTTCTGAAGGCGACGAAGTAACCGTTAAGGTTCTTGAAGTTGACCGTCAGGGCCGTGTAAGGCTTTCAATGAAAGCTGTAGATGGCGCTAAGTAGAGCGTACTGGTAAGTTAGTTCGAAAAAGGCTCGCTTTAGCGAGCCTTTTTTTGTACTAGCGTATTAGCAATCACGGCTGGCGCACTAGCGTCCGGTTTTGGCTATGTGCTATCTTCCTTTATCCACATTTTTTCATTTCATTAGATCAACATCTTAATTTCATTCTTATGCAATCCATCTTTGAAGAGCTCGATTTCCAGAAAACTCCGCTTGGGGACATTAGTTTACGCCGTCGATCTGAGCCGCGCCTTGATCACAAATTAATTTATGAGGTGAAGCTGGGCGATGAATTTTTAATGTCTAGCCTGTTTGTTGAAGCAGAAGAGCAGCTTTCTACTTTGGGCATCGCGGCCCTGAAAGCACAAGGTTTTACCGCGGATTTAGACCTGATTGTTGGCGGGCTCGGTTTAGGGTATACCGCACTAACGGCACTGAATAACCCTAGTGTCGCCAAGTTGCGTGTGATCGACGTTATGGAGCCGGTCATTAACTGGCACCAAAGCGGAGTGCTTCCCATTGGCGATGTGTTGGCTGTCGATGATCGCTGTGAATTAATTCACGCTGATTTTTTTGCTGTGGCTACCGATGATGCCCAAGGCTTTATTGATAGTGAGTTGGTTCACGGGGTCTTGCTTGATATAGACCACTCGCCGAGTCATTGGTTGAATAGTCACAATGCTGATTTTTACACTCACGAATCCTTAACTAAGATGTCTAAAAAGATAACCCCCGGCGGAATCTTTGGATTGTGGTCCAACGACCTGCCAGACGCTGAATTTACCGAGCATTTGAAAGCAATATTTTCCAGTGTCGAAACTCATATAGTACGATTTGATAATCCATATTCCGGCGGCGAATCCACCAATTCGGTTTATCTAGCAATAGTCTGATTAAGTTTAATGGCCCTGTGGTTTTGATGATTGGTGCTGGCTGGTCAGGCCATGGCAGGCTAAAATAGTGTCACTAGCAGACAACAAAATAAGATAAACCTTATGAAGATTCGAATATTCTGTCTCGGTGGAACCATCGACAAAATATATTTTGACGCCAAGAGTAAATATGAAGTGGGTGCGCCTAGCATCGGTAAGATATTAAGCGAACACGATGTTAGTCTTGATTTTGAAGTCACCGCGTTAATGGCTAAGGACAGCTTAGAGATGACGGATCAAGATCGGGAACAGGTTCGAGTTGCCGTCGCAGGTGCTTGCGAAGACAAAATCATTATCACTCATGGAACCGATACCATGGTGAAAACCGCAGAAGTTTTGCGCTCTATCCAAAACAAAACAATTGTCCTGACCGGCGCTTTGTCGCCGGCTATTTTCAAGGACAGCGACGCTATCTTTAACGTGGGTTGTGCTATTGCTGCTGCTCAAACCGCAAGTGATGGTGTATATATAGCCATGAACGGTAGAGTTTTTGAATATGATGACGTTGTCAAAGATGTTCTGAACAACCGATTCATTGCGCGCTAATACTCAATCTGAAGCTTGCTAAGATTAAATTGATCTCTAACAGATGCCCATTCCTAACGCCGCACCAATAGCGACTTTACGAACCACACTGACGCCCTTGTCTGTTGCCGATGCGCCGTTCATGTTTGAGTTGATGACATCACCCTTGTATTTGCGTTTTATCGGAGATCGAAGTTTGGCTTCAATTCAGGACGCAGAGCGTTATATCGACAGTTATTTTTTGAAATCGACACGCACCCATGGCTTTGGTTACTTTGTTGCAACAAATGGCAATGGAGTGCCGATAGGGACAGTTGGCTTTATGCAAAAGGACTATCTTCAAAATCCGGATATCGGCTTTGCATTTTTACCACAGTTTAGCGGCTTGGGTCTGGCTCATGAAGTAAGTCAGGCAGCCCTTAAATATGCGCGTGATGAGTGGCAACTGACCAACTTTGATGCCGTCACAGACCGCGAAAATGTCGCATCCCAAAATTTGCTCGAACGCTTGAACTTCAAGTTTATAAAAGAAATAAGCCATCCCGGCGATCAGCGGCCTATACCGTTGTACGGCCTTCGGGTTTAGTCGGTTGCAATCAGAAACGGCCGCAAAAGCGGCCGTTTCTTTGTTTGTAGATTGAGGCTTCAGCGTGTTGCTAAAACCGTGATCGCATTCAATCTAGCTAAGCCGTCAATAAACTATTTACCAGCTTTACATAGTTTGCTGGATCTTTTAACTGAGCGCCTTCACTTAGTACCGCTTGGTCATATAAAACCTGAGCCCAGCCAGAAAAATCATCAGAATCAATGTTCAAGCCCTTAATTAATGCATGCTCAGGGTTGATTTCCAAAATAGGCATCGAAGTGGGGGCATCCTGACCCATGGCTTTCATGATACGCTCTAGGTTTGCCCCAGGATCATTCGCATCAGCGACCAAGCAGGCAGGAGATTCGGTCAAACGATTTGTCAGGCGAACTTCTTTGACCACGTCTTTCAAAGCCTCTTGAAGTTTTTCGGTTACGCTACTGAGCTCTTCTTTTTGCTCTTCTTGTTCTTTTTGCTCTTCGTCAGAAAGTTCTAAATCACCTTTGCTTACAGACTTAAGTGGTTTTTCATTGTGCTCAAATAGGCTATTAACCAGCCACTCATCTACCGGATCAGTCAGCAGCAATACTTCGATGCCCTTTTTGTTGAAGAGTTCAAGATGTGGTGAGCCTTTCGCCGCCTGATAACTCTCAGCAGTGATGTAGTAAATGGCATCTTGGTCGTCGCTCATACGCTCTACATACTGATCCAGCGATACATTTTTAGTGTCCGAGTCGTTATTGGTGCTGGAGAATCGAAGCAGCGAGGTGATTTTATCTTTATTGGCCATGTCTTCGACCACGCCTTCTTTGATCGCTTGGCCGAACTCATCCCAGAATTCCTGATAGGTTTCTGGCTGGTCTTTTGCAATCCGGTTTAACTCATCCAATATGCGTTTGACTGCGCGTGCTTTGATCTTTTGGATGTCGCGATCGCTTTGCAAGATTTCACGAGATACATTCAGCGGTAAATCGGCTGAATCGATCACGCCCTTCACGAAACGCAAGTAATTTGGCATCAGGTGTTCGGCTTCATCCATAATGAAAATACGCCTTACGTATAACTTAATGCCTTTCTTTGATTCCCGATTCCAAAGGTCATAAGGTGCTTTTTTCGGTATGTAGAGTAGCGACGTGTATTCCAAATTACCTTCGACTTTGTGGTGCAGGGTCGAAAGCGGTGGTTCAGTATCGAAGGCCAAGCTCTGATAGAAGTTTTGATACTCCTCGTCACTGATCTCACTCTTTGGGCGTGCCCAAAGCGCTGTACCGGTATTGATTGTTTCGAATTCGGCGTGCGCATCTTCTTTGGGATTTCCTTCATCATCCAAGGGTTGGGCGCCCAACATCTTAATTGGCAGAGAGATGTGCTCTGAATACTTGTTAACAACATGCTTAATACGGAAGTCATCCAGGTATTCTGAATCTTCCTCTCTAAGGTGTAGCGTAATAACCGTACCTACCTTGGTTGCGTCCGACTCACCAATAGTGAATTCGCCTTTACCGTCTGATTCCCAGCTTACGGCTTTATCTGTTCCAGCCTTAAGCGTTACCAAGCTGACTTTGTCAGCGACCATAAATGCCGAGTAGAAGCCCACGCCAAACTGTCCAATAAGGTTTGCGTCTGACTTGTTCTTATCGGCCTTCATCGCTTCCATGAACTTTTTGGTACCAGATCGGGCAATGGTGCCGATATTCTCAATGACCTCATCGTGCGACATGCCAATACCATTGTCCGCAATCGTTAAAGTGTTGGCATCTTTGTCTACCGTAATGGTGACGGCCAGTTCTTCCTCGTCGTTGAGTAGGCTGGAATCGGTCAAGGCTTCAAATCGGCGCTTGTCGATTGCATCAGAGCTATTGGATATTAGTTCCCTTAAAAAAATTTCTTTTTGACTATAAAGAGAATTAATCATCAAGTCTAAAAGTTGACTGATCTCGGTCTGAAATTCGTGTGTTTGTTGTTTGCTCATAGTGCTTTGCGCTTATAGTTAGTGGATGATTTAATATCGTCTGTTTATAGGGATTTATGTGTGGTATTACAAGATGTAATATTTTTCTTATTTTAAGATTTTTTTTACGAATCACGTTGACGATATTAAGTTCTGTGAGTATAGTCCCGCCACAACGTTTTGCAGGGTGTAGTTTTTCTCTTTCCCAAGGTTATTTTTGAACCGAGAAATACGTTAAATACGCCAACCGTCGGGGTGTAGCGCAGCCTGGTAGCGCATCTGGTTTGGGACTAGAGGGTCGGAGGTTCGAATCCTCTCACCCCGACCATTTATTCTTGATTGAATATTTGGAGTTTAATTATCGAGGCGACGACTTTTTTGTCAGTTCGCTTTGCTGAAGGCTCCTTTTTATTCTTGATGTTAAATAGAATGAATGATTAAACTGCAGCGTTGAGATTGTTAACCAACGGTTTGTTGAGCGCCCGTAGCTCAACCGGATAGAGCAACGGCCTTCTAAGCCGTAGGTTACAGGTTCGAGTCCTGTCGGGCGCACCAATTTGCTTAAGCAAGTTTAGGAAATCGAATCGCGATTAATGAGCATCGTAGCAGCAATAGGTTCTATACTTGTGCTGCGCTTTGTGAACTACTATGGTGATTGTAGCTCAGCTGGTAGAGCCCCGGATTGTGATTCCGGTGGTCGTGGGTTCGAGCCCCATCAGTCACCCCAGTTTATTCTTGACTAGATCGAGAGTGCTGGAGTTATCGAGGCGTTGACTTACCTTAGGGTTCGCTTCACTAAGGGCTTTGTTTTTGAGAGAGGTCCAGTCGGAGTTATGCTTTGCTTCGTTAAACAGTTTGAAATGTGCATGTATTATGTGCGAGAGTGGCGGAATTGGTAGACGCGCTAGATTTAGGTTCTAGTGTCTTGCGGCGTGAGAGTTCGAGTCTCTCCTCTCGCACCATTTCAACTGTTTGCTTTTATGTCAGTGGTATGGACGCCACTTTTAAGGTCGAAGGACACGACCTTTGAGGTATTTATCGACTCCAACTCTAGGTTCTATTTTTATTTGTTCATTTAATAGTGACATTATTGATCAGTTTTTATTTTATCTGCCTTTGCCTAGTGTTAGAATCCCGCCCCTAATACGTTTTGGAGCAATTTAGTGCTTCAGGACTTTTGTTTTAAAATTCCGGATTTAAGCGAGAAAACGATGCAAACCTCTGTTGAAAAAATCAGCGCCATTGGCCGTAAGATGAGCGTAATAATACCTGCCGACCAAATTGAACAGGCAGTGCAGGCTAAGCTTAAGCAGCTCTCTAAGCGTGTGAAGATCCAAGGCTTTCGGCCTGGTAAGGTGCCGATGAAGATTGTCGATCAACAGTATCGTGGTAGCGCTACTAATGAGGTGTTGGGCGATTTAATTCAGTCTTCCCTACAGGAAGCATTGACCAAAGAAGATATTGTGCCTGCAGTTCGGCCAGACATTGAGCCCGAGCAATTAGAAAAAGGACAAGACTTCACCTATGTCGCTAGTTTTGATGTTTATCCTGAATTCGAGAAGCTAGATCTTGCCGGCGTAAAAATACTTAAGCCAGAAAGTGAAGTGGTTGATAGTGATGTCGAAAAAGTGATCGACAATATGCGTAAGCAACAATTAACCTGGGATGAAGTTACTCGTAAAGCCAAAAAAGAAGATCGCGTTATTGTTGACTTCGTCGGCACCGTTGACGGTGAAGAGTTCGATGGCGGTGAATCTAAAGATTATCCGATCGTGCTTGGCGAAGGACAAATGCTACCCGATTTTGAAAAAGGAATTACGGGCATGAAAGCCGGCGAGAGCAAAGAAATTAAAGTGACTTTTCCTGAAGACTATTCAAAGGAAATGGGCGGCAAGAAGGCGATTTTCAAAATTGACGCTAAAACAGTATCGGTCGCAAAATTACCGGAGTTGGACGAAGAGTTTATTAAAACTTTCGGTATTGAGAGCGGCGATAAAGAGGAACTTCTTAAAGAAGTTCGTACCAATTTAGAAACCAATCTTGAAACGCAGTTAAGTTCTACTTTACGACAACGTGCTTTTGATGCTCTGCTAGAGCAAAATGAGACTGAAGTTCCTTTGAGAATGGTTCAAGAAGAAGCAGCTCGAATGATTCAGGAGCAAAAAAACCAGATGCTTCAGCAAGGAATCGACGCCAAACTTTTGGAGAGTTTCCCTAGCCCAGACTTTGAAGTGTTAAGGCCGCAAGCAGAGAAGCGAGTTGCCTTAGGTTTACTGATGATGGAGGTTATTCGAAAAGAAGAGCTTAAACCAGATGCTGTAAGAGTAAATGCGCGCATTGAGAAAATGGCATCTTCATATCAAGATCCGACTGAATTTATTGAGTATTACCATAACGATCAGCAAGCACTGGCGCAGGTACAATCTATTGTTCTAGAAGAGCAAGTGGTAGACCTATTGCTAGAAAAAGCCGATGTCGAGGCCGAAAAAGTTACTGCGGCTGATCTTTTGAATATGCAGTAGGGAAGGCCAAGTACTTGAGGTTTGTGTTTTCGTCATCATAAGCTAACGGTATACTGAAATCACAAACACTAAATATGCTATCTGATGAATAAATTTTCTAACTCTTTAATGTCTCCTCATTTCATGTCTAACGATACGTCAAACTCTCCGCAAGCGGCGGGTGGCTTGGTCCCAATGGTGGTCGAGAGCACTGGTCGTGGTGAGCGAGCGTACGATATTTACTCGCGTCTATTAAAAGAACGAGTGATCTTTCTGGTTGGACAAGTCGAAGACTATATGGCGAATTTAATCGTCGCTCAGTTATTGTTTCTTGAGTCCGAGAATCCTGATAAAGATATAAGTTTGTACATTAATAGCCCTGGTGGTTCTGTTTCCGCGGGTATGGCTATCTATGACACCATGCAATTTATCAAACCAAACGTAAGTACTGTTTGTATAGGTCAAGCCGCTAGTATGGGCGCACTGCTACTGACTGCCGGTGCAGCGGGAAGTCGTTTTGCGTTGCCGCATGCTCGTATCATGATCCATCAACCATTGGGTGGTTTTCAAGGTCAGGCAACGGATATTGAGATTCATGCTAAAGAAATTTTGCGAGTGCGTGAAGAAATGAACCAAATTATGGTTAAGCACTCAGGCCAAAAAATGGCCAAGGTCGCAAAAGATACAGACCGAGATAATTTCATGAGCGCTGCAGAGGCGAAGGACTATGGCTTAATCGACGATGTGATTGAGCAACGTCCTGAGTAGGGTTCTTTGTTGTTGGTGAGGTTTGACTCACCGAACTAGCTTCGTCATTGCGAGCGTAGCGTAGCAATCTCGCAGTTACTGTAATTGCTGTCAGGGCTTTTGTTCTTGGTGGGGTTTGAGCAGTTGATTTACCGAGGCGTTGACTTTGCTGTAGTTGGTTTCGCTGAAGGCTCCTTTGGATTCGGTTATTTTCTTACTTAAACTGGCTAACAATCCAAATTATTAAAATGCTCGATGATCCCTTCTCGCATTTCACAGCGGTTAAGCTGTCTGCGCAGTTCGGGCTTGTTGTCTTTGTAGCCACTATCTCCCGGATATAAGAAAACGCCTTCATTGCGGCTAATCATGTTGACCCTTGGGGTGTAAACTGGAGACAGTCTGGCCTCAAAGTAGTCGATTAGAGCTGTAAAGCTTGAGTGTCGCTCGATGTCGCTCAATGTAACCAAAGTGGGCGCCATCAAGTTTAGTTTTCCATCCTGGTGATCGTCAAGGGCCTGCCGGGGAGTAAGCCATTTAAAGCCAATGATTTCACTACCATCTACGGTGATTTCGGCGTCGGTATCTACCTTGCCAATAAAGAACTGAGTTGCAAATCGCTTTGTTCTAAAGTCCGGTGTAGTCCAGTGACTAATAGCGACAATTTCGTTTTTATCGACGGTTAAGCCGGTTTCTTCTTTCGCCTCACGACAAACGGCTATTTGGCTAGCTGAAAATACATCACCTTGTGCTTGATCCATTTCATATTGCTCAACCTTTCCTCCGGGAAAAACCCAAGCACTGGCGGCGAAATCAAGTTTTGAATTGCGCTCTAATAGCAATACTTCTAGCTCAGCGTCCTGCTCTCTAACGATGACGACGGTGGCTGCGGGCTTTATGGTTTCAGGCATTGGCGTAGTATTACATGTTTACTTAAAGAATCTCTGATTAAGTATAAACGGTCTCTGTAAGGTTTACCGCTACGAGGGCTAGTTAGAGGCTGGCGGCCATTTCGTGGTAAGCGATAGTGCTTAATTGGTGTGGTTAGAACGCTAGTTAATATTAATAGGGATTTCTTTCCATCATAATTGACGTCGATGAAGGAATTTAGGCTTGAATTCCGCCATTTTGGCTGTTATCTACTCAGTAATGGGTGAGTTTGACGTTAATTACAATTAACTGAATGATTTTGAGTTTTATTGTGGTCTGAAATTAGGTTACAATTTACTTAATCAACAGTTTTATCAGCCTGTTCCTAGATTGTAGTAGATCTTGAACAGGCAATTTTTTAGGGGCAATTATGAGTGACGACAATAAAAGTAACGAAGAAAATAAGCTACTTTATTGTTCTTTTTGTGGCAAGAGCCAACACGAGGTACGTAAACTTATTGCGGGCCCGTCTGTGTTTATCTGCGACGAATGTGTGGACCTATGTGAAGACATAATTCGCGAAGAAGCAATAGAAGACGTGTCCAGCGCGGACGAACGAGAGCAATTTCCCATTCCGTCCGAAATTCATAACGGTTTAAACGATTATGTGATTGCTCAAGAAAGCGCCAAGAAAGTCTTGTCTGTGGCTGTTTACAACCACTACAAGCGAATTCGCGGCCAAAAAATGGACGGCGATGCAGATGTGTCTAAGAGTAATATTTTACTGATTGGGCCTACCGGATCAGGTAAGACTTTGTTAGCCGAGACTCTGGCGAAACAACTGGATGTGCCATTTACTATTGCCGACGCGACCACCTTAACCGAGGCGGGGTATGTGGGTGAAGATGTCGAAAACATTATTCAGAAATTACTGCAAAAATGCGACTACGACATAGAGAAAGCGGAAACAGGCATCGTGTATATCGACGAAATCGATAAGATTTCCCGTAAGGCTGACAATCCTTCGATTACTCGTGACGTATCGGGAGAGGGCGTTCAGCAAGCATTATTGAAGCTGATTGAAGGCACCGTTGCTTCGGTTCCACCACAGGGCGGAAGGAAGCACCCACAACAAGAATTTTTGCAGGTGAATACACGTAACATTTTGTTTATCTGTGGCGGCGCTTTTTCAGGTTTAGACCAAATAATTCGAGATCGATCAGAAAAAAGCGGCATCGGTTTTGGAGCAAAAATTCACTCTAAGACTGATAATGCTTTCTTGTCTGAATATTTAGACGATCTTGAACCAGAGGATTTAGTGCGCTACGGGCTGATTCCAGAATTCATTGGGCGTTTACCCATCATTGCTACCTTGCATGAATTGGACCAAGACGCTTTGATGACCATTCTCACCCAGCCTAAGAATGCCTTAGTTAAGCAATACCAGCGTTTATTGAAATTGGACGGCGTGGACCTCGAAATTAGAGAAGATGCTTTACTTGCGGTTGCTGAAAAAGCAATGTCACGTAAAACCGGGGCTCGAGGCCTTAGGTCTATTCTAGAAAATGCACTGCTCGAAACGATGTACGAGCTGCCTTCCAAAGAAGGGGTCAAGAAGGTATCGGTGGATGCCAGCACCATTAATGAAGGTGCAAGACCTCTCTATATCTACGAAGAGTCAGAGAAAAGCGCATAAAGGTCTCAGGCAACTACGGTTCTGTATAATTATTTGTCTGGCGCACTGGCGTCAGATAAATAAATTATCCCGCACTTGATAAGCCGACCATCTGCCCACATCTTATTGACGTAATGCTACTGAGCTTAGTCAAAATCAAACAGTTGTTAGTCTGCCATCCGTTCGGGCAGGCCTGTTTTTTTTAAACTTTGCCTCTGTCGCTTAATATTAATTGATCTCAATTAACTGAAGAAAATTCAAAAGCCAATATGTCTGAAGAACAAGCCTTAATCGATTTTTCCGTAGCGTTCCCGGTACTGCCATTACGAGACGTTGTGGTTTTCCCGCACATGGTGATTCCATTATTTGTTGGTCGTGAAAAATCCATAGTCGCACTTGAACAAGCCATGGAGAATGGCAAGCAAATAGCGCTGGTTGCGCAACATGATGCTTCTCAAGAAGAGCCGGGCTTGGACGATGTATACGATGTTGGTGTATTAGCGACAATATTGCAGCTATTGAAATTACCTGATGGCACAGTCAAAGTACTAGTCGAAGGTAAGCAGCGAGTTCAATTTCAAAAATTATTTGAAGATAAGTGTTTCACCGCATTACTGGAGCCGGTACCTTCAATTGCGGTTGATGACAAAGAGAGCCCCGTAGCGATAAAAACCGTTATGTCTGAGTTCGAGAACTATAGCAAGATCAATACTAAAGTGGCTCCAGAAGCGATGGGCCAGCTAAAAGCCATAGAGAGCATTGAGCGCTTAGTTGACACCATTGCTGGTTTTCTCGAATTAAAGCTAGACGACAAACAATATCTTTTGGAAACTGAAGATGTCAACGATCGCCTCGACAGTATTCTTTCGTTCATGGAAACTGAACTAGACATGCACCGGGTGGAGAAAAAAATCCGCGGGCGCGTTAAAAAGCAAATGGAGAAGAGTCAGCGCGAGTACTATTTGAATGAGCAAATGAAAGCGATTCAGACCGAACTCGGTGAGTCAGAAGAGGGTCAAAGCGAGCTTGACGAACTGCAGGCTAAAATTGATGCTGCAGGCATGCCCAAAGACGCCTTAGAGAAAGTAGAATCAGAGATTAAGAAGTTGAAGATGATGTCGCCAATGTCTGCTGAGGCAGCTGTGGTTCGAAATTATATTGATTGGGTTGTCCAGGTTCCTTGGAAAAAACGAACACGCGTACGCAGTGATATTCAAGCGGCCGACGACATCCTCAATGAAGATCATTATGGTTTAGAGAAAGTTAAAGAGCGAATTCTGGAATATTTGGCAGTCCAGCAGCGCCTTAAGAAAATTAAAGGCCCGATTCTTTGTCTGGTAGGCCCTCCGGGCGTAGGCAAAACATCACTTGGAAAATCAATCGCCAGAGCGACCAACCGGAAGTTCGTTCGAATGTCGCTTGGTGGTGTTCGAGATGAAGCCGAAATTCGCGGGCATCGACGTACTTATATCGGTTCAATGCCAGGTAAGATTGTACAGAACATGTCTAAAGTTAAGACCAAGAACCCTCTTTTTCTATTGGATGAGATAGATAAGATGGCCGCTGATTTTCGCGGTGACCCTGCTTCGGCAATGTTAGAGGTGCTTGACCCTGAGCAAAACAATACTTTTGCTGATCATTATTTGGAGGTTGATTACGACCTTTCAGAAGTAATGTTTGTAGCCACTGCAAATAGTTTGGACATCCCTGGGCCGCTGTTAGATCGTATGGAAGTGATTCGACTTGAAGGGTATACCGAGGTAGAAAAACTGAATATCGCGCAACGCTATTTAGTTGCCAAGCAAAAGAAAAATAATGGCCTTAAAGAATCGGAGATTGTTATAGAGCAATCTGCCATTGTAGATATCATTCGCTACTACACTAGAGAAGCTGGGGTACGTAGTCTGGAGCGCGATTTGGCTAAAATTTGTCGAAAAGTCACCAAGCAATTAGTGGTCGATGGCAAACTTAGTAAGGTGGTTGTTAATGCAGAAAACGTAGATGATTATCTTGGTGTTCGTAAATTTAGCTTTGGATTAGCTGAAGAAGAAAACCGAGTTGGTCAAGTTACGGGCCTTGCCTGGACCCAGGTAGGCGGCGAGTTGTTAACCATTGAGTCGGTCATAGTTCCAGGTAAAGGTAAGCAGACTTATACCGGCAAACTCGGTGATGTTATGCAGGAGTCTATTCAGGCCGCGGTGACGGTAGTACGCTCTCGAGCTGAGTCATTGGGCATCGAACCGAAGCTATTTGCCGAGAGCGATTTCCATGTTCATGTACCTGAAGGCGCTACCCCAAAAGATGGGCCCAGTGCTGGTGTTGGCATGTGCACAGCGTTGATTTCTGCCGCCACTAACATTCCGGTTAGATCAGATGTCGCCATGACCGGCGAAATTACCTTGCGTGGAGAGGTTTTACCTATAGGTGGGCTCAAAGAAAAGCTTCTTGCGGCACATCGTGGCGCGATTAAAACTGTCATTATTCCGCATGAGAACGAAAAAGATTTAGTTGAAATTTCCGATGAAATTAAAGCAGATTTGGTAATTAGACCCGTTCGTTGGATCGATGAAGTGCTAGAAATAGCGTTGCTTGAGCTCCCTACGCCAATCGGCCAAAAAAAAACGTTGAAGAAGACAATCTCAAGCAGTTCGGATAAAGAAGAGTCGTCAATAGTGCCTCGTCACTAACAATCGTTATAAATCAAAGCCATCGCGCAGTTCATTAAAGCCTAGGCTCATTCGATAATGTGTGGGCTAGGCTCGAAACCCTTATGTTTACTGGCTTTACATGAAATTATTTTATAAGTCAATATTGTAATTTTTTGTTAAAAGAGACATGATTGGTCTTGTGGTGATGGCTAGTAAGCAGGCTTGAAAAAGCGAGTTGCTATTAAGAACGAGGAGTACGAAGATTGTACTTCAAATGTCGATAAACTAACCGCCACAAGTACTTTATATTAAGAAACCATATAGCTTGGTGAAATCAGGTCATTTTTGATGAGTTAATTAAGTCAAGCTTCTCAATTTCATAAACCCAATTGTACGAGGATATAATCGTGAATAAATCAGAACTAGTAGAACTAATCGCGTCAAGCGCAGACATCTCTAAATCATCTGCCGGCGATGCACTAGAAGCAGTATTGGCAGGAATCACCGGGGCCCTTTCTAGTGGCAACAGTGTAACTCTTGTAGGCTTCGGAACTTTCTCTGTAAGCCATCGTACTGCGCGTGATGGACGTAACCCACGAACGGGCGAAACCATCCAAATTAAAGCTTCAAATTTGGCTAAATTTAAAGCTGGTAAAGCATTGAAAGATGCATTAAACTAGCGCCGCTTCGGGCTTGGGGGTTAATGTTTTTTGGCCTCCAGGCTTGATAGAACAACGAGTTTCGGGTGCTTAGCTCAGCTGGTAGAGCATCGCCCTTACAAGGCGAGGGTCAGAGGTTCAAATCCTCTAGCACCCACCATTTAAGGTGGCAAAAAAATTAGTAAATGACTTGCATCCGCGAGAATTCTGATTAGAATACGCGTCACTGTTTAGGGTAGTAAGCCTTCTTAAGGAATACATCCGAAAGTGTTTGAAGTTTATGCGGAGCGGTAGTTCAGTTGGTTAGAATACCGGCCTGTCACGCCGGGGGTCGCGGGTTCGAGTCCCGTCCGCTCCGCCACTTCAATAAAAGAGAAAGACCTGCTTCGGCAGGTCTTTTTTTTCGTGTTGGATTTGAGGCTTCGATTTAGATCACAAGACGGGTTGTTGTACAGCCTATGTTTGGCTCAAGGCTGTTTTCGTGTGCTGATTTTGTTTTATCTTAAAGCACTAGGCGCAATAGGTTTTGGAGTAGGGTCTTTTTTTATGCGATGTATCTTAGATTGCTTTAATATAGGCGTCATAAATCATCATCAGAGAGAGAATATGTTACGACTAATGAAGTATCTAAAAGGAATGTTTCTAGCCAGTGTTATTTTTGCTCTGTGCCATAGTGCTTATGCAGATGGTTTGAAACCGTTGACCGGCCCTATGCAGGGTG
>CAWUWF010000200.1:0-34565 GCA_963925935.1 uncultured Arenicella sp. | reverse complement strand
CAGAACTATCTATAACCTTCGTAAGGCTCGTAATCGCGCTCACACACTCGAAGGCCTGGCGATTGCCTTAAGTAATATTGACGAGATGATCACCCTGATCAAAAACTCGGCAAGCCCGGCGGTGGCGAAGGATCAGTTGCTCGCCAAAGTATGGGATTCAGGCGTGGTGTCTAAAATGATTTTAGAAGCCGGCGCGGTATCATCAAAGCCCAACGGCTTAGAAACAGAACTTGGCCTGCATGACGATGGTTATCATTTGTCGGACAAACAAGCTCAAGCGATTCTTGACATGCGTTTGCATCGCCTAACTGGGCTTGAGCAAGATAAGATTCGCGAAGAATATGGCGAAGTGCTCATCAAAATTGCTGAGTTCATCGATATTCTTGAAAATACCGGTCGATTGATGGAAGTGATTCGTGAAGAATTGATTGAAATTAAAGATCAATATGGCGATGAGCGTCGCACCGAAATTCTCGATCAGAAGATTGATTTGACGCTTGAAGACATGATCACCGAGGAAGACTTAGTGGTGACCCTTTCGCATGAGGGCTACGCTAAATCTCAACCTTTAAGCGATTATCGAGCGCAACGTCGTGGTGGCAAAGGAAAAAGCGCGACCAAGACCAAAGATGAAGACTTTGTTGAGCGGATGTTCGTGGCGAATTCGCACGACACTATTTTGTGCTTCTCAGATGCTGGCAAAGTTTATTGGCTTAAGGTCTATGAATTGCCACAGGCCGGACGTAACGCCAGAGGCAAGCCGATTGTTAATTTGTTGCCCTTAGATGGCGAAGAGCACATCACTGCAATCCTCTCAGTTAAAGAGTTTACCCAAGGTAGTCACGTGTTTATGGCGACCAGCGACGGTACTGTTAAGAAAACCTCTTTGATGGACTTCTCTCGTCCGCGAGCTAACGGCATCATTGCCTTGGACTTAGTCGAAGGCAATGAATTAGTCGGGGTTGGTCTCACTAACGGCGAGCAGCATGTGATGTTGTTTAGTACTTCAGGTAAGGCGATTCGTTTCGCCGAACAAGATGTACGTAAAATGGGCCGAACAGCGCGCGGCGTTCGTGGCATTAAAATTCCCGGCGGTCACACTGTAAATTCGATGATTATTTGCGAGGCGCAGGATGATGACAGCGCAGTGTTAACCTTGACTGAAAATGGTTATGGCAAGCGCACCATGTTGTCTGAATACAACTGTCAGGGCCGTGGTGGTCTGGGTGTTATCTCAATCCAGACTAGCGAACGCAATGGTAATGCGGTAGGCGCGATTCTCGTTGAAGAAGACAATGAGGCAATGCTAATCACTAATGGCGGTACCTTGGTTCGCACCAGAGTTGCCGAAGTCTCGGTCATAGGCCGAAATACTCAAGGTGTTAAAGTGATCGGAGTCTCTTCCGGCGAACAACTTATCAGCGTTGAAAGAGTGGCCGAATCTGAAGAAGAGGAGGATCCTGAAAATGAGGGTGGGGATGAATCAGTCAACGATTCTACTTTGCAGCAGGCCGATGATGCGGCTAATGCCGATGAGTCGTCTGACAGCAGCGATGAAGATTCATCAGATTCTGATCCCGAAGGGGAGGCCGAGTAATATACTGGGCTATAAAACTGAAGATAGCATCGGCTCTTCACCAGCACTACTTTTTTAAGGCTTGGTGTGGAGCGATGGCATTGCTTGGTATTGTTGGCTTAAATACTTTGCTGGTTGCCAGTATCGGCCTATCAGGGTGTAGCGAATTAGCCGCGCAAGTAAGCGATCGCAGTGACGCCGTGTTGCAGTTAGAAATTACCGTCAACCAGCAAGCCTTGAGTGAGTCCCGGGTGCAAATAGACAGTGCTTTAACCAATGGCTTAGCGTATTCAGTATTATTTTTGAAATGGAACACACCGTTCAGCGATCAGATCACTGGGCGCGTGTTCAAAGTAGAAAAACGCATAAATGCCCTTGGGTTTGGTGGTGGCAATATTGGTGGTGATTATACCTTAGTGCCATATACAGGCATTATGGTAAAACGCGGCCCGCCAACTGCACAGGACTATTTGGTTTTAGAGCCAGGCCAGCAGATTCACAATTCCCTTGATATCACTGACGCCTATGGTTTTACCGAGAACAGTCAGCTGCAAGTCACCTATGATCGCCCCATCAATTTGGGCAATAATAATTTCCAAAGCCTTACCTCCAATACCGTCGAATTTTCCTACTGAGTCAGCGCTATGCAACGAGCAATTTTAATTAAGGTTTTGGTTAGTCTCTTAGGGTTTTTAGTACTCGCTCCGGCCTTATGTTTAGCCGCTATCCCTCCTGGAATAGCGGTAACGATTGCACCGACTAAAGCATCGTTTGGTCCGCAAGAAGAACTCATGGTTACCGTGAGCTACGCCAATGTTACCGATAGTGATATCCGACTTCTGAAATGGGGCACAGGCTTAGATGGCCGCATTGGGCCGAATATCGTTGACCTGAAGTTCGAAGGAAGGTCGTTGGCCTATACCGGTATTTTAGTGAAGAGACTGCCGCCCACCGAAAGCGATTTTGTTATCTTGTCTGCGAACAAAACATTGAGCGCAAAGGTTAGCCTTGACTTGTCATATGCTATTAATCTCCAAGGCCAGTATTTGATGGAGCCCAAAGACCGTAGGTCGCAAACAGCTCAATTCAAATCCACTGCGAATGCGTTTTGGCTTTCCGCCGACCGGCCAGTATTTAGGCTAAAGCGACCAGCAGCATTCACAGAATGCACCGCAACCCAACAAAATCAGCTCACCGCGGCACTGGGCGCCGCAGAATCAATTTCTTTAGTAGCCCGAGATGCTATTAGAGATGCCCCAACAAATTTTCGCGCAACAGCACTACGGCATAAAGAGTGGTTTGGGGCTTACGACCTTGGTCGTTGGAATCGCACCCAAGCAAATTTCAATACTATCTACAATGCGACTGCAAATAAAACGGTGGGCTTTGATTGTTCTTGTGATGATCCAGGTATAGATGATCCGACTAACACTTTTGCTTATGTATACTCTAATGACCACTATAATATGAATATCTGTGGTGCATTTTGGCGGGCACCTTTGCTTGGTACGGATTCGAGAGCGGGCACAATTGTGCATGAATTAAGCCACTTTGACGTCGTTGCAGGCACAGATGATTTCGCATCAAATCAAGCGGGAATTCGCAGCTTAGCGATTAACCAGCCCGACAATGCTGTTCGTGCTGCGAACGCGTTTGAGTACTTCGCTGAAAACACCCCGTTTTTATCGATGCCGACCAGCGATGATCTGCCGCCCGACCCAGAACCTGAGCCAGAACAACAGCCTCCAGTAATTGCCCCAATTATCGACCTGATCTTGGGGTCGTAACCTCAATCTTAGGCAAGGTTTGCACCAAATATTCTTTGTTTTGTTCTAAAAGCGTCAAGTATTCGTCTAAATGGGTACATATTTATAGATCGCTTGTGTAAAATCGCCGTCTGATTAAATTCTGGTGCGTTGGCCAGTTAACCCCAAAACTGAGACCAAATTCATTGCTTGCCTTATCTAGGCCGCGTCATTCGCGGTGATATCGCTTATCGAATTCCCAGATCTAACCTCCCAAATAAAATCATGAGCCGAATATTTAATTTCAGCGCTGGCCCAGCTGCGCTCCCTGAAGCTGTCTTAAAACAGGTGCAAGCCGAATTACTTGAATGGAATGGCACCGGGGCATCCGTTATGGAAGTTTCGCACCGCGGTAAACCATTCGTTGAGACTGCGGCTCAGGCCGAGCAGGATCTGCGCGATTTAATGGGTATCCCAGAAAACTATAAAGTGCTTTTCTTGCAAGGCGGAGCGACATCCCAATTTTCCGCAATTCCGTTAAACCTCAAACATTTAGGCGCTAAGGCAGATTACGCACTTACCGGTCATTGGAGCAAAAAAGCCATCGCCGATGCTAAGCGCTTCATTGACGTTAATGTGGTTTGTGATACGTCAGCAGAAGGCTATAAGCATGTTCCCGCATTTAGCCAATGGAACTTAAGCGACGATGCAGCCTATGTTCATATAACCCCCAATGAGACTATTGCAGGCGTTGAATTCGATAACTTGCCAGATACCGATAAGCCGATCTGTGCCGACTTGTCTTCGACCATATTGTCGCGCCCTATCGATGTATCCAAATACGGGGTCATCTACGCTGGTGCCCAAAAGAACATTGGTCCGGCTGGCTTAACCATCGTGATTGTGCGAGATGATTTAATAGGTAATTTCCCAGCGGACGCACCTCGTCTTATGGATTACCAAGTGATGGCCGATAGCGATAGCATGAGCAATACACCGCCTACCTTTGGCTGGTATCTGGCGGGTAAAGTATTTGCCTGGCTAAAAGCCAACGGTGGAGTGCAAGCAATGGGCCAAGCTAATAAACTTAAGGCCGACAAGCTGTATGGTTACATAGACGCCTCTGACGGATTCTATACAAACCCTATCGCGCTAAATAATCGCTCTTGGATGAATGTACCTTTCATGCTGTCAAGCAGCGACCTAGACGCCAAATTTCTTGAGCAATCTCACGCAGGGGGCTTACACGCATTGAAAGGTCATCGCTCAGTGGGGGGTATGCGAGCTAGCATTTATAACGCAATGGGGATGGAGGGTGTAGATGCTCTAATCGACTTTATGGACACGTTTAAGTCGGCCAATCGCTAACATTTGACGTGACAGTCTTGCTGCCAGCGTTTACTTATTAACCTCGGCTAAATTAAATAGCCTAATCTAAGATTCCTAATAATATGTACAAAATACTTACCCTAGACAATATATCCAAACTTGGTCTAGATCGATTGCCCGTTGCTGATTACACAATTTCAAGCGATGAGGCTGCTCCCGATGCGATCATTTTAAGATCCTTTAAAATGCATGAGATGGAATTACCTTCCACGCTTAAAGCAGTAGGCCGGGCTGGCGCTGGGGTGAATAATATTCCCCTGGATAAAATGAGTAAGGCCGGTATTCCTGTGTTCAATGCGCCGGGCGCCAACGCTAACGCCGTAAAGGAATTGCTTATCGGCAGTTTATTTTTAGCGGCCAGAAATTTAAGCCAAGCGGTTCAATATACCGATGGGTTAAAGGGCGACGATGCTGAGCTTTCTAAGTTGGTCGAAGCCGGTAAAAAGAAGTTTGCCGGCTATGAGCTCCCTGGCAAAACCATTGGTGTCGTAGGGCTTGGTGCGATTGGCCGAATGGTCGCTAACGCCTGTCACGATCTTGGTATGCGTGTTATTGGTTTTGATCCCGGTT
Organism: uncultured Arenicella sp.; assembly: GCA_963925935.1. GTDB lineage: Bacteria > Pseudomonadota > Gammaproteobacteria > Arenicellales > Arenicellaceae > Arenicella. The sequence goes on along the minus strand of CAWUWF010000200.1, from coordinate 29,285 downwards.
TAACTGTAGACGGTGCTTGGCAACTTTCGGCTGATGTGGAACGTGCAAATAGTGTTGATGAAATACTTCCCAAGATCGACTTTCTAACCGTCCACGTCCCGTTAATCGATGCTACTCGAGATTTAATTAATACCAACAATGTTGGTAAGTTGCGCAAATCAGCAGTGGTGATTAACTTGGCGCGCGGCGGCATCATCAATGACGAGGCGGTGTGTGCAGCGCTAGATGCTGGGAAATTAGCTTGCTACGTGACTGATTTTCCTACTAATCGAACGAAGCAATCTGCCAAAGTGATTGGTTTGCCGCACCTTGGGGCATCGACCGGCGAAGCCGAAGACAATTGCGCGATCATGGTCGCAGATCAAGTAAAGGAGTATCTCGAAACGGGCAATATTAAGAACTCAGTGAACTTCCCGAATGTCAGTATGGCGCGCGGTAGTGACCATCGTTTGGTCGTCTGCAATGCCAATGTGCCAAACATGGTCGGTCAAATTTCGACCATCATGGCAGACGCAAATCTTAATATTCACGATATGATTAATCAGTCGCGCGGTGATGTTGCCTATACCATTGTTGACCTTGATAGTGAAATTCCACAGTCAGTGTTGGGGAAAATAAAAAAATTGGATGGTATTATGATCGCTCGAATTGTATAAAGTCATTGCAATGGGACTAGTAGCTAGAAAGACCATTTTCAAGCATGCTGCTATAAGAGATAAATTGAGATAAACTAAATATGGCCGATCAAAAATCAGACAGCCCAGACCAAACTGATGCGCCCGTAGTAGCAGATAGTCAGGAATTGTTGGATTTACGTGTTGAGATTGATGCGTGTGACCAGCAAATTCAACTATTAATACAAAAGCGGGTAGAGGTTGCTGCCGGTATCGCTAAAGCAAAGTTAGCCGTTGATGCCGGCGCATCTTTCTATCGACCAGAGCGAGAAGCGCAGGTGCTGCGTCGGGTCAGGGCTCGTAACAAAAAATTACGTGAAGAGCGCAATGGCTTAGTTTCTGACGATGAGATGGTGCGCCTAATGCGCGAGATTATGTCAACGTCGCTAGCGGCAGAGATGCCCTTGTCAGTAGCCTATTTGGGTCCAGAAGGTACCTACACGCAAGCTGCGGTGATTAAGCATTTTGGCCAAGCGGTAAATAGCTTGGATGTGAAAACCATCGGTGATGTGTTTCGCGTAGTTGAACAAGGCCGAGCTCATTTTGGCGTCGTGCCTGTCGAAAATTCCACTGAAGGGGTTATTACTCATACTTTGGATTGTTTTACGACGTCAAAACTGAAAGTCTGTGGTGAAGTCCAATTACCGATCAATCATCAATTATTGAGCAATGCCGATGGTCTTACTGCGGTACAAAAAGTGCTAGCGCACCCGCAAGCCTTAGCTCAGTGCCGTGGGTGGTTAGAACGTTATTTGCCTGATGCCGAAGTGGTTGCAGCGAATAGTAACGCCGAGGCCGCAATTATTGCTTCAAAGGATTCCAGTGTGGCTGCAATTGCCGGTGACATTGCCGGTAAACTCTACAATATCAAGGTGCTTGCCTCGGGCATTGAAGACGAGCAAAGCAACACTACCCGATTTTTGATTATTGGCAGTGAGAGCTATGCCGCTAGCGGTGAGGATAAAACCACCATCATGGTCTCTACGCCGAATAAGGTTGGATCTTTGTTTGAGTTATTAAAGCCTTTGTATGATGTGGGTGTCGACATGAGTCGAATTGAATCTAGGCCATCACGCCAAAATAATTGGGAGTATGTGTTTTTCATCGACCTAAGTGGCCATGTAGACGACCCAAAAGTTGGCAAGGCGCTGGCTGAACTTGAATCAAATTCGGCGTTTTATAAGCTGATAGGCTCCTACCCCGTCGGCGTGCTTTAGTTAGAGCCGCGATGCTGTCTTCTGGCTTAAGCTGGTTGGTGTACGCTGAGGCTCAACATTTATAAATCACAGCGTATGCGCTAAATTATTGTGCCATCCAAACCCCTAGGTCAAAGGTCTGAAACGGAATATGTTTAACAAAGTAGCAATAATTGGGGTTGGATTACTTGGTGGGTCTTTGGCGCGCGATATAAGACAGCATAAATTGGCCCGCAACATCGTTGGCGTGGTTCGCTCTCAGAGCACTGCGCAGTATGCTTTGAAAGAGCAAGTGGTAGACGAGATTCAGCCACTAGAGCAAGCGCTAGAGGGTGCCGATTTAATCGTGCTGGCTATACCAATGCAAGCTATGTTGCCATTGCTTGCTATTTGTGCGCACATGATTTCGCCGCACGCAATTATCAGTGATGTTGGTAGCGTTAAAACTGATCTGTATGCACAATTATCGGCTACCCAGCCTCAATTGTTAAAGCAGTTCGTGCTTGCTCATCCCATTGCAGGCGGCGAAAGTTCAGGTGTTAGTGCCTCTAGAAACGGCCTATTTGTCAATAAGCATCTAATTATCACCAATACCGATGAGGTCCCAAGCAGCAGTGTGAAAACGGTGTCCGCACTTTGGCAGGCGGTTGGCGCTAAAGTGGTTGCGATGAGTTTGCATGAGCACGACGCTATCTTTGCTAAAACCAGCCACCTTCCGCATGTTGTGGCATTTAGTCTGGTAAATTACCTCAATGCCGAGAGTAATCGAGATCAGTTATTCGATTTGGCGGCAGCCGGTTTTTATGATTTCACGCGCATCGCATCGAGTGACGCTGAGATGTGGAGAGATATTTGTATTACCAATAAAGACCAAGTGTTAAGCGCGCTCGATGGGTTTCGTGCGCAACTCGATGAGATTCGTGAAAATATTAATGCCTCTGACCAGCAGGGGATTTTGGAGTACTTTGCTTCTGCTAAATCTGCGCGCAACGCCGGCCTTGTTAAAAAGGCTGAGGACAAAGAAAACAAGTAATCCTAGGGAGTGTATCGAAAAACCACACTACTAAAATAGGAGTACAAAGGTTAGAATTGGCGGTCGAGTTGAACCGCACGATTATTCATGGATAGTTTCCTTGTTTTTGAGAAAATTAGTAACAAAAAATCGCCACCCAATCGCTAATTCATTGTGTGGGTTGACCGCAGTTGTTTTAAAAGAATAGATAAAGAAAAGAATAAATAAAGAAGAGAATTGAAGACCAAATGAGTTCCAAATTAGTATTTTTAAGCAAGCCAACAGTTACGCCATTGAAAGGCACTCTGCGGGTTCCTGGCGATAAATCCATGTCGCATCGAGCGGTGATGTTTTCGTCTTTGGCGAATGGCGTTAGCAAAATCACTGGGCTACTGGAAGGCGAGGATGTGTTGGCCACTCTTGGTGCTTTTAGAGCGATGGGCGTGAATGCGATAGGCCCCAAAGATGGTGAGTTGACGATCACTGGCGTTGGTCTGCACGGCTTACAACAACCTGAAAGTGGCTTAGATATGGGTAACTCAGGTACTGCTATGCGTCTAATGTGCGGCATACTCGCTGCACAAAATTTTCCTTCCAAGCTGATTGGCGACGAATCGCTCTCTGGCCGGCCAATGCGCCGCGTTACGGTACCATTGACCTCGATGGGGGCACTTTGTGCTACAGATGATGATGGTTGCCCACCCATCCATATACGTGGGGTCGAAGGCCTTCAGCCGATTGATTATAAATTGCCGATGGCCAGCGCGCAGATTAAATCTGCGGTAATGCTTGCCGGAATGTATGCTAACGGCGAAACCAGTGTCACTGAGCCCGCGCCAACCCGAGACCATACCGAGAGAATGCTGCGCGCGTATGGCTATGCATGCGAATCGATTAAAATTAATGAACTCGCGAGCACCATTACTTTGCGAGGCGGTGGCGAGCTATCCGCCACCAATATTGACGTGCCAGGTGACATTTCATCCGCGGCATTTTTTATGGTTGCTGCGTCCATTGTTCCAGGATCCAACCTAACCCTCAAACATGTGGGGGTTAACCCTACTCGTACCGGCGTTATCGACATCTTGCGGCTGATGGGTGCAGATATAAAACATTTAAACCCTCGGGCAGTAGGCGGCGAGCCGGTAGCGGATATTAAAGTGAAATATACCGGATTGAAAGGCATTGATATTGACCCTAAATATGTACCGTTGGCGATCGATGAATTCCCCGTGTTGTGTGTGGCCGCTGCCTGTGCCCAAGGCATTACTCGCGTCACCGGCGCAGAAGAGTTGCGGCATAAAGAAAGCGATCGTATTTCAGCGATGGTCACTGGGCTTCGCACCTTGGGTATTGATGTTGTAGAACACAAAGACGGCTTAGAAATTACCGGTGGCGAGTTAACCGGTGGCGAAGTCGATAGCTTTCACGATCATCGAATCGCCATGGCTTTTGCTATAGCGGGAGCCAGTGCAACTGGCCCGGTAGTCATTGATAAGTGTGAGAATGTTGCAACCTCGTTTCCAAACTTTGTTGCGCTAGCCGCGCGATTAGGTTTGCAGATCGATGCCTGATTTAGATATGCGGGCGCTACCCTCTGAAACAGTAATACCGGTATTAGCGTTAGATGGGCCGAGTGGTTCGGGTAAGGGCACAATCGGACAGCTTTGTGCCATCAGCTATGGTTGGCATTATCTTGACTCAGGCGCGATCTACCGAGGTTTGGCCTGGGCTGCAAATACAGCCGGCGTTGATTCAGATGATGTCGATGGCCTAGTCAAGCTAGCCGATCAGCTCGAACTGATATGTCACGTTCGTGCCAAGGATGTTGCTCAAATTGAAGTGAACGGCGAGCTGGTTACAGACCAGCTTCGAACCGAAGATCTGGGCGAAATTGCCTCTCAAATAGCGCCTTTAGTGCCGGTGCGAGCGTCATTATTACAGATGCAAAGACGCTGCCGAAAAGCCCCCGGATTAGTCGCTGATGGTCGCGACATGGGCACGATTGTGTTCCCAGATGCGCAATTTAAGGTGTTTTTGACCGCCAGTGCCGAAATACGTGCAAAAAGGCGTTTTGATCAGTTGAAAGACAAAGGTTTCGATGTTAACCTCGCGCGCCTGTTAGAGTCGATTCAGGCGCGTGATGTCCGAGATTCGAGTCGCCAAGCTTCTCCGCTGAAACCAGCTGAAGATGCTTTGATACTTGATACTTCCGATCTATCAATAGACGAAGTCGTTACGCGCATTTTGGATCATGTAAATCAACACTAAGCCCTGCGGACTGGGATCTTGGTTAAAAATACTCTTGTAAGTTTTCGATCGCTAGCGCGTTCCAACAAACTCATGGCTGAAAAAATAGATTGCTGTTGCGATCTGTGAATTTCAACGTTGGTAGATGTTTACCCACTGTCTGTGCGTTATTGGAAATGCTTTGGTCGATTAGCAAGAAGAGTCAAAGGTAAGAGTTATGAGCGAATCATTCGCTGAAATGTTTGAAGAGAGCCTATTAAACACCGTCATGACGATTGGTGAGGTGATCAAAGCAGAAGTAGTAACAGTAGACGGGGACTATGTCACAGTTACTGCAGGCCTCAAATCAGAAGCCGAAATTCCATTATCACAATTCGCTAAAATTGAAGGCGAGTACAATGTTCAGATAGGCGACCTTGTTGAGGTTGTTATTGAGAACGTTGAAGATGGTTATGGTCGTACTAAACTGTCACATGAAAAAGCGCGTCGCGTTCGTGTTTGGGCAGATTTAGAGACAGCACATACCAACGAAGAAATTGTTATAGGTCAAATTACTGGCAAAGTAAAAGGCGGTTTCACCGTATCTCTACAAAATGTCCGTGCCTTCCTACCTGGTTCTTTGGTTGATGTGCGTCCTGTTAAAGATTCTGCGTATCTTGAAAACCGAGACCTCGAGTTGAAAGTTATCAAGATCGATAAACTACGTAACAACGTAGTGGTATCACGTCGCGCGGTGATTGAACATGAACTTGGCGCCGAGCGCGAAGAATTGTTGAAAAACCTTGAAGAAGGCCAGATCGTTAAAGGTATCGTTAAGAACCTTACCGATTATGGTGCGTTCATTAACTTGGGCGGTATCGACGGATTGTTACACATCACTGATATGGCTTGGAAGCGTGTTAAGCATCCATCTGAAATATTGGAAGTGGGTCAAGACATCGAAGCTCGTGTATTGAAGTTTGATAAAGAGAAAGCACGTGTTTCTCTAGGCATCAAGCAAATGGGCGATGACCCATGGAAAGATCTAGCGCGTCGCTTCCTAGTTGAAACTCGTCACTACGGTAAGGTTACCAACATTACCGATTACGGTGCTTTTGTTGAGTTAGAAGATGGTGTTGAAGGTTTGGTTCACGTTTCAGAGATGGATTGGACTAACAAGAACGTTCACCCAAGCAAAATTTGCCAAGTTAACGATGAAGTAGAAGTGGTTATACTTGAGATTGACCCAGATCGTCGTCGTATTTCGCTCGGCATGAAGCAATGTAAAGCTAACCCTTGGGATAGCTTTGCTGAGACTCATAAGAAAGGCGATAAAGTTTCTGGCAAGATCAAATCGATTACTGATTTTGGTGTGTTCATCGGCCTTGACGGTAACATTGACGGATTGATTCACTTAAGTGACTTGTCTTGGGACGAAGATAGCGACGAAGTAATTCGTAACTACGCGAAAGGCGATGAGCTCGAAGCAGTAGTGCTTGCAGTAGATTCTGACCGTGAGCGCATCTCATTAGGCGTTAAGCAAATGAGTGGCGATCCATTCAGTGATTTCGTTGCAGCCAACAGCAAAGGTTCTGTTGTTCAGGGTGTGGTTAAAGAAGCTGATGCACGTGGCGTGACAATTACGCTAGTTGACGGCGTTGAGGGTTATTTGCGTGGTTCTGAGATTTCTCGAGACCAGGTAGACGATGCTTCAACTATGTTCAGCGTTGGTGATGCTGTTGAGTCTAAGGTTACTTCAATCGACCGAAAAACTCGTCGCATCTCATTGTCGATCAAAGCACTTGAGGCTCAACATGAAAGTGAACAGGTTCAAGAGTATGGACGTCAAAGCGATGATGTTGGCAGCGGCACCTTAGCAGCCAAGTTGAAAGAACAGCTTAATAAGTAGAATATAGCTATTCGAAAGTGAACAACAAACATCTTGTTTGTTGTTCACCACTAAAGCCACACATTGAGTTCAATGTGTGGCTTTTTTTTTATTGCTATTGTTTTCTTTAGTGCAGCCTAAATGCTTGATTTGGCGAGGTTTGATGATGTTTATCAGCAGCTTATGAATAAATGTTTGCAGCATCAGCTTGCCTATTTCAATAGCAAACTCTATACTTAATCTACTATAAATATAATTTAAGGTTGATGGGGAAATGATTAATAAACCAACATTAACGCGTTCGGAGTTGATCGACGCGTTGGTCGACAAACAACCGCATTTAGCCCATAGGGATGTGGAGTTAGCAGTGAAGGCTGTACTCGATAAAATGGCTCGCTCGTTTGAGCTTGGTGATCGCATAGAGATTCGCGGGTTTGGTAGTTTTTCACTCCACTACCGGCCTGCTCGAATAGGCCGCAATCCCAAGACCGGTGAAGCGGTAGAGGTTGAAGATAAATTTTCACCTCATTTTAAACCGGGCAAGGAACTTAAAGAACGAGTTGACGCTTTTAATTCTTGATTGGGTTTTTTATTCTTGAATGGGGCTGAGTAGGTTTTAGTTATCGAGGCGTCGAATTTTCTTGGTGTTCGTTTGGCTGGTCTTCGTGTTCGAAGGCAGTGGCAATCTTTATACCGCTTATCGCCTTCAGCTTTAGAGTAATAATAAATTGCCGTCATCTCGACCGAGCGCAGCGAGTGGAGTGATCTGCTCTTTGATTTAATTATTTGAAATCAACTGTTTGGCCACGTCCTGATGATCTAGCCTCCGGTTTTTCCTTAATATCAATCCACTTTCAACCATTCAATACCAATCAGTTTAACAAGATATAACTAAAACCTTTCTTTACACCCTAAGGCGGGGGTTATACTACAATTTGTTGTCGGTAAACTTGGAATAATTGCTTATGAAACGGTTGCTCTATCTTTGTTTTTTCTTGTTGTTCGCTTTCTTTGCGTTTACGGTAAATTTAAAAAATCCGCAAATGGTGACATTGAATTACTACTTTGACGTTCATCGAGAAGCACCACTAGTGCTGGTATTGACCGTTACTTTTGTGGTTGGGATTCTGCTTGGCTGGTTATTTATGGCTTTATCGGTTATCAAGAACAAGCGTGAGGTTGGTAAAGTCAAAAAAGCGCTCGCAAAAGTAGAGACTGAAGTGCAGAACCTGCGCGCAATGCCGCTTAAGAACGAGGCTTAATTGGAGTGAGCTTCCTGTCCCAACTTGACTGGATTTGGCCGGCCTTCGCGCTGGCCTTTTTATGTGGTGTTTTGCTTACCCGTTGGTGGCTGCTGGACCGCTCAAAAGCAGATAGCAAAGTAAATCAGGATTACTTCAAGGGTTTGAATTTTTTACTCAACGAAGAGCCTGACAAAGCAATTGAAGTTTTTATTAAGGCGCTCGAAGTCGATAGTGAAACAGTAGAGCTGCACCTTGCGCTGGGCGGTTTGTTTCGACGTAAGGGTCAGGTCGACCGGGCAACCAGAATCCATCAGAACTTAATTGCCCGGCCCACCCTAACCGACGACCAGCGAGTCCAAGCAATCTATGAGCTGGCTCAAGACTATTACAAAGCGGGCCTACTTGACCGCGCCGAAAATCTTTTTATTGAGCTTAAAGACTCTATTGGTTTTCGTGAAGCAGCATTGCAAGGTCTATGCAATATCTACCAACAAGAAAAGGAATGGAAAAAAGCCATTGAGGTTTCGCGCTTGCATAAACGCAGTGAGCGGCTTAATCATACAAAGCGTATAGCTCATTATTGGTGCGAGTTGGCTGAATATGCAATCAATATGCATGACTACGATGCTGCTCAAAAATATCTTCGTAGTGCCCTGAGTGAAGATCGCAGCGCAGCGCGCGCCGTGATGTTACGTGGTGAGTTAAGCTATCAACAAAAAAACTACCGGCGCGCAATGGACTCTTGGCAGAGTTTGTCTGTCTCAAATCCGACTCTAGCAAGCCTGTTGGTCGAAAAAATTATTTTGTGTTATCGGCAATTAGATGATGCTCAGGGGCTTGAGAATTATTTACTAAATATTGCTACGATTCCAAAGGAATTAGAAGCATTTCAGTTATGGCGTTCTTCGCTAGAGGATATTCTGGGCGAGAGTGCGACCTTAGATCGAATTTTCTCACAAATTCAGAGCGAGGGCTTAAGCGGTGCTGTGGCAGACTATCTGTATCAAAACGCCGATAGTGAGAGCTTTCCAGCGGCCCAGCAAGGCGTTCTCCTTAAAGATTTGTTAGGCCGCGCAAAGAATCGTAAGATTGAGTATACTTGTATCAGATGTGGGTTCGACACTAAGGCCTTGTATTGGTTTTGCGCGAATTGTGGAGAATGGGAAAGCTTTAGTTAATTGGTAACTTACTTTTCAACATGGGTGATCGTTCTTATTGAGAGAAACTTAATAGCACCGAATCACTAAGCTAGTTAATTAATGCTAACTAGCTGAAGAATAAGTCACATGAAATCATAAGTAGTCTAACTAACAATGACCGTACAAATTAAATATTTAGTATTCAAAGGCATTGCTAAGAAGGAACAAATTCTTTTCAAATCATTTTTGAATTTGGCAAAAAATGAATTGCCGTATCAGGTGGTGATTTTAAAGTCTAAGCAACTGGATTCAAGTCAGCCAGACATTGTGATCATGGATGAGGCTTATGTATTGGAAGGCTCAGAAGCAAGCATGCTCGACTTGCCATCCATGGTGGTGGGCGACGATCGCAATAGAGAGCATGTAGGGTATCTATCCAGACCCATTCAATGGAGTGAATTTAAGTTGGCGCTGATTAATCTAAACGTCGAAGTTAGGGTTGAAGGCGATGATGCTGGGCGTCTATTGCCAGAACATACCATGCGCTTTGTGATTGAAGAAATTTCCGACAGCGTCGCGGAGGCCAAGCAAAGCCCAAGCCCTAAGTCGACGATTTCGGATGAAAGTGGCTATGAAGGTGACTATGAGGGTGAGCTCGATAAATTGAGTGCCGATTGTAATACTTACGCCAATCGCGAATATATCAACGTAGTCGATGCTGTAGCGCAGTTCAAAGAGGAGCAGGCTGGCGAGAGCCAAGGGTCCGTTGCGCTAATGAGTGATGATGAAAGCTCATCGAGCAGCGCTGCATTGGTTTTAGAAACGCCATCCATAGATGTTTGGGACGATAATGAGCCTGAGTTTAGCGAATCATCCATCGATAGAGTAGTGTTGCATGAGCGAGCTGGTTTTAAAATAAGCTCGGTTGATGAGTATTGGACCGAAGACAACGAAATAATAGTCGACAATGAATCTTTTTTGTTTATTAAGCCAGTCCGCAAAATGGTCTATAGTGACATTGAGCCTGGTAAATGGTCAGTGATTATTGCCCGCCAACAAATGACTAAGGTGCCTTTGCACAATGATTGGCAGCCAGCGCAGGGGCTTAATGTTTACCCGATGAGTAGTTTTATATGGGTCAATACAATGGTTTGCGAAGCCAAAGAGCTATTCAACGAGTTAGATGAAGATACCGACTATCTTTTGGAGCGGTGGCCGCACTTTACCCTACTGGAGTTGGATAACGTGTTGTTGAAACTCTGTACGATGTTGTTTGTCCGCCCCGAATCGTTGCAAAGCCTATCGGCTAAGTCCGGCTATGGTCGTTCGACGATTATCGGTCTTATGAACGCGTGTTATAAGCTAGGCTATCTTAAATTGCCTGAAGACATAGGCGTAGATAAATTGGGGCCTCCCAGTAACAACGAAAGTGTGTTGGGTAAATTTAAAGAGGTTTTTAGATAATATTCACACACAATGTAAATAGTACTTTGTTAGGGTTAAGCTGGTTACTAGCAAGATTCTATTGTTTACCTAAGCTATGTTGAAATTAAATAAATAATTATGTTAAAACTCGCGATAACCGGCGTTGCTGGAAGAATGGGGCGTGCCGTTGTTCAGGCCGCCAGTGACCACCCCGGTCTACAGCTAACGGCCGCAGTTCATCGCCCAGGCAGCTCTTTTTTGGGTATGGATGCGGGCCAGCTAGTTGGGGTTGGGCCGCTTGGTGTGCCGATCACAGAAACTCTAGATAACGCAGAGTTTGACTGTTTAGTCGACTTCACCTTGGTTGATTCGGCGCTCGAAAATTTACGCTTTTGCGCTGCCAACAATAAAGCAATAGTGATTGGCACCACGGGTTTTAATCAACAACAAGAGCTTGAGATCAAAGCCGCAGGATCTGATGTTGGCGTGGTTTGGGCGCCGAATATGAGCGTTGGGGTAAACCTTAGTTTTGCGCTCATAGCGCAAGCAGCAGCCGTTCTTGGTGATGAGGCCGATATCGAAATCATGGAGACTCATCATCGCTACAAACTGGATTCGCCGTCTGGCACGGCTATTCGTATGGGCGAAGTGATTGCTAGCACTCTGGGTCGTGACCTTAAGCAATGCGCCGTGTATGGCCGAGAAGGTCTCAGCGAGCCTAGAGATCGCAATACCATTGGCTTTGCGACCACGCGTGCGGGAGACGTGGTAGGTGAACATACAGTGCTGTTCGCGAGCGAGGGTGAGCGGCTTGAAATCACCCATAAAGCAAGTAGTCGTCAGACGTTTGCCAAAGGTGCTTTGCGCGCAGCTACTTGGCTGCAAGGCCAACCGTCGGGTTTCTATGACATGCAAGATGTACTCGGCTTACGGCGTTAGAATCAGAGCCGTAAGCTTGTGCGTAGCAAATTTAATTCTGTCCATTAGCGCCCAACAGGCCATTCCGAATAAACTAAAATTAGTTTTACAAGTCGTCTGTTTGCGATTGCATATGGTGCCTAGTTTCAGCTAAAATACGCCGCAGCAAAAAAGCCATTAAACTATCAATCGGTGCCAATTGATTTCTAAACTGCAAGCCTATTTCCATCGCCAGAGCGCTTTGCTATCGGCGTATTTGCTACAGGGCTGTTTGCTATGAAGATAATGCCTGTTAGTGGTGGTCGATTGCAGTATTGGCGCAAACACTCCATATCAGGGTGAAAAAAATTCTAATTGGGAGAAGCTCTTTAAAGCTTCTCCCTTTTTTTAGGCACAATTTGAAATTTAGTAAATCTGCATTTGCACGCAGCTGTTGGAAAATACAATAGTAGTGATAACCCATACAAGGTAACGATATAAACGTGAAAAACACCGCATTACTGGCACTCGAAGATGGTTCACTCTTTTGGGGTAAATCGATTGGCGCAAATGGACAAAGTATTGGCGAAGTTGTATTCAATACATCAATGACCGGTTATCAAGAGATTTTATCTGATCCATCATATGCCCAGCAAATGGTCACTCTAACCTATCCGCATATAGGCAACACCGGCACCACGCCTGAAGACGCTGAGTCGAGAGGCATTTTTGCAACCGGCCTTATTATTCGTGATTTGCCGCGTCTGCCAAACAACTGGCGCAACACCCAAAACCTAGACGACTATTTACGCGCCAACAATGTGGTATCAATTGCCGACATCGATACTCGGCAACTAACCCGCTTGCTGCGAGAAAAGGGCGCACAAAAAGGTTGTATTGTAGCCGGTGACGATATCGATCCTGAGCACGCTATTGCGGCAGCCAAATCGTTTGCTGGGATAAAAGGCATGGACCTAGCTAAGGAGGTCACCACCGATCACGCCTATAGTTGGGATCAAAAAGCCTGGTCATTAGAGCATGGTTACAGCACCCAGACCCAAACCCGCTTTAAAGTGGTCGCTTATGATTTTGGGGTGAAGCACAATATCTTAAGGATTTTATCCGAACTAGGCTGTGAAGTAATCGTGGTACCCGCAACCACGTCTGCGCAAGACGTATTGGCAGAAAATCCAGATGGTGTGTTTCTGTCAAATGGCCCTGGTGATCCAGAGCCCTGCGCCTACGCAATCGAAGCGACTAAAATATTAATTGACAGCGGCATACCTATATTCGGTATTTGCCTAGGTCATCAAATACTTGCCTTGGCATCCGGCGCTACCACCGAGAAAATGAAGTTTGGGCATCATGGCGCCAATCACCCAGTACAAGACCTAGCTACCAAGAAAGTAATGATTACCAGTCAAAGCCATGGCTTCGCAGTCAATGAAGAGGGCTTGCCAGAAACATTGCAAGTAACCCACCGATCTTTATTCGATAACACCATCCAGGGCATTGCTCGCACCGACGCACCGGCATTTTCATTTCAGGGTCATCCCGAAGCAAGTCCGGGCCCGCGAGATGTCGCACCGCTATTTAATCATTTCATTGCATTGATGGAACAAAGAATTTCAAGCAACAATAGTGAAGGGGTTTAGAGTATGCCAAAACGTACCGACATAGAAAGCGTACTGATCATTGGCGCTGGCCCGATCATTATTGGTCAGGCTTGTGAGTTTGATTATTCCGGCGTGCAAGCCTGTAAGGCTCTTAAAGAAGAAGGCTATCGAGTCATTCTGATTAATTCGAATCCGGCCACTATCATGACTGACCCGGGTTTTGCTGACGCTACGTATATCGAGCCGATCAGCTGGCAAACGGTCGAGAAAATCATCGAAATTGAGAAGCCCGATGCGCTGTTGCCTACCATGGGCGGGCAAACGGCATTGAACTGCGCACTTGATTTAGAGCGAGAAGGGGTGCTGGCCAAGCACGGTGTGCAAATGATCGGTGCCACCAAAGAAGCGATCGATAAAGCCGAAGATAGGGAGAAATTCAAAATCGCGATGACGAAAATTGGGCTTGAAACCGTTCGCGGTGATGTTGCTCATGATATGGATGGCGCTTTTGAGATCTTAGAAGGTCTGGGCTTGCCAGTCATTATTCGGCCTAGTTTCACCATGGGCGGCACGGGTGGCGGTATTGCTTACAATAAAGAAGAGTTTGTTGAAATATGTACTCGCGGCTTAGACGCCTCGCCAACCGACGAACTATTAATTGAAGAATGCGTATTCGGTTGGAAAGAATATGAAATGGAAGTGGTGCGCGATAATCAAGACAATTGCATCATTATCTGCGCAATTGAGAATTTTGATTCTATGGGCGTTCACACCGGTGACTCAATTACGGTTGCGCCGGCACAAACTCTAACCGACAAAGAGTATCAAATTATGCGCGATGCCAGTTTGGCGGTCCTGCGTGAAATTGGAGTTGATACCGGAGGTTCTAATGTACAGTTTGCGGTAGACCCAGCAAGCGGTCGAATGATTGTCATTGAGATGAACCCACGGGTATCGCGATCATCTGCTTTGGCCTCTAAAGCAACCGGCTTCCCAATCGCCAAAGTCGCGGCCAAGTTAGCGGTGGGGTATACCCTGGATGAACTTAAAAATGAGATCACCGGTGGTTTAACACCCGCATCATTTGAGCCAAGTATCGACTATGTTGTTACTAAAATCCCACGTTTTGACTTCGTCAAATTTCCTCAAGCAAACAGTACCCTAACGACTCAAATGAAGTCGGTGGGTGAGGCCATGGCGATTGGTCGAACATTCCAGGAATCATTACAAAAAGCCATGCGTAGTCTGGAAATAGACAGCCATGGTTTTGAGCCGCAACTAAGCGATGATTTAACTGGCAGCGACCGTTCTGACCGTCTGAGGCGGGCCCTGCGGGTACCTAAAGCAGATCGATTGTGGTATATCGGTGATGCTTTTCGTGAAGGCTTGTCGGTTGAAGACGTGCATGGTTACACGGGCATCGAGCCATGGTTTCTGGCTGAAATAGAAGACCTCATCGCCACAGAATCAGTAGTCGAGAAAAATATCGCCGCAGATTTAGATTACGATCAAGTATTTGCTTGGAAGCGTAAAGGTTTTTCAGACGTGCGTTTATCGCAATTGTTAAATGTTAGCGAAGACGAGTTTCGTAAGATTCGCCACGACCTAAACATAAGGCCGGTTTATAAGCGTGTCGACTCCTGCGCTGGCGAGTTTTCGACCGCCACTGCCTACCTATATTCAAGCTACGAACAGCAATGCGAGGCTGAGCCTGAAGACACCGATAAAATTATGGTGCTAGGTGGTGGGCCGAATAGAATCGGGCAAGGTATTGAGTTTGACTATTGTTGCGTACACGCATCCATGGCCTTACGTGAAGCGGGTTATCAAACCATTATGGTTAACTGTAATCCTGAGACGGTTTCAACAGATTACGACACCTCTGATCGACTCTACTTCGAGCCCTTGACGCTGGAAGATGTTTTAGAGATCGTACATAAAGAAAGTCCAAAAGGTGTGATCGCTCAGTACGGCGGTCAAACGCCTCTAAAACTCGCTCGACCTTTACAATCTTACGGCTCGCCAATTATAGGTACCTCGCCAGAGGCGATACATAATGCCGAAGATCGAGAGCATTTCCAGAAGCTACTGAATGATCTAAATCTTAAGCAACCACCCAATCGAATTGCCTCAAATGAAGATCAAGCCCTGGTACTAGCCGATGAAGTTGGTTATCCCTTAGTGGTTCGACCTTCCTATGTATTGGGTGGTCGAGCAATGGAGATTGTTCACGACCGAGACGCGCTGAAAAAATATATGCGAGTGGCGTTTAAAGTGTCGAACGAGTCCCCAGTATTGCTGGATCGTTTTCTTAACGATGCCATCGAGGTAGACGTAGACGCAATCTGTGATGGCCAGCGAGTTGTCATAGGCGCAATCATGGAGCACATCGAGGAAGCTGGGGTTCATTCCGGTGATTCAGCTTGTTCGCTGCCACCGTTTAGCCTATCCGAAGATATCAAAGCGCAGTTGCGAGTACAGACAACCCAGATGGCGTTAGCCTTAAACGTGGTTGGCCTAATGAATGTACAATTTGCAATTAAAGGTGATGACATCTATGTGCTTGAAGTTAATCCTAGGGCTTCTCGTACCGTTCCCTTTGTGTCAAAAGCGACCGCACGACCTTTAGCTAAAATTGCAGCCCTGTGTATGGTGGGAATTACCCTAGACCAGCAGGGCATCCATGGCGAAGTTATTCCGGGTTATTACTCTGTTAAAGAAGCTGTGTTTCCGTTTGTGAAATTTCCTGGCGTTGATACTGTTCTAGGCCCAGAAATGAAAAGTACCGGTGAAGTAATGGGCGTCGGGGACAGTTTTGGTGCAGCCTATAATAAGTCACAACAAGGTGCCGGCTCGGTAATTCCTAAGGTTGGAAATGTATTGTTTAGTGTGCGTGACGCTGACAAGCCCATTGCCTCCGAGTTAGCTCTCTATTTGGCACAGTCTGGTTTCAAGGTTTTTGCAACAGGCGGTACCGCCCAAGCATTTAGAGATGCTGGGATTGATGTGAAAGAAGTAAACAAAGTCAAAGAGGGTCGGCCACATATGGTGGACATGATCATTGACGGCGATGCAGATATGGTAATAAACACCACATCTAACACCGAAAGCCTTGGAGATTCATATACAATACGCCGTGAAGCACTAATGCATAAGGTGACATATTTCACCAACATTGCAGCGGCTAGAGCCGCCGGTGAAGCTCATAAAGCCCACGCAGCGATGCAAGTGAACAAGCTTCAAGATCTGCATAAAACCCTAACCCCTTCAAATGATTTTGAGCTAGTCAAATAGCTTAAATATTTAACATCTATTTAAACGAAACTTAGAAAGTGTAATGGACCGAGTATTATTAACCGCCAAAGGTGCGGTACGCCTACAAGCCGAACTTAAAAACCTAAAAAGCGTCGAGCGACCAAAAGTAATAGCCGCTATTGCTGAAGCACGCGCGCACGGTGATCTCTCCGAGAATGCTGAATACGATGCTGCGAAAGAAATGCAGGGTTTCGTTGAAGGCCGAATCAAAGAGCTGAACAGTCAGCTGGGTATTGCTGAAGTTATAGACCCGAGCAAGCTAAATGCTCATGGAAAAGTGGTTTTTGGAACGCTGGTTAAACTTTATGACGAAGAAGCTGACGCCGAAGTAAGCTATCAAATCGTGGGTGATATGGAGGCCGATATTAGCGAAGGTCGAATATCATTAAGTTCTCCTATTGGCAGAGCCTTAATCGGTAAATATGAAGGAGATGAATTTACCTTTCAAGCGCCCTCTGGCGAAAAGACATTTGAAGTGCTGGAAGTTTCGTACGACGCTTAAGGACGAGTTTGATTCGCTATAAATGGTCTGCGTAGCGCTTTAATGAGTCTCTGACTTACCGCTTATAGGTGGTGCTTTGCTACTGACAGTCCCTACAGACGCCGTGTACTTCGATAATGGGCTGTTGCGACTCGAAGCCTAATTGTTCTGCTCCCTGAGACAGCGCCAAAGCAATAGCGCTATTGTTTACCTCAGCGATATGACCGCATTCCCTGCAGATATAGAATTGGCATTGATGGCTAGCGCCCGGTGATGGACAGCCAATAAATGCATTTAGTGACTCAATTCGGTGTATTAATTGTGCAGAAACTAAAAAGTCGAGGGCCCGGTAAGCGGTTGGTGGTGCCGGTTTATGACCTTGTTCCTGTAGTTTCTGTAATACATCATAGGCGCCAATAGGGTGATGTGACCCCCAAATTATCTCCAAAGTTTGGCGACGCAAGGTGGTGAGTTTTAAGCCCATCTTCTTGCATTGTTCAACCGCCTGTTGCAAGGCTTGTGCTTGGCAATGTGCGTGATCGTGTTTACCATGAAATGGTGAGATCACATTTTTTGATCCAGTGTCATTCATTGTTTGCAGTACCTCTGGAGCTCTTCTGGGGTAGGTCTTTGTTCTCGCCACTGCGTGCAACGGTTTTTCTGCAAGCCGCCTACCGTTCTTACCCAAGCTTGCTTTTGATCGATTTTCAATTTTGTATTGGTGGCCATTTCACGGTTTTTATAAGCCCCATACACAAACACAGTTCGCTGTATGTTATCGATTTTGGAGCCCAGTTGATGTAAGTTTGAGCTTTGACGAAAGTCAATCGAGCTCAGGAAATTCCCCGTTTGTGTGTCTCCCACAAAACTGCCGAGCTGTAGCGTGTAGTCATTTGCTTTTTGCTGAAACAACCATTCGTTATCGCTGTACCGTGAATCAGGCTTGCTTGCTGCTTGCTCTTGCTCTTGCTCTTGCTCTTGCTCTTGCTCTTGCTCTTGCTCTTGCTCTTGCTTCAAGGCCGGCCGGGTCTTAGCTGTCGGTGCACTGAAGTCTCGCGCTTTCATCCATGCGGTAAAGCGTGTAGGCCCAATCACTCTGTACCACTTACCGCGTTTCTCAATCACCCTAAGACGCTCACCCTTATTAAGCCTGCCGACCAGGGTGCCTGATAAAATTATGGGTACCGAGCGGGCATTAACATTGTTTCCGGTAACGCGGCCCAACACACTATCATTGTTGGCGAGTGGCCGATCAAGCTTCAAATAATCGCCATGCATCCAAACGGGAATACCTTTATTGCTCTTTACGCTTGACCACTGTGACCCTGCTTTGATGATTGTAAGGTCGCTTCGGTCATTGATAATAGCAATCAATACGCTGCGTATTCTGGGGTTAGTGTAGATCGCTACTGGTTTTTGGTTATCTATAGGGATCGTTTTTTTTACCTGCTGTATCTTAGCTAAGTCTTTCCCAGAATCACTCGCTATAGCCTCTTTCGGCGGCTTTCTTGTGGGCTGTTGTTGATTGCTGTCGCTGTCTCTGTCTCTGTTCTGAGCAATGCTTGGCTTATTATTGTTAAGCTCAAGGCTGTTTCTAGGCTGAGGCCCGTTCATCAGCTCAGACTTTTTAGTTTTTGCAAAAGGTTTTTGTGAGTTGCGTTGGGCATCATCTTGGGGGCCTGTTTCACGGCCGAAATTGTCTGCGTTCGGTTTTGGCGCTACTGACCTTTTTGCTGAAAGTTCAAAAGGCGTTATCTTAGATTTCAAATTCGGAGTAGCTCGCCTATCCCTCGCTTCTTTAATGGCTAGCTGAGAAGCGGGATTGGTCTTTCTAGTGTCTTGCGCAAACGTATGCTCGTCGGTTTTACCGTCAAGCCCAAGCGCTTTCATTGCAGCTTCGTTTGAGTTCGGTTTTCCTTCGAAGTCAGGCGCGACCGAGGTATCTATGTCGCCGTCGGCCCAACCGAGCTTAGCCAGAATCTCTATCGATTTAGGTTCCTCGTTGTCTGCTGCTCGGCTGAACCAATATTTTGAGCTTTTATGATCTTGTTCTAAGCCAATACCAAGGTAATAAGCTCGGCCTATATTGAATTGAGCGAGAGAGTGGTCTTGCTTAGCGGCTTTGAGCCACCACTTCATTGCAGACGCCTCGTTCTTATTTACCCCTACACCCAATAAGTATTGATGGCCAAGGTTGTATTGGGCCTGAATATGTCCTTGTCTTGCTGCTTGCCTGTACCAGTATATGGCCTGCTCAAAATCAGGTTCGTGGAACTGACTATTGGTGTGCAGCACTCCAACTTTATACTGTGCTTGCGGGTCACCTTCAAAAGCCGTCAACATCCAACGATCCAGTTTAGCTCGGTACTCTTGCTCTGTCTTGGGCTTTTCAGATGTGCTTATAAGATCCGTTTGAGCGTGCACTTGAAAACTAAAGATGCAGCTGAGTAAGATGCCAAGTGAAACAATCCGGCGTACGGCTTGCTTTTTGTTATCGCTATAAAATAAAAAAGAGTAAATCAAAGTGTCGGCCAGCCCAAATATTTGTTCAAAGTGCAGGTTTTTGTTAGGCAAAGTTTATCACCTTTTGCAGACAATAGGGCGCAGAGCAAGCAAGCCCTTAGCTTTGTGAACACTTGTAAGTTATCGGCCTTTTGGCCCAAATGTGTCAAGCATTTTTAGCCGATATTTTTTAAAAATAATTGCCCAAAAGATTTAGTTGAAAAACCAAAATAAGTGCTTGCCATTTCCTTGGAGACACCTTATCTTTGGGTCTGCGCTGGTCTCAACCACAACATATAGTGTTTTTGATGATTGAGTGTTTTTCGAGGAATTAGGCTTAAGTTGTTGAATATTCTGCTAAACATACTCTGAACGGGTTGCCTTAGTCGAATGACGGTTCGTTACTCAAGTTGTCCATTACGAGCCTCGAAAACGATCAATGTGGCTGGCTGATTTTGCTTACCGTTGTCCTAATAGCATAACCATAGATTGTGCTAAGGGGAGCAGTTGATCCGAGGGTAATGTAATGCCTCTGAGTCAGGCAGCAAGATCGAATAATGGCGAGCTGGGGTGATACCGGCCTTGTTTTGCTTTACAGCGTTTTAGATGAGCATGTGTTTAAAAGCGAGAACACCTAGATAGATAAGTAATATACAAATCATTAGGTGTTGAGAAGCAACGCTTAAGTAGTAAAAATTAGCCTTAATAATACATGTCCTAAATGGGCTGTCGTATCTGAAGATAAGATATCTCAGCGAACATGAGGCAAATTGAATGGGCTTAAGTAATTGGGTCCCAAAGACCGCGCATACAGAATTAGAAAATTGAGGAATAGAATGATGGGCACAGCAGCAAAAGATATGGAAGCCGGAGTTAAAAGGGGAAAGCTGGCTAAGGGGTTGGCCAAACAAGCTACGCAAGCCAAAGAGGGCGGCGAAAAATTATTGAAGAAAATGCAGTTGCAATCGACTTCTGCCGATATATGGGATAAGAAATATCGCTTACAAGATAAGGCCGGTAAGCCCGTTGACGCAACAACTCAAGATACCCTTGAGCGCGTGGCCACGGCCTTGTCTGGCGTTGAATTAACAGAAGAGCTACGCGAGCACTGGTATAACCGGTTTTTGTGGGCCTTGGACAATGGCGCCTTGCCGGCTGGTCGCATTATTTCAAATGCCGGCGCACAAGCCTACAAGCCAGCGACGTCGACCATCAACTGTACCGTGTCGGGCACTATCACCGATTCGATGAACGACATCTTAAATAAAAATCATGAAGCGGGCATGACCTTAAAAGCGGGTTGTGGTATCGGTTATGAGTTCTCTACTCTAAGACCTAAAGGTGCTTATGTTTCTGGCGCAGGTGCTTATACCTCAGGGCCATTGTCGTTTATGGATATCTTCGACAAGATGTGTTTCACGGTATCCAGCGCAGGCGGTCGTCGTGGCGCGCAAATGGCAACCTTCGACATTAGCCATCCAGACGTTATGGAGTTTATTCGCGCTAAGCGAGAAGATGGTCGCCTACGTCAATTCAATTTATCATTACTCATCACCGCAGAGTTTATCGAAGCGGTTAAGAATAATGCAGAGTGGAAATTAAGTTTCCCAATAACCGCCAAAGAAGCCAAAGAAGATAAGATAGACGTTTATACATCCGCGGATATCTTATGGCGTCGCTTCCCAGTCGAAGAAGGCTACATAAAGAACGAGCAAGGCTTAACCGCCTGTAAGATCTTTAGTACCATTGCGGCCAATCGTCTGTGGGACATGATCATGAGTTCGACCTATGATTTTGCCGAGCCTGGCTTTATCTTGATCGACGAAGTGAACACCAAAAATAATAATTGGTTTACCGAGAATATTCGCGCCACTAACCCCTGTGGAGAGCAACCGCTTCCGCCGTATGGTAGCTGCCTACTGGGTTCGGTAAACCTAACCAAGTTTGTGATTAATCCATTCACAGCGAAGGCAGAGTTCGATTGGGAAAAATACCAAGAAGTGGTCGGTGTATTCACCCGCATGCTAGACAACGTAGTCGAAATTAACGGTCTGCCATTAGAGGGCCAACGCGAAGAAATTGAATACAAACGTCGTCACGGTATGGGCTTTTTAGGTCTAGGTTCAACGGCGACTATGCTCGGCATGACTTACGGTGACGAGGCTTCGGTCGAGTTCACTGAAAAAGTCGCTCGTGAAATGGCGTTGTCTGGTTGGAATCAAGCATTAGAGCTAGCCAAAGAAAAAGGCGCAGCGCCAATCATGATCGACGATTTCACCGTCACTACTGAAATGCTAAGCCTTCGCCCAGAAATGGTAAAAGACGGGCATAAAGCAGGTGACGTCGTCAAAGGCAGCTTATTGCACGCCAAGTACAGCCGCTATATGCAACAAATCGGTGAGATCGCCCCAGAGTTAATAACAGAACTCGCCAAAACCGGCGCACGCTTCACGCACCATAGTTCGATTGCACCCACCGGCACTATCTCGCTATCAATGGCCAACAACGTCAGCAATGGTATCGAGCCAAGCTTCGCCCACCATTATTCACGCAACGTTATTCGAGAAGGCCGCAAGACTAAAGAAAAAGTCGATGTGTTCTCCTATGAACTACTGGCCTATCGTGAAGTGGTTAACTCAGACGCTATGCCCAATTCCGAAGACGAGTCCACTAAATTGCCAGACAATTTTGTGACCTCCGACGCAATCACTCCAAAACAGCACGTTGATGTTCAAGCAGCCGCGCAAAAATGGGTAGACTCCAGCATCTCAAAAACAGCCAACGTGCCAACCGACTATCCGTACGAAGATTTTAAAGATATCTACATGTACGCATATGAGAAAGGTCTAAAAGGCTGCACCACTTTTCGGTTCAACCCAGAAGCTTTTCAAGGCGTATTAGTTAAAGAAGACGACCTAGAAAAAACCATTTACCAATTTACTTTGGACGATGGCTCAACGGTTGAATTTAAAGGCAATGAAGAAGTTGAGTACGACGGTGAGACGCATACGGCGGCCAACTTGTTCGATGCCTTGAAAGAAGGTTATTACGGCAAATTCTAATTTGGCGGATCCATTTTTCGCTATCCTGCGTTGGGGAATAAATTCTAGCTCGTTACGTACTAAAGTACGCACCTCGCTAAAATTTCCTTCCCGCCTTGACTAGCAAAAAATGGCCCTCGCCAAATGCGGAGTCCTAGCGTTAGAAAATAATAATAGAAATCCGTAATAATGAGCAAATAAAATCGTCATCCTGAGTAAATAAATCTGTAATAATGAGAAAATGGAATCGTCGTTCTGAGTAAATTATTCCGTCGTTCTGAGTAAATTATTCCGTCATCCTGAGTAAATTATTCCGTCATCCTGAGCGTAGCCGAAGGATCTCAAGTAAGTACAAATTAAAACTGAACCAAACTAAAAAGACTTAAAGCACCGACAACGGTGAAAGAAATAAAGAGAAATATCATGGTTAAAAAAATATCCGGCAAAATCGCAAGTTACAAAGTCTTGAACGCCGAACAGGAAAAAGCGCGTATCGCGACCGAAGCTGAAGTCGAAGAGCAACAGATACTGGCGGAAGTGGTGCACATGCACGAAAGTGTCAAGCGGCCTGAAATGTTAGTGGGTTCTACCTACAAGGTAAAAACCCCAGTCACCGAACATGCCATGTACATCACCATCAACGACATCATTCTGAATGAAGGCAGCGAGTATGAAAAGCGTCGACCATTCGAAGTGTTTATCAACTCCAAAAACATGGACAACTTCCAGTGGGTGGTTGCATTAACACGGCTTATCTCCGCCGTTTTCCGTAAAGGCGGTGACACTACCTTTATGGTAGAAGAACTCAAAGCAGTATTCGACCCTAAGGGCGGTTACTTCAAGCCAGGCGGCGTGTTCATGCCCTCTATCGTCGCCGAGATAGGCCACTGCATAGAGAAACACATGCAAATGATTGGCATGATCTCCGCCGACAAGTTAGACGATAACCAAAAGCAATTTCTCGCCAAAAAACGAGAAGAGATAGAAGCCAAACAAGTTCAAGTAAGCGGCAGCGTTAAAGAGCAGGGCGGTTTTCCTGAGTCCGCTAGCTTGTGTGGAAAGTGCAGCACCAAGGCTTTGGTGTTGATGGATGGGTGTATGACTTGTCTTAGTTGCGGCGATAGCAAGTGCGGCTAATTTGAGCTACTGCGCTTGCAAATACCTGACGCGGCGCCATAACCGCTTATGCGTTGTTGGGTGATAACCTGAGGTTCGTCACATACTAAAGTATGCTCCTCTCCTCAGAACATCGCCCGCCTAGCCTAAACGATTTTGGCTTGGTCAGTGCTTTTGTGTCGGGAACCCGAAGGGTCATAATTTGCGGTGCATTTCTTTGCTTCTGTTTCTTTGTGCACCAAAGAAATGAAGGCCCGCTCTGGCATCGTTGTATGGATGCCACTTAGTAGAGCGCTGCAGGAGCAAGCGCCGAGGGTCAATGCTGATTAAATGCTTGCTCTCAAACCCTATATGAGAACTTTTAACTTAGATCTTTCGGCTGCGCTCAAGATGACGGGGCTGAAGAGCTTAGAGCGTCAGGTTGTGCAACGTGTATTTTAGTATCATCTGGGAGTAACTTTTTTATTTAACTTGTTGGCTAGTCTAGTCAGTCGGGCTAAAATGGCTACAAAATCTTAATGCACGGGTGCGTTGTTTGCTCACTTCGCTGTCGCTAATCCTAATAAACCTTATTGATCCCTTATGACCGAAAAAAGAATGTGCTTGGTTCGCCACGGCGAAACTTACGCGAATATCCAAAAAGTATGGCATGGCAGTACTGATACGCTGTTAACTGATAATGGGCATGAGCAGCGGCGCTTGCTCGGGGATTATTTTTCAAACTACATGGCGACGCCTGATGTGGTTATCGCTAGCCCTTTGCAACGAGCGACGCTAACGGCGGAGTCAATTGCGCATCAATATGGGCTTGATGTTGTGCCCGAAGAGGGCATTAAAGAGCATTGCGTTGGTGAATGGGAGGGTTATGGGTTTACCAAATTACACGATGAGTTGAATGTGTTTCAATCAATACGAGATGATGCCGATTATCGTACGCCGGGTGGTGAGTCGCGCAATGAGGTAACACAACGGGTTGTCGCTGTCGTCGAAAAAGCATGGGAACTTGATGCTGAAAACATTGTGTTGGTGGCTCATGGCTTAGCTTGGTCGTATGCGTTAATGCATTTTTTTGGAGATAGCGACACAGGCATTAATGATTTTCATATGGACAACACAGCGGTGACTGAAATAGATTTGGCGCGTAAAAAAATTATAAATTTTAACCAAACACGCCATTTGCAAATGAATGGCAATACTACCGGGACAGCCATTAGAAAAGCCAGTTAAGCTATTTGCGCCGTTGACCGCTAAGAAGGTTACAGGCAAAAAAACGCCGCCTTATGAAGGCGGCGTTAAAAAACAAAAAAGAAGAGAGAGTTATGAAAACAAATACTTATTTATATTTCATGTACAGATAATAGCTCTGCGCTTGCTTTTATTGATTGGATTAACCAACAATTAAGGATAATGCCTCAAAATCAGCGTTTTGTTGTCTATAAGCAACAGACGTGGTGTGTTAACCCCCATAAAATAAAGAACTTTGGAGCTACTATTGCTTAAACTCGCTCAAATGCACCTGCGTATTGGCTAAGTCGTGTGACACGATCACCGAAAATGGCTCACTTTGATCTAGCTCTCGTAGCCACTGTCTTAACTCAGAGGTTCGTTTAGTATTCTCAGGCACCAACAAATAACTATAGAGTACTTGTTTAGGCGTGTTGTGATCTATGCTGGTTTTATCATTGGTAATATCGCCAGAGAAAAGTAGAACTTTGTTGCCCAAGGCCACCGCCCATAAGGTAGACCCCGGCGTATGGCCTCCTAATTCAATAGCCGCGAGACCGGGGAACTGGCTTGATCGATAAAAATTTCCATTGTTGGCGGGCGTAAACTCCGCTTGCGTCAAACAAGAACTAGCAATCAGGTCAGCACCTTCGGTCGTGTTGAAGTTGTGCAAATCTTTTTGGTTAGGCGTTTGTAACAATACCGCACCCTTGCCTCGCTGGTCACAGAAGCCCTGGATGCCTTGAGTGTGATCGATATGCAGGTGACTAAAACCTACGCCTGCAACGTCTTTAATCTTAGGCCCTAGCAACTGAGCCACTGTTCCGTAAACGTTCGCTTGGCCCGCCGCTGAATCCATTTTTTGTAAAAGCTTAGCAAAGCTCTCTGCTTGTTGTTCGCTCATGCTGGCATCAATCAAAAAGCGTTGGCCGTTAGCCCACTCAATGACAATCGAAATATGGGATATTTGCCCTCGCTCGAGCTGTTGGCTAGACGTTAGAATATAGGCGACCTTTGTCGGCCCGTTAACACCGCGTAAAGCAAGCATCTCCTCTTGACTTGGTAATGCTGGTGAGACGCCACGAACCTGCACATGAGCCGGTATTAAAACAACCGCGAGAGCGATGATTGCAAGAACAACAACGCTGCTGATAATTCTTAAAAGCCACTTCATGAATTTATTGCCTCTGTGTTTTATATTTTAGTTAGCGAGTTTAAGGCTACCGCTACTAGCGGGATGCCCATAACTAGGAAATCCGGTTGAGCGATTATAATCACATCGTTAGTCCTTCTCATTCTAATGTTGTTGGCATAAAGGGAAAAAGGCAAGGCCTGATGCCGTTTGTTTGAAGGCGCTCTCTAGATGGTTACTTATTGGCAATAGCGTTTGCCGTCTCTCGTAAGATGTATTTCTGAATTTTGCCTGTGGAGGTTCTGGGGATCGACGCGTATTCAAAATGTTCTGGTACTTTGTAGGCTGCTAAATGCTCATGACACCAATCGTGGAGAGCTTGTTTAGTCACAGACTGCCCTTGTGCAACTTCAATAAAGGCACAGGGTCGCTCACCCCATTTTGTGTCAGGCATGGCGACTACTGCGACAACGGCAACAGCGGGATGTTTATATAGAACCTCTTCAACTTCGATAGACGAAATGTTTTCGCCCCCCGAAATAATAATATCTTTGGATCTGTCTTTGAGCTGTATGTAGCCGTCGGTATGCATTACCCCTAGATCGCCAGAATGAAACCAGCCGCCGGAAAAAGCTTCTTTACTGGCAGTCACATTCTTGAAATACCCTTTCATGACGACATTACCTTGGAACATCACCTCGCCAATCGTTTTCCCATCAGATGGCACGGTCTGCATGGTGTTTGGGTCAAGCACCTTTAAACCTTCTAGCGGCAAGTAACGAACACCCTGCCTTGCTTTTAGCCTAGCCTGTTCGTCATTGGGCAATTGGTCCCAGCTTGTATGCCAGTCGTTTACAACCGCAGGCCCATAGGTTTCAGTTAATCCATAGAGATGGGTGACGTTGAACCCAGCTTGCTTCATGTTGTCCAACAGCGTTTCGGGCGGAGGCGCTGCGGCGGTAAAAAACTGCACGGTATGCTTCAGCTTGGGCTGCTGTTGCGTTTGCGTTTCTAGCATTAGCGACATCACAATTGGTGCGCCACATAAGTGCGTCACATTATGTTGTTCTAGTGCCTTCCAAATAGGTTCAGCGCGAACTTGCCGTAAACAAACGTGTGTCCCTACAATTGCCGACATAGTCCATGGGAAGCACCACCCATTGCAATGGAACATGGGCAAGGTCCAAAGGTAAACTGCGTGCTTGTTCATTGATGTGGTCAGGGCATTACCTTGCGCTAGCAAATACGCTCCTCGGTGGTGTGATACCACACCCTTGGGGTTTCCGGTTGTGCCAGAGGTGTAATTAATCGATATGGCATCCCATTCATTAAGCGGCATGAGCCACTCATAATTCGAGTCACCTTGTTGTAAATATGCTTCGTAATCGATTCCCTCGTTTGAGGGTGATAGGCCGACGTATTGACAATCTTGGTATTGGATCAATAATGGTTTGACGGTTGTAGTTTTTAATGCCGCTTGCATTGCCGGCATAAATTCTTGATCCACGATAACGATCTTCGACTCGGTATGATCTAGTTGAAAAGCAATCGATGCGGGGTCTAGGCGAGTATTAATTGAATGCAAAACGCCACCGCTCATTGGTACGCCATAATGGCATTCGAGCATGGCCGGCGTATTGGCAAGCATCACCGAGACCGTATGCCCTCGATTAATACCGGTCTTTGCCAAGCTAGACGCTAGTCGCTTTGACCGGCTGTAAAAATCGACATAACTGCGGCGTAAAGCTCCATGAACTATCGCGGTGTGTTGTGGAAAAACACTGGCCGCGCGTTGCAAAAACGTTAGCGGGGTTAGCGGCTGATAATTAGCTGGATTACGATCAAGGTCGGTGTTGTAAGGATTACTCATTAGAGTTTATTGGTCCCGCTATTTGAGGTGCCTAATATTATAGATGTGGTCTAGCCGCAAACAATACTATGTTGGATTTTTTGCAGAATATTGTCGAGGTGAAAGATCATCTCAATTGGCTGTCTTTACTGCCCCGTCGATTATAGCCTGCGTTATCTTTGCGTTGTTTTTCGAGATTGGTCTGGCAACTAATACACAGGCGCACCCCAGGGTTCGCTTGGCGGCGTGCTTCGGGTATTGCGGCTTCGCATTCCTCGCAGTGGCTTAGGCTGTCGCCACATGGCAACTGGCTACGAGCTGCGGCCACAGCATCTTCCACACTGGCATCAATTTGTTCTTGTACTGCCCCGTCTCGGGACCAACCGCCTGCCATAATTTGCTCCTGATTTTCAAGATATTAACTGAAGACATACGCACCTCTGCTAAAAGGCTAGGTTTCTTCTTAGCGTTTATACTAGCATTACTGCTGGATCGAGGAAAACTAGTAGGGCACTGATCGTTAGAATTTCAATTGGTTAACGTAGTACTTTATCTGAAGGTTAGTAGATGAGCTAGCGACGTCTATATATTGCAATGCTGAAGTACCAAAATGACTGTATGCATTCTCTCTAGGCTTACCATTCATGATCGCGTAGAGTATGAAAAATATGAAGATCAATCTGAGGACTATCAAGCAATATTAAAGCATCGAAATGCAGGCAGTACATTGAGTTCAATATTAGTTAAGTGGTCGAAAGATTTAAAAGTAGTTAAAAGGGGTTAACGCTAAGTTTCTTAAAATGACCCACCGTCCGTCATCGTTTCCAGCGCGGGCATAAAAAAAGGCGCTACCCAAGATAGCACCTAGTTTGTTTTGGCAGCCATTGTCTACAATAAAATGATAAATAGGACCAGTGGGGTAAAGGCAACTAAGCCAGTTGCGAGCTCTTCGATAAAGTAGTTCATTTTATATTCTCCAATTTAAGTTTTTGCGTGAGTTCAAGCAAAAACAATTATGGGGCTTCTTGATATATTTTGAAATGATGCTTTTTCATTATTGATATAACTTATATTCATATCAGGCTAGGGTCAAGTGGGTTTTTAGCCCACGGTTTATTAATCAAGTTTGGGCTCGATCGGCGGGCGATTAGCGGGCCGACAGTTTCGCCGACAATGGGGTGTTGAGATTCTTCGCTACACTCAGAATGACTGCGGTGGGTAGCTCCGAATGACTGGTGGTGGGTAGCTCCGAATGAACATCGGTGGGTAGTTCAGAATGACCATCGGTGGTTGCTTTTGAATGAG
>CAWUWF010000199.1:0-32549 GCA_963925935.1 uncultured Arenicella sp. | reverse complement strand
GCATTCACAAATCCGCGACTGAATGCCCGTTCTGACACTATCCGACCCTGTTGTTCGGGGCTCATAGTGAGCCGCGCCATGTTTTGGTCGAGAGCCTGATCACCGCCAAGCAAGATGGTGGGGATAGTGTTAAACCCTTGCGAGGAAGAAGTTAGCTGATTTGCCTGCTCTTTACCCAGCGGGCCGATAATCAGATCTGCTCCTGCTTGTCTGGCGGAGGAGTAATGCTGGCCCACCTGCAACGGGCTCTCGCCGATATCATAAACACTGACGTTCGGTCGATAGTTGGAGACATTAAGCGAGTGTTGGTATTCGATGCCATCTAATAGCGCTTGTGCGGCTTTGTTATAGCGTGACGTCAGTGGTAATAAAATTGATATGTTTTTTGCTGAACGTGCAGTCCATTGGCTTTGCTTGACGATAACTGCATTCCTGCCGGTCTGATCTCGCCATTGGTTAAACTGCATCTGACGCGAAGTCGAGCCAGCCAGAGCATCGCGATTAGTGGTCGTTAGGCCGCTCCCCACCAAGCCTTGTAGACTTTGTTCAAATCGATTGCGCACTACGGCATTACTTGACTCATCTATTACGGCCTGGCGTTGCTCCGTGCTTAAATCGCCAATGACTTTCCAGATATAGCGACTGGTATCTGCTTTGGCGCTACCAAACAGCAGAGATTCACGCTCAATTAAATTGCTTATCGCCAGATCGTGTTCGTTCAAGGCCTGATGGCAAAGCGAGCTCAATAATAAGGCATCAACACGTTGCTGATTTGTTTCTTGTGAGCCAAGCACCCCTAGTAGCGCGTATAGGCGGTTGAGAGAAGCTTGATACTGGCTCCGTGAATAGTCACCGTAGGCCAAGATGATTTGATATCGAGCTCGTTGAGGATTGTTTAGTGTCGTTAGCTGCAGCTGAGCAATAGTTTGCAATGCGCGTTCAGCATCGTCTGCCTGTATATAATATTCGGCTGCGCTCAGCGTTGCATCTATCGAATTGCCAAGCTCCTTTGGGTTGTTAGCTAATTGACTATAGCGTTCAGCTTGCTCAAGTTGATATGTTCGATCTATTAAGGGCGTTGACGTCTTCTCGTTTGGGTAGTCGTTGCCCGATGTTGATCCGTCAAATTCAATACCTGCGCCGCCAACTGAGCGATCTTCCACCTTGGCTATAGGCCCGTGGGCACAGCTACTCAGCACTAACACCATTAATACTGTACATGCGCAGCGAATATGAGTATCGCTTATTAATATTGGATGCATTTTTAAATTAATCAGATTATCCTGAGTTTCTGGCGAGTTGAGTTCTTATTCAAGGATAACAGCTGAACTATTCCTGGCGAGTAGCTGCTGTCTTCACTTGCTATGGGCTTTAAGTTTTAAGAGTATTACGTTCTGTGGTCAAAGTCCTATCGGCATTGGTCATTTAAACGATTCAAAACCTGTTTTCAAGAGTATACCGAGTGAATGACCGAATAAGCAAAAATGCTTCTGAAAAGAACGCTGTTAATAATCTAGACCCCAGCTCGTTTGGCGTTTTATACGTGGTTGCAACGCCAATTGGGAACTTGGCCGACATCAGCCATCGTGCTTTGCGGGTACTGGCGGACGTATCATGCGTACTAGCAGAGGATACCCGTCACAGTAAGCGACTGTTCAATCATTACGGAATTTCAACCAAGCTTAGGGCTTGCCATGAACACAATGAGGCGGGTCTGGTTTCTTGGGTTGCGGCGCAACTCAACCAGGGCCAAGATCTCGCGTTGATTAGTGATGCAGGAACGCCTTTGATTAGCGATCCTGGTTTTGTAATAGTCAGAGCTTTGCGTAAATTGGGACATCAAATATGTGCGGTTCCGGGAGCTAGCTCCATTATTGCGGCCTTGTCGATTGGCGGTT
Source organism: uncultured Arenicella sp. (assembly GCA_963925935.1). GTDB lineage: Bacteria > Pseudomonadota > Gammaproteobacteria > Arenicellales > Arenicellaceae > Arenicella. The sequence continues at coordinate 30,651 of CAWUWF010000199.1, read as the reverse complement.
TAGCTACGGACAGCTTCGTTTTTGATGGGTTTTTACCTGCTAAAAGCGCCGCGCGTAAAACGCAATTGGCTAATTATTTGGAGCAGTCTAGGACCATTGTGGTATTAGAATCATCGCATCGTATTAATAACTGCCTAGTCGATATTGCTGAGGTTCTAGGCAATCATCGACGTGTGGTTCTCGCTAGAGAAATCACCAAAAAATTTGAAACCGTATTGGATGGTACGGTTGCTGAGCTTGTAGAAAGGCTAGCGCAAGACCCAGATCAATCGCGCGGTGAATTTGTGTTGATGATTGAAGGCGCGCCAGTGGTTGAGAAGGATCAGGCAGAACTGGGTGCCTTGCTTAGAGTGTTGCTAGCAGAATTACCGATGAAGCAAGCCAGTGGTATCGCCGCCAAAATTACCGGTAGTCGTAAGAATGAAGTGTATGAATTGGCTTTAGCTATTAAAGCGGAATCTGAGGAAGACTGACAAGCATGTTGCCTTTGTTTAATCTGAGAGGTGCATGCCTAACTGCAATTCTAATGCTGCCTTGGATAGCTAGCTATGCCCTTACTCAGAAGTCTGTGGAGCAAATTCTTCCTGCTCAGGGCGTTTTTTCGAACCAGCAATTCACACCTCAAGATGCGCTGTTGGTGACTAATGGTTCTGGGGATATTGTTTATCAATGGCAGGCAGATAAAGCCCTGATTCCTGCATCTTTGACTAAGTTACTGACCGCCAACTTGGCGATTAAAAAGTGGGGTTTAGATCATCGTTTCGTTACTGAGTTTTACTTAGTGAAAGATCAATTGTGGGTGAAAGGCTATGGTGACCCCTATCTCGTGTCGCAAGAGCTTGATCTGATTGTTGCGCAGATCAATAGTTTGCTGAGTAATGCCGCGAGTAAAATCGAATCGATTCACATCGACTCCAGCGTTATTACTAGTGAACCAGTGCCGGGACGAACTCAAGTAGCAGACCCCTATAACGCACCTTTGTCGGCAGTTGCTGCCAACTTCAATACCGTCACCTTACAGCGTCTAAACGGCTCGTTAGTCAGCGCAGAACCACAAACGCCACTTACCGCAACGGCCAAAAACGTAGCGAATAAGCTTGCCAAAGCGATAGGCGTGAAAGCCAATAGAGTCAATTTAATAGATGCGAATCGCGCGCAGCAGCACTTCGCAGAATTGCTATCAATCAAGCTCGACCAGTATCTCGATGCTAAAGCCTCAGCGCCAGTGAAGAAAGTGTTCATAAATCAAACTCTGCCTTCCCCAGCGCGCTTACTGTTAAGTCATCAAAATTCCAAAACCTTAGCTGACGTAATACGTGGCGCCTTGCAATATTCAAACAATTTCATTGCCAATCAGCTGTTCTTATTATTGGCGCAGGACCAGAAAGGCGAGCAACTAAATTTCGCCAAGTCGGAGGTCTATGTTAAACAGGAATTAGCGAAGATGTTTGCTAAACCGCAGCCTATAGTCAATGACGGTGCGGGCTTAGCTCGAAGTAATAGGGTTTCGGCGCAGCAGCTTAATCAAATTTTGACTGAGCTCAAGCCCTATCAGGATTTATTAAAACTTTATAATTTAAAGGCGCCTAAAGTTTCGAACATAAATTCGATCTATGCCAGAGCTAAGACTGGAACTCTGAACGGCGTGCACAGCTTCGCTGGATTTTTAACGGTTGATCAGCACCAATACCAATTTGTTTTCATGTTTAATCGAAAGACACCGTACCGCTATCGTGAACAGATTTTGCAATTACTCGCTGATCAAATAGCGAATTAATAACCATGCGCCCTAGTAAAAATACTGAAGCAGTTGCAGCCGTCGGCTGGAGTAGCTTGCGAGATTTACTTCCATATTTGACAGGGTATCGGTGGCGCATAGGCCTTGCTGTACTGTGTTTGGTTGGAGCCAAAGCCGCCGGTGTAGGCTTGCCGTTTCTGTTGAAACAAATTGTCGACTTTTTGAATCAAGGAGTCCTCAACGGGTTGAATCAAGGAGCCATTGATGGATTAGGGAAAAGCATAGGCACCTTTTCACTAATTGGCATTCCTTTGGCTATGTTGATTGCCTATGGCTTGGTTCGGTTTATGAATGTTTTATTCGGCGAACTGCGGGACACTATCTTTGGCCGCGTAACAGAAGGTGCCATGCATCGCATTGGCCACCAAGTGTTTCAGCATCTGCATTCTCTTGATCTGGAATATCATCTTGACCGAAGAACCGGCGGGCTTTCTCGAGACATTGAGCGCGGAGTCAACGGCGTTAGTTTTTTGATGCGTTTTATGGTGTTCAATATAGTCCCAACATTTCTCGAAATCAGCATGATCATCGGTTTGTTATTGTGGAACTACACTTTCTGGTTTGCGTTGATTGTCTTGGTTTCGGTAGTCGCTTACGTCGGCTTTTCGGTGATTGCTACTGAATGGCGTACGAATTTTATCCGCCAGATGAATCTGGCAGAATCAAGAAGTAGTACCCGCTCGGTAGATAGTCTATTGAATTTTGAAACGGTCAAGTACTTCAATAATGAAGCCTATGAAGCGGCTCGCTATGACGAAAATCTGAGTGAATGGGAAGCGGCTAGGCGACGTAATCGCTTAACTCTTTTCGGGCTAAACGCTGGGCAATCGTTGATTATTGCGCTGGCCATGACTTCATCCATGGTTTTAGCTGCGACCAGAGTCACTGCCGGCGAAATGACCATTGGTGATTTCGTCCTAATCAACATGTTAATGATACAGATTTTTATGCCGCTGAACTTTCTTGGATTTGTGTATAGAGAGATGAAAGGTTCGATGGCAAATATAGATGCCATGTTCGCCCTGTTGAGGGTGGAGTCAAAGGTGATAGACAAGCCCCAAGCGCCCGACCTTAAACTGCTGAAAGGAGAAATAGAATTCAGCCACGTCGGCTTTCATTATCATCCGCACAGAACTATTTTGTCTGACCTGAGCTTTACGGTTTTGCCGTTGCAAAAGGTCGCCATCGTTGGCAGTAGCGGATCAGGTAAATCCACCATAATGAAACTGTTGTTCCGATTTTATGACGTCTCCTCAGGAGCGATTAGGATCGATGGTCAGAACATTAGTGAGGTTAGTCAATATAGCCTACGAAAGTTAATTAGCGTGGTGCCGCAAGACACGGTTTTATTTAATGCTAGTATTTTCGATAACATACAGTACGGCAACGTAGACTCAAGCGAAGAAGAGGTATGGAGTGCCATCCGCATGGCCTATCTTGATGATTTTATTGGGCAACTCCCCGATGGCGAGAAAACCATGGTCGGCGAGCGCGGACTGAAATTGTCCGGTGGTGAAAAGCAACGTGTTGCCATTGCCCGAGCTATATTGAAGTCGCCAGAAATTATGATTTTCGACGAGGCAACATCAAGCCTGGATAGCCGTGCCGAGCAGCGCATACTGCAGGCGATGGATAGAGTAAGAGGCAACTATACGAGTATCGTCATTGCTCACCGGCTTTCAACAGTAGTCGACGCGGATCAAATATTGGTGTTGGACCAAGGTAAAATTGTAGAGCGCGGCAGTCATCAACAGTTGCTCGATTTGAATCAATATTATGCCGCGCTTTGGACGTTGCAAAATACCGCTGCCGGCGCTGATTCTGCTACTTAAATTGGAACGCTGATTCTTTTGTTGAGCTAGTGTTTTGGTAGCACAGGTCTGTTATTGTCGAGCTTGGCAACTCGGTAGCGCACTATTGACTCAATAAGTAGTCTAATCTTCAAAGCAAAAAAATATTCGATGTATTCAACTATAGTTAAACCCATTCTTTTCAGTCTCGATCCTGAGCAAGCTCACGATCTAACTTTGTATAAGATGCACCTAGCATCCAAGCAACCGTTTTTATTAAAGCTGATTGAAAAGCTGTTTGGCTCCAAGGTTCCGGAGTTGCCAGTGAAGTGCATGGGAATTGAATTTCGAAATCCAGTTGTTTTGGCCGCAGGGCTTGATAAAGATGCTCGCGCCCTACCAGCATTTTCCGCGCTTGGATTTGCTGGCGTTGAACTTGGAACCGTCACTCCAAAACCCCAAGATGGCAACGAGAAACCTCGCATGTTCAGACTCTTGGAAGACAAGGCACTGATAAATCGAATGGGTTTTAATAGCTGTGGTGTCGATCAATTCCTGCAAAACTTGAAACCGACAGGGAGGACTGCGGTAGCTGGGATAAACATTGGCAAGAATGCCGTAACGTCGATTGAAGACGCACATTTTGATTATGTGTCTGCCTTGCAACGAGTTTATAGCCGTGCGGACTACATTACTGTCAACATCTCTTCACCGAACACCAAGTCTTTGCGCGATCTGCAGAACGCCGATTTCTTAGACAACTTATTGCTGAAAATCAAACAGGCCCAGAAGAAATGTGAAAAAGTACATAAACGCTATGTGCCAATTGCTCTAAAGGTGGCTCCCGACTTAGACGGTGGCGAAATTGAAACGATTGCCGAATTGCTTATTTCGCATAAATTCGATGGCTTAATCGCCAGCAATACTACAATTGAAAGGCCCTCCAGCTTACAGAGCAAGCACGCGTCAGAAGGTGGCGGCTTGAGCGGGTCGCCGCTAAAGGATAAGTCCACTGACTGTATTAGACAATTCTATAAAATTCTTAAAGGCCACGTACAGATTATTGGTGTCGGTGGCATTGCTAATGCTGACGACGCTTGGGAGAAAATGTTAGCGGGCGCTGATGTTTTGCAAATTTACAGTTTATTCATTTATCAAGGGCCTGCCATGGTGGCAGATATTGTAAAAGGCTTGCAGTTGAAACTAGATGAACACGGATACGATGACTTAGCCACCGCGATGGCTAGTTTGAGAGATCGATAAAGTTCCTTTTCAGGCAGTTCACCTCACTTACAGTAGATCTGGAAACACGTTCCCTGTGCATTTCCCGAGAATTGGCTTGCACTCGTACCTTACTGAAAAAAAACGCCTTATTAGAGCCTGCTGGTCATGTAAGGCTTTAGCCGTCTAGTTGGGTGAATTAGCGATGGTTTCGATAATAAGTTTGCCTTCCCTAGGTGTTGGTATAACCGCCTTAGCTGCGGCCCAAGATCTATTAATCAAAGCATATTTTGGAACGGCGTATAAGCCAGAGATCATTTGGGCTAAAATAGAGATTGCTTGGCAAGATCGCTCTTGTAGTGTCTTCATTCAGCAAGTAGACTCTCGCCTGAGTTGACTGGGCAGTCGCCGTTGAAGTAATTCAAGGGAGGAAAGTCCGGGCTCCAAAGGGCAGAGTGCCAGATAACGTCTGGGCGGCGCAAGCCGACGGCTAGTGCAACAGAAAGATACCGCTTCTTAGGAAGTAAGGGTGAAATGGTGCGGTAAGAGCGCACCGCGCAAGTGGTAACACAAGCGGCAAGGTAAACCCCACTCGGAGCAAGACCAAATAGGTGTTCTATTGGCGAAAGCCAAAAGGCGCGGCCCGCGCTGAACACGGGTAGGTTGCTTGAGGCAAGCAGCGATGTTTGCCCTAGATGAATGACTGTTCACGACAGAACCCGGCTTACAGGTCAGCTCACCCTTTATTCCTGCGGGAATAAAGGATTTATTAATGCCGAGGAGACAAGTTTCACCTTGTTTGTTTCCTTGGAGGGTCTACCCCCTAATTTCATGACGATTTGGGGTTGTTAATTTACACCTCCAATTATCGGGCAGAAGATTTTTGTTGCTGTTTTGAGCACCAGAGACCGGCAGCCACTTTGGTGTAGAATAACTTTGCGAGTTATTCGCTTTACTTGACTGACTTTTGTTCCGTTTTCGAGTCCAGGGCGGACGACTTTATTGGCCTGAGGCTGACAATATTAGCTGATATGGGCTGATAAAGAGGTATTTGCTAGGCGTTTGTGATTTATTAGCCCAAAAAGGTATGTTGACGGGTTTTAATCTAAATGTTGATTGTGACTGCTTCGCGAGCCGCATTGGTTTGTCTGTCATACACTTGCTTAAGTCGGTTTCGCTTAGGCTTTTAAAACATTATATTGTGCTTGTTACTTAAAGTATTACTTTAAGAAGCATCTTTAAGTCGCACTAGGATGTGCGCTAACTTACTGAAAGAAAAAGGTTTTCTTGTGCAAATAGTACTTGACACTAATCCATGCCTCTAGGATAGTGGGAAAATGTGGAGAAAAGTGGGGATTTGTGGTGTTTATTGCAAAATTCCGATCCTGATTTCAGTAAATGACAAGATGAGCGGACTATTTAAGCCATGCCTAGAGGAAGTAACAATATAAGCACCGATGCCAAGGGTCGAATTTCGATTCCTACCAAGCATCGTGAGGACTTATTGCGTGTTTCTGCTGGGCGAATGGTTATCACTATTAGTCCTAACGATCGTTGTTTGTTGATGTATACCTTGACTGCTTGGGAGGTAGTCGAGCGGAAGCTGGTTGCATTGCCTAGCTTGAACCCTAAAACCCGAAAGTTAAAGCGGGTATTGATCGGTAATGCCGATGATTGCGATATGGATAGCAGTGGTCGTGTTTTGCTGCCAGCACCTCTACGTGAATACGCCATGATTAACAAGAAAGCAGTATTGGTTGGTCAAGGTGATAAATACGAAATATGGAATGAAGCGCTATGGATAGCGCATCGTGATTCAATTCTCGAAGAACAGCTCGATGAGTCGGATTTGCCGACCGAGCTCGAAACGATATCATTCTAAGGGCGCCGCATGACTACTTTAGAAGACCACATACCTGTCCTGAAACGAGAGGCGCTTGAGGCGTTGAATGTTTTTTGCGGCGGCGTTTACGTGGATGCCACCTATGGTCGGGGTGGGCATGCCCGAGCGATTGCCGAGCGAATGGGGGATCAAGGCCGATTGATTGCACTTGATCGTGACCCGCGGGCCGTAGAGTTCGGTCGCCAAATGTTTGAAGGCGATAATCGAGTTCAAATTATTCACGGTGAGTTTGCCCGTATTGGAAACTTGGTTCGTGAACTTGCGAATGTCGAAAAGGTTGATGGAATCCTGATGGATCTAGGTGTTTCATCCCCGCAGCTTAATCAGGCTGAGCGTGGCTTTAGTTTTATGCGCGAAGGCGACTTGGATATGCGAATGGACCCTAGCCAGGGTGAATCAGCGGCCGATTGGCTGGCACGCGTGGAAGAGTCTGACTTGGTTAAAGTGCTATTTGAGTTTGGCGAGGAGAAGTTCGCACGTCGAATAGCGCGCGCTATCGTATTAACTCGCGACGAAACCAAACTTAAAACTACGCTTCAATTGGCTGCTTTGATCGAGCAAAGTATTCCTAAAAAAGACAAAAATAAACACCCAGCTACACGAACTTTTCAGGCAATCCGCTTACACGTGAATCAAGAGCTATCGCAAGTTAGTGAGGCTCTGCCGCAAGCGGTAAGTTTGCTAAATGAAGGTGGGCGTTTAGCTGTAATTAGTTTCCATTCTTTGGAGGATCGCATTGTGAAGCGATTCATAAGAGGCTTGGCTACCCCGAACCTACCACCCAAAAATATTCCAGTAACCGAAGAGGCTTACCTTACGCCGTTGAACGCTATCGGCCGGGCAATAAAGCCGTCTAGAGAGGAAGTCAGAGAAAATCCTCGTTCTAGAAGTTCGGTGCTTCGAATTGCTGAACGTACCAATGTTAGCTATAGCCCAACTCACAAGACTGGAGTCCGGCATGCGTGATAGCGTGATGTGGTTCTTGGTCAGTAGTGTGGTGATAACCGCATTGTTTACAGTGTATGCGCGCCACCAGCACCGTATTGCGTACTCGAACTTTCAGTCTGAAGGTCTGCAGCGAGATGCATTAAACGACAAATGGGGCCAGTTATTGATCGAAGAAAACCTCTGGGCCTTTCCTCATCGCATTGAAAAAGATGCAGTTAAGCTTCTGTCGATGCGAGCACCGAAGCCTAAAGAGGTTGAGTTTGTAGGCTTAGATTTAGATAATGCTGGGGTGAATCATGCCAGCCGTTAAGCGCAGCAACAATATCAATAGCCGTGCTTTGAAGCCTGAGGTGTTGATCCCAGTTTCAACTTGGCGCTATGCCACCATTGGGGTGATTTTTGGTGGTCTATTTCTCGGTTTGATTGCAAGGGCGGTCTATCTGCAGGTGATCGATACCGACTATCTGCAATCTCAAGGCGATGCTCGCTATCTTAGAGTTATGAAGGAAGCGGCCACGCGTGGCATGATCGTTGATCGCAATGATCGACCTTTAGCGATTAGCACGCCGGTTGACTCTATCTGGATTCATCCGTCCACGATACTCCAGCAGTACGGTGAGTATTCTTATACCGAGCTCGGTGAATTATTGGAAATGAGTGTTGATTCCATTATTACGACGGCGAAGCGAAAGAAGACAAGTCAATTTGCGTATCTCAAGCGCCATATATCACCGCAGTTAGCAGATCAAATTTTGGCGTTGGGTATTAAGGGCGTAGATAAGGTACGAGAATATAAACGTTATTATCCGGCCGGTCCTGTGTTAGGGCATGTTTTGGGCTTTACAAATATCGACAATGTTGGCCAGGAAGGTTTGGAGTTGGCCTATCAATCTGAATTAGAAGGGCGACCAGGCCGCACTCAAATATTGCAAGATAGAATGGGGCATGTGGTTGAATACGTTGAGCAATTGAGCCGAGTTCAAAATGGTCGTGATGTCAAGTTAAGCCTAGATTCGCGAATTCAATACCTTGCCTATAGGCACTTGCAATCAGCGCTAAAAAAACACCAAGCCAGCAGTGCTTCATTGGTTGCCTTGGACGCTAAGACTGGTGAAATATTGGCCATGGTCAGTGCGCCCGATTTCAATCCAAATGATCGAGCTCAGCTCAAGAGCTCTCGATTTCGAAACCGATCGATTGCTGATTCATTTGAGCCGGGCTCCACCGTCAAGCCTTTTACTATCGCAATGGCGATGGATGAAGGTGTGGTCAGCGCGCAGACCGAAATTGAAACGGATGGGCGGCTATATATTGGGCGCAACCGTATTAGTGATACCAAAAATCATGGTCTGATAACAGTTGCAGAGGTGATTGAAAAATCCAGTAATATAGGCTCGGCCAAAATTGCCATGATGATGGATCCGCGCGATCTGTATAACACTCATCGTAAATTGGGTTTTGGTCAAACCAATAACTTGAAGTTACAAGGTGAGCAAAAAGGTATTCTAGCCAATCGCAAGCATTGGAAACCGATCGAACATGCCACTCTGTCTTATGGTTATGGTCTTTCAGTTAACACCTTGCAATTGGCGCGCGCCTATCAGGCGCTTGCCAATAAAGGGGTAATGTTAGAGGTGTCATTGCACCCGGTTGACAGGATTCCAAGTGGCCAGCGCGTATTTTCCGAACAGACTGCTGAGCAAGTAAATATTATGCTCGAGGCGGCGGTCAGTGACGAGGGTACGGCGCCGAAAGCTCGTGTTCAACAATACCGAGTCGCAGGTAAGACGGGTACAGCGCATCGAGTCGAAAACGGGCGTTACCAAGACGATAGTTATACGTCGTTATTTGCCGGCTTCGCACCCGTCAGTGACCCCGAAATTGTAATAGTGGTCACTGTTAGTGATCCTAAGGGCGTCGATTACTACGGCGGTTTAGTTGCTGCTCCGGTTTTTTCTGAGGTAATGGAAGGTGCGTTGCGATTTCGGGATGTGACACCCGATGGGATTCAGCCAGACCCAGATCCGTTGAAGCTAATGATTGCCCGTCCGCAGCAAGTGAGCGGCATTGAATTGCAGTCCGGTATCGCCGCGCAGTTAAAGAAGGCGGAATCATGAGCTATTCTATGCCCTTGGCTCAGTTACTATCTGTTCTCAATATACAGACCGATGAACAACGTCAAGTTGAAGACCTAGTGATTGATAGCCGCTTGGTTAAGCCGGGCAGCTTGTTTTTTGCCTACCCAGGTGATCAAACAGATGGCCGGGATTATATAGGCAATGCTTGCGAAGCAGGCGCAGTGGCGATTCTGTGCGAGGCGCAAGGATTTACCAAATCAGATCAATGGCCTCATGTGCCCATATTCACGGTTGCCAACCTACAATCGAAAGTGGGTGTGTTGGCGCATCATTTTTATCGCCAGCCAAGTGAGGAGATGCAAGTTTTTGGGGTGACCGGTACTAACGGTAAAACAACTTGCTGTTACCTCTTGGCCCAAGCGCTGAATGAATTGGGGCTCGAAGTCGCAATGATTGGAACCATTGGTCTAGGTAAGCTAGCTGAGCTGCAAACCAATACCCACACTACGCCCGATCCGATAGCGATACATCGTCTTCTAGCGCTGTGGCGCGATCAAGGGGTGACCCAGGTCTGTATGGAGGTGTCGTCACATGCCTTAGTTCAAAGTCGAGTCGCTGGAGTTCAGTTTTTCTGCACTTTATTCACTAATCTTAGCCATGACCATCTGGACTATCACGGTGATATGCAGGCTTATGGCGCAGCCAAGCTACTGTTATTTACCGAATATCCTAGCGAGTTGGTGATAACTAATGCCGATGATGAATTGGGCGCGCGCATAATCGACGTTGCCGACAGCGGTTTTATTTCTAGTTACGGCGAAGCCGGCGATGTTTGTCTTGCGGAAATTGAATTATCTGCGACCGGAATGTCTTTGTTTATCGAGGCGAATGGGGTTGATCTAGAACTGCAAACCTCTTTAGTAGGCAGGGTTAACATTCCAAATATATTGTTGTTGGTGACTACTTTACTTTCGCTCAGCACGTCGATTGAAGACATAAAATTGATTGTCTCAAAGTTACAGCCGGCACCGGGTCGAATGGAATTATATTCCCATGCCGAACGACCAAGGGTTGTGGTTGACTATGCGCATACCCCCGACGCCCTAGAGAAAGCGCTACTTTCAGTGCGCGAGCATTGTCAAGGCGAGCTCTGGTGCGTGTTCGGTTGCGGCGGCGATCGCGATCGTGCTAAACGCTCGGTGATGGGCGCAGTCGCGGACGAGCATGCAGACCAAGTGATAGTAACTAACGATAATCCACGCTCAGAAGATCCTCAGTCCATTGCCCGGCAAATTGTGGCTGGCATAAAGGGTGATGCATTGGTGGTGTTGGATCGATTAGAGGCTATTCGTACTGCGATAGATCAAGCAAAGCCTGCTGACTGGGTGTTGGTTGCAGGCAAGGGACACGAGACGACCCAGCAAATTGGTGATCAATATTTAGATTTTTCAGACCGCTTGAAAGTATCCGAAGTTTTGGGAGCCGCCGCATGATGCAACTCTCACAAGTCTCTGCTGCGGTTAATGGCCAATTAATTGGCGAAGATGTTTTTGTTAAGGGCGCAGTAATTGATTCCAGAGCCGACTGCACAGGTAAATTATTTGTGGCGCTCGATGGCGACAACTTCGACGGGCACCATTTTTTAGATCAAGCACAACGTAATGGCGCAGTTGCGAGTCTGATTGAGGAATCTGTTGCTAATCAATTACCACAAGTTCTAGTGCAAGATTCACACCAAGCATTGAAAGACCTCGCTACTTGGTGGCGTGCCCAATTTGTTATCCCAGTAATTGGTATTACTGGCAGTGTCGGTAAAACCAGCGTTAAGGAAATGCTGGCTTGCATTTTTTCTGAGATCGGAAAGGGTCTGGTGACGCACGGCAATCTAAATAATGAGATTGGTGTGCCACTAACGTTGATGCGCCTTGAAAAAGATGACGCCTACGCGATCGTTGAAATGGGAATGAACCATGCAGGCGAAATTTCTCGTCTCAGCCACATTAGTAAACCTACCGTGGCGTTGATCAACAATGCCGCCGCCGCCCATTTGCAAGGGCTGGGAACCATCGAAGCAGTCGCCCGCGCGAAAGGCGAAATATTCGAGGGCCTCAGTGAGGACGGAGTGGCGGTCATCAATAGCGATGACCCACACGCAGGGCTTTGGTTGGCGCTCATAGGCAAGCGAAAGGTAGTGACCTTTGGTCTGCAGTCGGCAGACGTCAGTGCGACCTATACGTTGCGTACAGACGGTTTACAAATGTGTGTAGAGACAGCCGATGAAAGTTTCAGTCTGAATCTACCTTTGATCGGTCAGCATAACGTTCGCAACGCATTAGCCGCTATTGCAGTTGCAGTTGCGGCGAATATTCCAAGTTCTGCAATCATTAATGGTTTGAATAAGTATCGCCCCATACATGGTCGTTTGAATGTCATCAAGACCAATGGTTTTACCCTAATCGACGACACCTACAATGCCAACCCGGCGTCGATGCGTGCGGCAATCGAAACGCTCGCGCAATTCCCCGATTCAACCATAATTTTGGGTGACATGGGGGAGCTGGGAGAGGCCAGCATCCAAGAGCATGTGCAACTGGGCAAGATAGCAGAAGCTCAGGGTATTGGCCGAGTTTATGCCTGTGGTGAATTTGCTAAGCAAATAGTAGAGCAGTTCTCTGGTATCTCAAAAAGTTTTGCAAAGCAAGATGACTTATTAGCGTTCCTAACTAACGTCGATTTTAATCCGGGCGCAGCAGTGTTGGTAAAAGGTTCACGTTTCACAAGGATGGAAAACGTTGTCGAATACCTGCAACAGGCGCTATCTGATATTCGAGTAAACGTAGTTAAAAATGAGGAGAAAGCTTAATGTTGCTTGCGCTATTTGAAATGTTGGCGGAGCAATATAGCTTTTTCAATGTGTTTCAGTATTTAACTTTCCGTGCTATCTGCAGCGTGCTCACTGCCTTGTCAATTAGTTTGATATTGGGCCCCGTGATGATTCGCAAATTGAGCCATCATCAAATTGGACAAACAGTCCGTCAAGATGGGCCGCCAACCCATTTCGAAAAAGTTGGCACGCCGACTATGGGTGGATTGTTGATCCTAGCATCGCTGATCTTCGCGACCTTGTTATGGGCCGACTTGAGTAATAAGTATATTCAGGTCACCCTATTTACGTGCTTCTTTTTTGGCGTGATTGGATGGTGGGATGACTACCAAAAATTAATTAATAAAGACCCGAGAGGAATGGGATCTAGAAATAAATTTCTGAGCCAGAGTGTGGTTGCTGCTGTCGCTGCAGTATTTCTATATCAAACCGCACTGACGCCGATTGAAACCGCCTTGATCATCCCGTTTTTCAAAGACATCGCTATCCCGCTTGGCTTGGTGTTTTTGCCGCTGACCTACTTTGTCATCGTGGGTACCAGCAATGCTGTGAACCTCACCGATGGTTTGGATGGGCTTGCGATTGTACCCAGTGTGATGGTGGCTGCGGCCTTGGGCGTGTTTTGTTATCTATCGGGTAATGCTATTTTTTCTGAATATCTTGCTATTCCATCAATTCCGGGCGCTGGTGAAGTGATGATTTTCTGTGCCGCGCTGGTCGGCGCAGGCCTTGGCTTCCTCTGGTTTAATACCTATCCAGCTCAAGTTTTCATGGGTGATATTGGTTCACTATCACTGGGTGCATCGCTTGGCGTTGTGGCGGTCATTGCTCGCCAAGAACTGGTGTTGTTCATCATGGGCGGAGTTTTTGTTTTAGAAACTGTCTCGGTCATCCTACAAGTAGCCTCATTTAAATTAACAGGCAAGCGCATTTTCAGAATGGCGCCTATTCACCATCACTTTGAATTAAAGGGCTGGCCAGAGCCGCGCGTCATTGTGCGCTTTTGGATTATCAGCTTAATTCTTGTATTAATAGGCCTTGCAACCCTCAAGGTTAGATAGGGTCTATTCGTCGATCATGAAAATTCAAAACTACAATCCAAATACTCCAGTGTTGGCGCAATACTCAAGCGCAACTGTTGTAGGTTTGGGCCTGACCGGATATAGCGTGGTGCGTTATTTGCTCGCTCGGGGCTTGTCGGTACGTGTAGTTGACAGCCGACTAGCACCACCAATGGTTGAGCAATTGCGCGAAAAATATCCGCAAGTAGATCTGTATTTGGGGGATTTTTCCGCACTTCAAGACCAACCATTGTTGATCGTTAACCCAGGGGTTTCCCTGCTTGAGCCAGAGTTACGCAAGGCCCGCCGAGATGGCGCGCATTTGATTGGTGATATCGAGTTATTTGTCCAAGAAAACACTAAGCCTATAATTGCGATCACGGGTTCTAATGGTAAAAGTACGGTGACCACTCTGGTTGGACAGATGTGTGAGGCTGGAGGCATTAGCGCCCTAGTTGCCGGCAACATCGGTCTGCCTGTTTTAGACGCACTCACTGACCAAGCAGTCTATCAAGTGGCTGTTCTTGAGCTGTCCAGCTTTCAGTTGGAAACCACAAGTCACATGCACGCTCAAGCAAGTGCAATATTGAATGTGAGCGCTGACCATATGGATCGTTACGCTTCAATGGGTGATTATTTACTAGCCAAGGCCCGTGTTCTGCGCGGTGCTGAACGAGCGATTCTACCTAGGCATGACGAACAGATTGGTCAACTAAGCAATGCTAGTCAAATGCTGACTTTTGAGTTGGACGAGCCCTCAAATGATGACGAATTTGGGCTTGGTCGTAAATCCAACGTGTATTGGTTGTCTAAAGGTAATAAGGCTCTAATAAAGCGGCGTGATGTACCGCTGATTGGCATGCACAACGTAAAGAACGTGTTGGCATCTTTAGCCTTGGTTGATTTTTTAAACATACCTCTTGCAGATTTAGCGCGTGCCATCACCTCATTTAAAGGTTTGCCACATCGAATGCAGACTGTCTGCACTAATGCAGGCGTGACCTGGGTCAATGATTCTAAGGCTACCAATATCGGCGCCGCCAGCACCGCCTTGAGAAATTTAGAGCAAGACATTTATTGGATTGCTGGAGGCCAAGGTAAGGGAGCTGACTTTACTGAGCTAAGGGCAGCGATTAGCGACAAAATCAAGCTGCTTATAGTCATCGGCGAAGACGCCCCTGCAATCCAAACCGCACTGCGCGACCTACTGGCCATCGAGAAAGTTGACACCATGCGACAGGCGGTCAATTTGGCGGGTAACCGCGCGAAAACAGGGTCAGTAGTCTTGTTATCACCGGCCTGTGCTAGCTTTGATATGTACAAAAATTTCGAACAACGTGGCAATGACTTTATTGACTGTGTAACGACATGGTCAGAGCGAGGTGCCGCGTGAGCGCAGCTTCCCTACAAGCTACCCGTATGCAGGCACCGGCTAATTCCATTGGCGTGGATTCGGTGTTGTTGGGGGTATTTATCAGCTTGCTAATGTTGGGTTTGGTGATGGTGTTTTCGTCAACCATTTCTATGGGAGACAGCGATCTGCACACCAATATGAGTCACTTTTGGCGTCAATTTGTATTCGTCTTGATGGGCGTTAGCATTAGTGTCGCTATATCGACGATTCCAGTATGGGTTTGGCAGAAATCAAGCATGTTCTTGCTAATATTGGCATTCGTTTTGTTGATGCTTCTGTTGATGATTGGGGTAGAAGTCAATGGCAGTCGACGTTGGTTGTCGATGTTCGGTTTTCGTCTACAGCCAGCCGAATTTGCCAAGCTAGCAATGGTGATCTATGCCGCTAGTTATCTAACTCGTAAGCAAGCGCAAATCGAACAATTTATTCAAGGCATTTTAAATATTGGCATCGTTTTAGCTCTGCTTGGCTTCTTTCTATTACTGCAACCCGACTTTGGTAGTTTTGTGGTGATTACCGCCGCGGTTGGTTTGATGATGTTTTTGGGAGGAATTCGTATTTCCCACACTATTCTATGCTTGAGCTTAGCCGGTGCGGTGATGTTTCTATTGGTTGGTATGTCTGACTATCGTATGCAGCGAGTAATGAGTTTCAGAGACCCTTGGGCTGATCCCTTTGACTCTGGTTTTCAGCTTACTCAGGCTTTGATTGCATTTGGTCGTGGAGAGATTTTCGGGGTCGGTTTAGGTGCTAGCATCCAGAAGTTATATTATCTGCCGCATGCAAATAATGATTTTATTCTGGCGGTTATCGGTGAAGAACTGGGGCTGGTTGGAATTATTTTGGTGATCTCTCTCTTTGCACTATTGTTGCATCGAGCACTGGTCATCGCTAGAGCAGCTGAGTTGGTGGGCAAGACTTATGCTGCGCGGCTCGCTCAAGGCGTTGGTTTTCTTTTAGTGTTTCAAGCAGCGATTAACATTGGGGTGAATTTAGGCGTATTGCCAACCAAAGGTTTGAATCTACCGTTCATTAGCTATGGCGGCAGCAGTATGTTGGTTTGTTGTGCTGCGATGGGCTTGTTGTTTGCGGTCGATCGCCAAACGCGTACCCGCACCGTAATGGATGGTGCTGGCAGAGGTGTAAGGGCATGAGTGCGTCGATAAATCAATCATCCAATCATTTAATGGTCATGGCTGGCGGCACTGGTGGACACGTGTTTCCGGCATTGGCTGTAGCTAATGCCTTACTCGCAAAAGGCACTAAAATCACTTGGTTGGGCACCCGACGCGGTTTGGAAGCCAGAGTTATTCCTGAAAATAATATTGATATTGAATTGATTAGTGTCGAAGGGCTACGTGGCAAGGGCGTGTTGAGTTGGTTAATGGCTCCATTCAATTTACTCAGAGCAATGTGGCAAAGCGCGGCGGTGATTAGCCGAGTTAAGCCTGATTGTGTGCTTGGTATGGGCGGTTTTGTTGCTGGCCCAGGTGGCTTGGTGGCGCGTATCATGGGTAAGCCCTTAATTGTCCATGAACAAAATGCCGTTGCGGGTTTGACCAATAAGTATTTAGCCAAAATAGCGAGCCGAGTCCTAACCGGTTTCCCTAATGTCGTGGGATTGCCAATCTCTGCGCGCTGGGTTGGCAACCCAGTGCGAAAAGACATTCAAGCTCAAGTTAATCAGATTGCAGGAAACTCGGATCAAGCGATCAAGGTATTGGTGATTGGTGGTAGTCAGGGCGCACACTCATTTAATATTCATCTAGCCAGCGTGTTCGCCCAACAATCCACTCTAATAGAGATTTGGCACCAAAGTGGCAAAGACTGTAAAACCCAAGTTGAGCAGTCCTATGCACATGGCAATTTGCCGGCCAAAGTGTCTGAATTTATCGATGATATGGCTGCTGCGTACGCATGGGCAGACTTGCTTATTTGCCGAGCTGGGGCAATGACAATCGCAGAATGCTGTGCGGCAGGAAAGCCAGCATTACTCATCCCGTTTCCATTTTCAGCGGGCGCGCATCAGGATAGGAATGCCCAAGTATTAGTCAATGCGGGGGCAGCCAAGGTTCTCGATAACGCTGACCTCGATGGGCCGATCATGGCTGAGACACTCGCTGCTTTGTTAAGCGACAAAGCAGCGCTACGGTCAATGGGGCAGGCTGCGCTACAATTACACAAGCCAAATGCGCTCACATCTGTGGTTGCTGCCTGTGAGGAGTATTTGAATGCGTAACCGGGTAAAAAACATTCACTTTGTTGGCGTCGGTGGTAGTGGCATGTCAGGGATTGCGGAGGTGTTAGTCAACTTAAAATACACCGTAAGTGGTTCGGACATCGCTGACAGCCCAGTAACCAGTCGTCTACGAGCTGCAGGCGTTAAGGTGATAATCGGACATCATGTCGACAACATTAAAGATACCGATGTGGTCGTCGTCTCCTCTGCGATTGATGAATCCAACCCTGAAGTCAGTGGGGCTATTGAAAATGCAATTCCGGTCATACCCCGCGCCGAAATGTTAGGCGAGCTGATGCGCTTTCAGCAGGGAATAGCAGTAGCGGGTACGCATGGCAAGACAACCACAACCAGCCTAGTATCAGCAATCCTGATTGCCGGCGGACTGGATCCAACTTTTGTGGTTGGCGGATTGATTAACAGCGCCGGGGTTAATGCAAAACTAGGTGCTGGTGAATATCTGGTGGCCGAGGCTGACGAGAGTGACGCCTCCTTCCTAAATCTCAAGCCAGAAATGGCGGTTGTTACCAATATTGATAAAGATCACATGGTGACCTATCAAGGAGATCTGGGAACCCTCAAAAAAACATTCGTAGCGTTCCTGCAGAATTTACCATTCTATGGACTGGCCGTGCTTTGTGAGGATGATCAGAACGTACAATCAATTCGCGACCAAATACATAAGCCGGTGCTCACCTATGGCTTTGCACAGACGGCTGATTTTAGGGCCTATGACGTCTCCCAAAGTGGTACGCGCATGTCGTTTAAGGTTTCAAGGCCAAAGAATAAAGAGGACCTAAGCATAGAACTCGCAATACCGGGCGATCACAATGTCCTGAACGCTTTGGCGGCTATCGTTATTGCTAGCCACTTAGATGTTGACGATGCGGCTATTGTTAGCGGCTTAAGTGAATTTCAGGGTATTGCTCGTAGATTCCAGATATTCGGTGATGTCAATTTCAATGGCAAGCAAGTAACTATGGTTGACGACTATGCACATCACCCTGTTGAGTTAAACGCGACTTTAACTGCGGCTCGTGGTTGTTGGCCTGATAGGCGTATTATTGCGGTGTTCCAGCCGCATCGCTATAGCCGAACCTATGATCTGTTTGACGATTTTGTACAGGTGTTGGCGGAGCAACAGGATTTATTGTTGTGCGAAGTTTATCCGGCCGGCGAACAGCCGATTGGTAGCGCGACGGCGCAATCATTGTGTCAGGCAATTCGAGTGCGAGGCACCAGCACTCCGATCTTTGTTCAAAACCTAGAAAATCTACAGTCTATTTTGGCCCCGCTAATTGAAGAGGGTGATGTGATACTCACGATGGGCGCCGGTAGTATTGGCAAAACTGCTAAGCAATTGTTCAATGACATATCTGAAGGAGTCGGGTCATGACTTCCCAGAGTCTAGATAACGCTATGCCAGCGAAGTTCGGACGGGTAGCGGTACTCATGGGAGGCATTTCGGCTGAGCGCGAAATCTCCTTGCTAAGCGGTCAAGCCGTTTTACAAGGCCTGTTGGCTCACGGTATCGACGCCCACAGTGTTGATGCATCTCCAGCTAATATTGGTCAGCTGCGTGCAAAAGGCTTTGACCGAGCATTCGTCATTCTGCACGGACGTTGGGGGGAAGATGGGGTTGTGCAAGGTGCTTTGCAGGCCATTCAAATGCCCTATACCGGCAGTGGCGTATTAGGCTGTGCCTTGGCCATGGATAAAGTTCGTAGTAAGCAAATTTGGCAAGCGCTAGATTTACCTACTGCGAAATATCGTGTGTTGCGAAATGAGAAAGACTTACCAGGCTTGGTGGCCGAATTAGGGCTGCCATTATTTCTCAAACCAGCCTGCGAGGGCTCTAGTGTTGGTGTCGGAAAAATTAATCATGAAGAAGATTTGCTTGCAGCGTTTCGAACCACCGCAGCGGTCGGTGACGACGTCATTGCCGAGCAATTCATTGCCGGAGCCGAGCTCACAGTAGGCATTCTAAATGGCGAAGCTCTGCCCGTCATTCGTATGACAACAGACCGCGAATTTTATGACTACGACGCAAAGTATCATTCCGACGACACCGAATATTTTTGCCCCGCTGGCCTCTCCGAAGAGTTAGAGCAAAAAGTACGTCATCTAGCGCTATTGGCGTTTGATGCTCTGGGATGTGGTGTCTGGGGCCGGGTAGATCTGATGCTCAACGACGCCGGCGAACCTCTCTTGTTAGAAGTAAATACGATTCCGGGTATGACAAGTCATAGTTTGGTGCCCATGGCCGCGGCTGCGGTTGGTATTAGTTTTGATGATCTTGTGCTTAAGGTCTTGGAGGCGTCGCTATGAGCCCACGCGAAGCTGGCATCTACAGCTCAACAAATCGCGCATTGGCCACTAAGGAGCGTGAGCTTCAGGTTCAGCGGATCACTCGCTTGGGCCGATCCCTTCTTATTTTGCTGGCAACAGTCTTATCCTTTGCTTGCACTACCTTGCTAGTGGCTGACCAATTGTACCGTCCTGATGCCTTCGTGATTGACCGATTAAAGATAAAGGGCCATTTCCGTTATCTCGAACCGAAGCAAATTGAACAATTGGTTGCTGAAAAACAAGTAGGTAACTTCTTCTCAATTGGATTAGGCAATATCAAGATAAGCGTAGAGGCATTGCCTTGGGTTCAGGATGCACAGGTCCGTCGGCAATGGCCAGATACCTTATTGATCACGGTAATTGAACAAAGGCCGGTGATGCGTTGGGGCCGTTCGAAATGGGTCAACGCGCGCGGTGACGTTATAGAGTTGCCGAAGCAAGCGACTTTAGACCAGCCGATCGTGCTTGAGGGTAATGATAGTGACGCATTGTTGATGATGCATCAAGCCAAACTATGGGGCGAAAAGCTACATGCAAATGGCTTGGAGTTGCGAGGTCTAAATCTTAGTGAAAGGCATGCCTATCGGTTGCGCGTTAACGATCTTTCCAGTAACGCTGAATTTGAACTATTGCTTGGGCGCCTTGAGACCGAAACCCGATTGGCACGTTTCCTTATGTTATTTGGGCAACAGTTCAGAGGCTCAGACAAACAAATTCATCGAGTCGACGCGCGCTACCCGAATGGCTTGGCGATAAACGCAAGTACTCGAGAGAGCGGTAGTGATCTTGCTAGCGGTGACCTAGTCAGTGCCACCCACGCAACTAGTAATCTAATCATTCACCAAGATAAATTGAATCCCTTTACGGATAATCGATAATGAGTAGGAAAGACGAAAATAAGTTAATAGTGGGACTCGATATAGGCACTTCCAAGGTGCTTGCCATCGTCGGTGAAGTCAATGCGGATAATCAAGTAGAGATTATCGGCTATGGCCATCACCCCGCTACTGGTATGCGCAAAGGTGTTGTTGCAAATATAGAAGAGACAGTTACCGCGATTCAACGCGCCGTAGAAGAGGCCGAGTTGATGGCGGGTTGTCAAATCTATTCAGTCTACGCTGGTATCGCTGGTGCGCATATCAACAGTTTCAACTCCAATGGGGTAGTCGCAGTTCGCGATAGCGAAGTAGATGAAAATGATGTTGAGCGAGTGATCGAGTCGGCTAAAGCAGTCGCTATTGCGAACGACCAGACCACTCTACATGTACTGCCTCAGGAATACATAATAGATGGTCAGGAAGGAATTCGTCATCCGATTGGAATGAATGGAATTCGCCTCGAAGCCAATCTTCATATTGTCACTGCATCGGTGAGTTCAGTGAAAAATATTGAAAAATGTATTCGACGCTGTGGCCTTGAAGTCGATGATATTATTTTAGAGCAGCTCGCTTCCTCTGAGTCAGTACTAACCAACGATGAGAAGGAGTTGGGTGTGTGTTTGGTCGATATTGGCGGCGGTACAACTGACATTGCTGTCTATTCTGAAGGCGCGGTACGACACACTGCAGTTATTCCAGTAGCCGGAGACCAAATCACTAACGATATAGCGATCGCGCTACGCACGCCTACTCAAGCTGCAGAAGAGTTGAAGAAACGCTACGCCTGCGCGTTGCGCCAACTTGCCGAATCAGAACAAAGTATTGAAGTACAAAGTGTTGGCGACCGCCCGCCACGAAAGTTGTCTAAGCAAACCCTTGCCGAAGTGGTTGAGCCTCGTGTCGAGGAGCTTTTTGAGTTAATTAAGCTAGATCTTCGGCGTAATGGTTATGAGCATCTTATTCGCTCGGGAATCGTGCTAACCGGCGGCAGCTCAAAAATGGAGGGAATGATAGATCTGGCGGAAGAGATTTTTCACGTACCAGTCCGTTTGGGTATGCCTAAATACTTAGGTGGCTTAAGCGAAGTAGTTAAAAACCCAATTTACTCAACTGGGGTTGGCTTGGTTCAGTTCGGTCATGCAAACCGCAATATGCAACGCAAAGTCGCAGTTAAAGAATCAGAAATCGGTGCTGCCTGGGAACGGGTGAAGCACTGGTTTCAGGGCAACTTCTAAATCATCATTTTGAACATAATCATGAACATAAACTTTTACTCACATATTTCGTTGAAACCGACCTCGGATGAGTACGTGCCAGCTGCACGCTCACATTCTGCGTGCGTTTTAGCCTCATCTGAAAGAAAAATTTCAGCTATAAACAAAGATTCACTAATTAATTTAACAAGTACCAAAAGTAATTTTTACAACGGGAGATACAGCAATGTTTGAACTATTGGATACCATTGATCAGCAGGCAGTGATTAAAGTCGTAGGTGTTGGCGGCGGCGGCGGCAATGCCGTTAACTATATGCAACTGAGCACAATTGAAGGTGTTGAATTTATCAATGCCAATACTGATGTGCAGGCTTTGCAAACCTCGGGTTGCGGAACCATCCTACAGTTGGGCTGCAATCTAACCAAAGGCTTAGGCGCTGGCGCTGATCCCGATGTGGGTCGTCAAGCAGCGATCGAAGATCGTGAACGAATTGTCGAAGCGCTTGCAGGGGCAGACATGGTGTTCATTACCGCCGGAATGGGGGGCGGTACCGGTACCGGTGCGGCACCTGTCATCGCCGAAATTGCGCGTGATATTGGCGCACTAACCGTCGCGGTAGTTACTCGACCTTTTAAATTTGAAGGCGCACGTCGCGATCGTCTCGCAGAGCAGGGCTTGAAGCTGCTAAAAGATTCGGTCGATTCATTGATAACTATTCCTAACGAAAAGCTATTGGAAGTCATGGGCAAAGAAGCATCATTGGAAGATGCATTCGCTATGGCCAATGATGTACTTAGAAATGCTGTGCAAGGTATATCTGAGTTGATCACCAGCCCGGGCCTGATCAATGTCGATTTTGCGGACGTAAAAACCGTAATGTCGGAGATGGGCCAAGCAATGATGGGGTCAGCATCGGCCACAGGCCCAAGTCGTGCCGCAGAGGCAGCACACAATGCTCTAAGTAGTCCTTTGCTGGAAGACACCAATATAAGGGGCGCTAAGGGTATCTTAGTTAATGTTACTGCCGGACCAGATCTTACCATTGGAGAGTTTGGCGAAGTCGGCGGCATGATTCGGGATATGGCTTCAGAAGATGCGACGGTTGTTATTGGAACCTCCATCGACCCAGAAATGAAAGATACTTTGCGCGTGACCATGGTCGCAACCGGTATTCAAGAGTCTGGTGTGCAAGCGGTCAGGGCTGAGCAAATGGCTATCGTAGAGCAAGTCGGAAGAGCTGTTGGCAGCGATGTAATGCCGCGGCGAGGCTATGAGCAGACGCAGATTGAACCTGATCTGCTAAGTCGTCCCCGAGGTAGACAATCGGGGGATTTGCCGGTTTTTGATACTGACGGCGACACTACCTTGGATGTGCCAACATTTTTGCGACGACAGGCAGATTAGGCCAAATCGAGGTGAAATATTTTTTCGTACAAAGCCTGCTTTTCATTGATTTATGATTTGTTGTGAATTAATGTCTAAGTATGTTAATCAAACGATTGTTAATAGTCGTGTCGAAGCCTACACAATTCCTCCCGTTTGGTGTAGGATTCGGCGATTAATGATGCTGCTTGGGCAATATTTTCACCCACGTATATTCTTAAAGTTAATTTTTTGGACTACACGTATTAGCGAATCCAATTTGATAAGCATTGAGATTACTCAATGATATATATCATCTATCTGGCCGGCATTACGAATTGATATGATAATTAAAACAGCGCCCTAAATGATTAATCAACGAACCCTAAAAAATGTAATCCGCGCCACTGGTGTTGGCTTGCATACGGGTGAGAAAGTCTATCTCACGCTGCGCCCTGCCGCGGTAAATACAGGTGTCGTGTTTCGACGAGTCGATTTAGACCCGGTCGTAGAGCTTTCTGCCAGACCTGATCATGTCGGTGACACACGTTTATCAACGGCCCTAAAACAAGGTGATGTTACGGTCTCGACCGTCGAGCATTTAATGTCAGCTCTGGCCGGCTTAGGTATTGATAATGTCTATGTAGAGTTAACTTCTCCTGAAGTTCCAATTATGGATGGGAGTGCTGCACCCTTTGTGTTTTTGGTTCAGTCGGCAGGGGTGATCGAACAGAGCGCGCCCAAAGAATTCATTCGAGTTATCAAACCGGTCAAAATAGACGATGGTGATAAATGGGCTCGTTTCGATCCTTTCGAAGGATTTAAAGTTTCGTTTTCAATAGATTTTGATCATCCCATTTTCGCAAAGTCACCCCAGCAAGCGACAGTCGATTTTTCGACCACGTCATTTGTAAAAGAAGTGAGTCGCGCTCGTACCTTTGGCTTTATGCACGAAGTAGAAGCGTTGCGTGAAGCCGGGCTTGCTTTAGGCGGTAGTCATGACAACGCGATTGTTATGGATTCGTATTCGATTCTCAATGATGATGGCTTGCGTTACGAAGATGAATTCGTCAAGCATAAAATTTTAGATGCAATTGGTGATCTGTATTTACTAGGTCACCCATTGATAGGTGCTTTCAGTGCCCACAAATCGGGGCATGCACTCAACAATAGGTTGCTTAGGGCTTTAGTTGCCCAGCCTGATTGTTGGGAGATGGTTACCTTTGACGATCCTGCAAATGCGCCAATTGCGTTTATGCATTTAGCCAGCGCATAGATTTTAGTCATGCATTAACATTTTACCGATGCTCTAGTTTATGAAGACGGCTATAAGAGTTGTTGCTCGAGCGATGTGTTATAAAAATAATAAAAAGAGAGAGGCTCCTTTTCTAGGAGTAGATTAAAAAACCAATAAACAGGCTTTGTGGTTTTTGTCGATGGTGGTTCCTTAGTTAGAAATCTACTTAGATGCGTAGTGTCGATTTCATCTTCACTTTTTAATTGTTTTAGCAGATCTAGATAATTTAAGTGTTTCAGACAATCTCGTCAGCGCACTGGACAATTCGTCATTGTTAACCATATGTCTACAACTGTCGATGGCCTTCAGAGAATCATCTGAGGCATCTATGAACTGGTTTTCTGTAAGCGGGTAGCTATTCCGGTTTGTATCGCCTTCGTTAGTTGTATAGCTTGGTGGTCGCAGTCGAACCGCGATTTCTTGCACGTCGTTAAAGCCGTGTTTATGGAAATGGCTTAGTAGTGTTTGCTTTTGGTGCTTAATTTGTGACGCTAAAGTGGCGTTGTTGCAAAACAAGCTGAGTTTGCCGTTTTGCAGGGCGTTAAGTTGACAGTTTTTTGCCGCGTCGATTGATAAGGCAGTTTGTGTCCAGCTTAACCAAGCAGGCGAAAGCTTTATTATCATCGCTTGCGATGCATCCAATTGCCGGTGCAGTGGTAAGCGCCGAACGAAATCAGCTGCAGTCTGATTTTGTGATTTTTTTTGCATATATTTGGGTTGTCTTCAGTCTTACGTAGAAGGTGACTTTTGTCAGGTTTTCTAATTGGTATTTTTCTATAGCTTTCGCGTCCAGAGACTATAGCACTAACTAAATAAATTTTGATTAGGTGAATTTTGAAAGTAATACTAGTAAAAGATAGGGCCGTTAAAAATGGCGCCGTGTGTTTTTCTGGCAAGCGATTGTTAATCAATGGTTTGTTGATAATTTTCGTCTTGCCTATTGCGCTCGGTCTAACAAGCTATTGGGTTGTCTCTTCAATAGACCGATCATTGAATCCGTTCGTGGATCCAGAATATCGTATTGCGGTTGAGGGCAGGGTCAATGAGCAACAGAATGAGATATTGAAGACTCGAGAGTACGTACGCCAACACATGGATGTATTGGGTCGTCGTATCGGCAGCCTACAGGCTCAAGTATCGCGAATTAACGCGGTCGAGATACGATTAGCGGATGTGTCTGGAATCGATTTAGCGGATTTTCAGTTTGATCAGGACCCACCTATTGGTGGTACCGAGAAAGATCTTGATTCTGAACAAATCGATATCGAAAACGCTATTGTCGCGATAGGCGAAGAGTTAGCGTTGCGTGAGTCTGAGCTATCCGCGGTTGATTTTCTTTTGTCTCGTAACAACCTTCAGTCTCAGCAGACACCCCAGGGTTGGCCTGTTGAGAAAGGTTGGATTTCGTCCAGTTTTGGTAGTCGCATGCATCCGATGACGGGCAAGAAGCAATTTCATAGAGGCGTTGATATACCAGGTAGGCTGGGCACCGACGTACTCGCGGTGGCTGATGGTGTGGTTAAGCGATCGATTAAAAGCGGTAACTATGGTTGGTTGGTAGAGTTAGACCATGGTGATGATTACGTTACTTTGTATAGTCATAATAGTAAAAATTTAGTTACCGAAGGCCAAACCGTTATTAAAGGTGAGTCGATTGCGCAAATTGGTTCTACCGGAAGATCTACCGGGCCGCATGTGCATTTTGAAGTCAAGAAAAGCGATCGAAATATAAATCCGGTTAAGTATCTGTACAAAAAGATCTAAACTAGCAACAACATCTATTCTAGCTGGCTCAAGTGTATTTTATTCTGAACCGACGTTATGGTTAACTATGCATCAATAAAGAAGGGGCTTAATAGCCCTTTTTTATTGGTTTTTAGTTCTACTACACTTTGATTTCAGGCTAGTATTCAGAACCGTAAAAATGCAGCTTCAAAGTTAGCTTTTTAGTAGATCTGCATGACGCTTTCAGAGGTGCTGGTTGAGGTGCTTGGTTTTTAAGATTAAAGCCCTATACTTACTCAGGATATGCAAATGTAGACTACCCCAAGAGTAAATCCGCGGGGCTCACATTTACAAAAACAATTTTAAAATTACTTCCAGACAATAATAATTAGGAATTACTGTGTTAAAGAAAATTTTCGGTAGTCGAAATGACCGATTGATTCGTCAGATGACGAAACGGATCAAAAGTATTAATGACTTGGAGCCGGAATTCCAGGCGCTTAGTGATGAGCAGCTAAAAAAGAAGACCGATGAATATCGAGGCCGCATAAAGGCAGGCGAAACCTTAGACGATCTGTTGGACGAAGCCTTTGCTGCGGTGCGCGAGGCCTCTGTGAGGACGCTAGGCTTACGCCACTACGATGTCCAGCTGATTGGTGGCATGGTACTGCATAACGGTAAAATCTCCGAAATGCGCACCGGTGAAGGTAAAACCTTGATGGCTACCTTGGCGGCCTATCTTAATGCGCTATCTGGAAGCGTGCATGTGGTTACGGTGAACGATTACTTAGCGACTCGTGATGTGGCATGGATGGCAGAAGTGTATAACTTCATGGGTTTGACCGTGGGCGTAATTGTCTCCAATCAAGAGCCAGAAGCAAAACAACAAGCGTATCAAAGCGATATCGTTTACGGCACCAATAATGAGTTTGGCTTTGACTACTTGCGTGACAATATGGCGTTTTCTGCGGAGCAGAAAGCCCAGCGAGATCTTAGCTTTGCGATTGTCGATGAAGTTGATTCGATTTTAATCGATGAAGCCAGAACGCCGTTAATTATTTCGGGTCCGGCCGAGACTCAGGCTGATGTATACGCCAAAATTGATCTCATCGTTCCTCAGCTCAAGCAACAAGCTCTAAGTGCTGAAGAAATTTTGGTTCAGGTAGAAAAGGCTGGATTGCAAGCAAAGAAGGAACTCGGAGACAAGGCAGGTTCTGATGATAGGGCGTCTGCGGTAGCCACTGTGGAAGCTGCTGAATTAGCAACTTTGACTGGCGACTACACGGTCGATGAAAAATCCAAGCAGGCTTACTTGACCGAAGAGGGGCATGAAAAAGCAGAACAGCTGATGGTTAAGATTGGATTGTTGGCTGAAGATGCGAGTCTATATGATGTGACAAGCATTGGCTTGCTACACCACCTATACGCGGCTATTCGTGCGCACAAATTGTT
Organism: uncultured Arenicella sp.; assembly: GCA_963925935.1. Lineage (GTDB taxonomy): Bacteria > Pseudomonadota > Gammaproteobacteria > Arenicellales > Arenicellaceae > Arenicella. The sequence goes on along the minus strand of CAWUWF010000199.1, from coordinate 3,037 downwards.
CAATATAGATGTTGACTATGTAGTACAAGATAATCAAATTGTAATTGTTGATGAATTTACCGGGCGGATGATGACTGGCCGTCGATGGTCTGATGGGCTGCACCAGGCAATTGAGGCGAAGGAAAAAGTCGAGATTCAACGCGAGAATCAAACCCTAGCATCGATCACGTTCCAAAACTATTTCAGGTTGTATGACAAGTTGTCTGGGATGACAGGTACTGCAGATACCGAAGCAGTAGAATTCCACGAAATATACAGCTTGGAGGTTGTGGTAATACCCACAGCCAAAGACATGATTCGTATCGATCAAGCTGACGTTATCTTTCGTACTATGCAGGAAAAATTTGCAGCTATCGTCGAAGACGTTAAAGATCGTCACGAAGCTGGGCAACCAGTGCTATTAGGCACGGCATCAATCGAAGTCTCCGAGCTTCTTTCAGCAGAATTTAAGACGCAAAAAATTCAGCATGAAGTACTAAATGCCAAGCAACATGAGCGCGAGGCATTGGTGATTGCTAGGGCGGGTTGTGCGGGCGCTGTCACCATCGCAACTAATATGGCAGGCCGAGGAACCGATATTGTATTAGGTGGAAATCTTGAAATGCAGCTCGCTGGAATTGAATCAGCTTCAGCCCAGGAAAAACTAAAGCAAGAATGGAAGGAAGATCACGAGCGTGTTTTGGCCGCCGGCGGCCTCTATGTTATTGGTACCGAACGCCACGAATCTCGCCGCATAGATAACCAGCTGCGCGGTCGTTCTGGCCGTCAAGGTGATCCTGGCGAAACTCGTTTCTTTCTATCGATGGACGATAGTTTGATGCGCATTTTTGGTTCGGAGCGCATCTCAAGCATGATGCAACGTGTCGGTATGGAAGAAGGAGAGGCGATAGAAAGTCGTTTGGTATCTAGGGTCATAGAAAATGCTCAACGCAAGGTCGAAGGCCATAACTTTGACATCCGAAAACAACTTTTGGAATACGATGATGTTTCTAACGAACAACGTAAGCTGGTCTATGGTGAGCGTAATCAACTTATGTCGACGGATGACGTCTCTGAAAATGTTGATGTTATGCGTGAGGAAGTTGTTGAATTGGTTACTAATCGAAGTGTGCCACCGCAGAGTTTGCCGGAGCAATGGGATATCGATCAATTAGAAGATGACCTACGTTTAGAGTTTGGTGCCGAGTTGCCGGTTAAGCAATGGTTGGAACAAGACAAAAGTTTATACGAGGACACTCTCAGAGATAAAATTCTGGATGAAGTTGACTCCCTTTATCAAGCCAAAGAAGAAAAATACGGGACTGAAATAATCCGTCATCTGGAAAAAGTCATTATGCTACAAACCTTGGACACCCAATGGAAAGAGCATTTAGCCGAGATGGATTATTTACGTCAGGGTATTGGTTTACGTGGTTATGCGCAGAAGAATCCAAAGCAAGAGTACAAACGCGAAGCCTTTGACATGTTTACCGCGATGTTGGAAAGAGTGAAAACCGAGGTTGTGACGGTTTTGGCTAAGGTCCAAATACGCGAAGAGTCTGAAGTTCAAGAACTAGAAGCTAGGCAGTTGGCCGCAGCCCAACGTGATCTTGAGTTACAATATGCATCTTCTTCGGCCTCTGAACAAGCAGGGGCGCAAGGCCAAGACCCTGCCGCCCCGTTCATTCGAAATCAGCCTAAAATAGGGCGTAATGAACCATGCCATTGTGGCTCAGGCAAGAAGTTTAAGCAGTGCCACGGCAAGTTGAGTTAGGTTTGTGTGAGCAACGTAGTGTTTTTGTTGAATAGGAATTGTTATGCCCGTCGGTCTTAAACCTCCAGCTGCGCTATCGGTCGTTAAGGGTGTTCGCCTAGCGACGGCTGCTGCTGGCATCAAGTACTCTGAGCGCGAGGATATGTTGTTGATTACCTTGCCTGAAGGTTCAGCGGTAGCGGGAGTATTTACTCAAAATAAATTTTGCGCAGCGCCAGTTAAACTTGCTAGGCAAAACTTGCAAGCTGGTTCTGCCAGAGCATTGTTAATAAACTCTGGTAACGCCAATGCTGGGACCGGGTCCCAAGGCATGGATAACGCACTTAGTAGCTGTGCTCAGGTGGCTGAGCAATTATCTCTTAGACCAGAGCAGGTATTACCATTTTCGACCGGAGTGATTGGCGAACAACTTCCCATGCCCGCAATCAGCGCTGGAATAAACCAACTGATAAATAACGGCATAGAAGATAATTGGCTTGCGGCGGCAACGGCTATCATGACTACCGACACTGTGGCTAAAGGGGTTAGTGAGACTTTAGATATAGATGGTCATATCATTACGATTACTGGTATTGCCAAGGGATCGGGTATGATTTGTCCCAATATGGCAACCTTGTTGAGTTATGTTGCTACCGATGCCTCAGTTGATAAAGTTACTTTGCAGGCTCTGTTAGATCGTGCGACTGAGGCGAGTTTTAATCGAATTACGGTCGATTCTGACACGTCGACTAATGACGCACTGATGCTGCTGGCAACAGGTGAAGCTGGTAATAGCGAGATTAACTCTCTGGCTGACCCGCGTGCTGAACAACTCTATTCTGCTATCGAGAGCGTATTGATAAGCCTGGCCACTGCAGTTATTCGCGACGCTGAAGGGGCCAGTAAGTTCGTCAAAATTGAAATCGTCAACTCATTTAGCGTGGCGGATGCCAAGAGCATCGCTTATTCAGTTGCGCATTCTCCTTTAGTTAAAACAGCCTTATTCGCTAGCGACCCAAACTGGGGGCGTTTATTAATGGCAGTCGGTAAGGCTGATGTCGAAACTTTAGACATCAGCGCAATGAACTTATCAATTAATGGCGTCGCATTGATTGAGCGCGGAGAGCCCGCTAGCACTTATACTGAAGCCGCTGGTAAAAAAGTTTTCGAACAATCTGAAATAGAGATTCGTATTGATCTGAACGCGGGTGATCAGAGATTTCATGTATGGACGTCTGATTTATCGCACGATTACGTGTCGATCAATGCCGATTATCGAAGCTAGTTTTTATCAAGCTCTTGTTT